>NZ_JAVDVH010000038.1:0-1051 GCF_031456775.1 Acinetobacter sp. 3657 | reverse complement strand
AGTTACTTTCGCAACAACACCAGCACCTACAGTACGACCACCTTCACGAATCGCAAAACGTAGACCTGGGTCCATTGCGATTGGGTGAATTAATTCTACTGACATTTCAACGTTGTCACCTGGCATAACCATTTCAACGCCGTCTTGTAATTGGATTGCGCCAGTTACGTCAGTTGTACGGAAGTAGAACTGTGGACGGTAACCATTTAAGAATGGAGTATGACGACCACCTTCTTCTTTAGAAAGTACATATACTTCTGCGTCGAATTTAGTGTGCGGCTTGATTGTACCTGGCTTAGCAAGTACTTGACCACGTTGTACGTCTTCACGCTTAGTACCACGAAGAAGAACACCACAGTTCTCGCCAGCACGACCTTCGTCAAGCAATTTACGGAACATTTCAACGCCAGTTACAGTCGTCACAACAGTGTCACGAATACCAACGATTTCAACTGATTCGCCAACTTTAACGATACCAGATTCTACACGGCCAGTTACAACTGTACCACGACCAGAAATCGAGAATACATCTTCGATTGGCATTAGGAATGCTTTATCGATTGCACGCTCTGGCTCTGGAATGTAAGAGTCAAGTGCAGCAACTAAGTCGATTACAGCTTGTTCGCCATAAGGACCGTCGTTACCGTTTAATGCTTGAAGCGCTGAACCACGGATGATTGGAGTGTCATCACCTGGGAAGTCATAAGTAGAAAGAAGTTCACGAACTTCCATTTCTACTAATTCAAGTAATTCTTCATCATCAACAAGGTCACACTTGTTTAAGAATACGATGATGTACGGTACACCAACCTGACGTGAAAGTAGGATGTGTTCACGAGTTTGTGGCATAGGACCATCAGTCGCAGCACATACAAGGATCGCGCCGTCCATCTGAGCAGCACCAGTAATCATGTTTTTAACATAATCGGCGTGGCCCGGGCAGTCTACGTGAGCATAGTGACGGATTGGAGAATCGTAATCTACGTGTGATGTATAAATGGTAATACCACTTTCTTTTTCTTCAGCAGCTGATTCGAATTGTGAGTAATCA
>NZ_JAVDVH010000037.1:0-1080 GCF_031456775.1 Acinetobacter sp. 3657 | reverse complement strand
TTGGTGACCGTCAGACTGGTAAAACAGCAATGGCGATCGATGCGATCATCGCTCAGAAAAGCTCTGGCATTAAATGTGTTTACGTTGCGATTGGTCAAAAACAATCAACAATTGCAAACGTAGTACGTAAGCTAGAAGAAACTGGCGCTATGGCGTATACAACTGTTGTCGCAGCTGCGGCCGCTGATCCTGCAGCAATGCAGTATTTGGCTCCGTATTCTGGTTGTACAATGGGTGAATACTTCCGTGATCGCGGTGAAGATGCGTTAATTATTTATGATGATTTGTCTAAGCAAGCTGTTGCTTATCGTCAAATCTCATTACTTTTACGTCGTCCACCAGGTCGTGAAGCATATCCAGGTGACGTATTCTATCTTCACTCTCGTCTTCTTGAACGTGCTTCGCGCGTTTCTGCTGACTATGTTGAGAAATTCACGAACGGTGAAGTTAAAGGCAAAACTGGTTCTTTGACTGCATTACCGATCATTGAAACTCAAGCCGGTGACGTATCTGCATTCGTACCAACCAACGTAATTTCGATTACTGACGGTCAGATCTTCTTAGAAACATCATTATTCAACGCGGGTATTCGTCCTGCTGTGAACGCGGGTATCTCGGTATCGCGTGTTGGTGGTTCTGCTCAAACGAAGATCATCAAAAAATTGTCTGGTGGTATCCGTACTGCTTTAGCGCAATACCGTGAATTGGCTGCGTTTGCTCAGTTTGCTTCTGATCTTGATGAAGCAACACGTAAACAACTTGAGCATGGTCAACGTGTAACTGAGTTAATGAAGCAGAAACAATATGCGCCTTACTCAATTGCTGACCAAGCTGTTTCTGTTTATGCATCTAACGAAGGCTACATGTCTGACGTTGAAGTGAAGAAAATCGTAGACTTTGATGCTGCGTTAATCTCTTACTTCCGCTCTGAAAAAGCTGCGTTAATGCAACAGATCGATGAAACTGGTGATTATAACAAAGACATCGAAGCGGCAATCAAAGCAGGTATTGAGAGCTTCAAAGCGACTCAAACTTACTAAGTTAAGCTTTAGTTAAGTTTGGTTCACGGATCAACCTTCG
>NZ_JAVDVH010000036.1:0-1343 GCF_031456775.1 Acinetobacter sp. 3657 | reverse complement strand
TTGCCATTGGCATCATATTCGTAATGAATATTAAAGGATTGATCTTGCACACTCATCTTACGATTCAATGAGTCGTAGTTAATCAATGCATTTTGAAAAACTCGTGGTTCACCCGCTTTTGCATTTAACTCTTGGTAACGTTCTTCTATACGATTACCGTTTTCGTCATAGCGATAGGCAGTCAATAAGTTTAAAGCAACATCACGGATTTCTTTAATTGAACCATTGCTATAATAACTATAGTCAATATTTTGGCCTTGGGAGTTGGTTTGTCGTGTTAACCATCCACCTGCGTTATAGGTATAGTTAAAGACATGACCGCCTTTATCGGTATGTTTAACGTTACGTCCGTAATAATCTTGTTCATCAATAATCTTTTTACCAAGAGCATCTGTTTCTGTACGTTTAATACCACCTTTCGCGCCATTGATATTTACAATAGCAGCGTCATAGACATAGTCTACTTTGGTTATAGCGCCTTCAGCCGATTTTGTTTGTACCACTCGACCTAATGCATCATACTCAGTGGTATTGGTATTGCCTAATGCATTGGTCGCACTGATTCGGTTTCCTAATTCATCATAAGCAAAGCTATCGGTCAATGCTGCTTGATTACCTGCTGCATCACTAATAGCGGTAGCACCTGCACTTCCTGTTGCACGTGCAGCTCGATTAATCTTGACTAGATTGCCATTGATGTCATATTCATAACCAGTCTTTATACCAAGCTCATTGGTTCTGGTTGTTAAATTACCAAAAACATCATAACCATTTAACACTTGTCCAGCATCAGCATGCGTTTCATTGGCAACTAACCAATCACCATTTTCAAGATTACGTCCATTTAAATAACTTTGTTTATTAATATTACCATTGGCATCTTTGGTGCTCAGTAGTCGTCCTGACAGATCATAGGCATATTCAATGGTTGGAGTGCCTTGAATCATGGTTCCATCTGCTCGACGGATATCAACCGTGGGTAACTTTTTCTCGATTAATTTACCAAGCGTGTTATAGCCCAATGTTGTGGTATATCCCTTACCATCGGTTTCGCTAATCACCTCGCCAAAGGCATTTTGTTCTTGTTTACGTACGATTTGATTTTGTTCACTGCCTGAGCCAGCAATCGTCCATTTGGTTTGTTGAGTTGTACCATTTCCTTTATTATCAACGGTGACTTTACCTGGAACAAAGGCGATGACCTTGCCACTTGCATCATACAGTTGATAGAAGTATTCATAGTTCTCATAGCCATCGTTTGGTACGAGGTTATTAATATTCCAGCGGTAAACTCCGTTTTGTGGTGTCAGTGTCACCGTTTCAAATTGGGCTTTATCTCCCCA
>NZ_JAVDVH010000035.1:0-1466 GCF_031456775.1 Acinetobacter sp. 3657 | reverse complement strand
GTTTCACGTAATTTGTTACGGCCTAAACCGAACTTACGGAAGTAACCATGAGGACGACCAGTTAAACCACAGCGGTTACGAAGACGCACTGGAGATGCATTACGTGGCAATGCCTGTAACTTTAACATCGCATTGAAACGTTCTTCCTCACTTGCATTTACATTTGCAATCGTTGCTTTTAATTCAGCACGTTTTGCAGCGTATTTAGCAACTGTCTGTTCGCGTTTCAATTCGCGATTAATCATACCTTTCTTAGCCATATCGACCTCTTATTTGAACGGGAAGCCGAATGCACGCATAAGCGCACGGCCTTCGTCATCGCTACGAGCAGTGGTCGTAATCGTGATGTCTAAACCACGGATACGATCAATTTTGTCAAAATCGATTTCAGGGAAAACGATTTGCTCTTTTAAACCCATAGAGTAGTTACCACGACCATCAAATGATTTCGCTGAGAAACCACGGAAGTCACGGATACGAGGGATTGCGATAGAGATCAAACGATCCAAGAATTCGTACATTTGGTCGCCACGTAAAGTAACTTTACAACCAATTGGCCAACCATCACGGATTTTGAAACCAGCAATCGATTTACGAGCAAGCGTCACAACTGGTTTTTGACCAGCAATGAGTTGCATATCAGCAACAGCACCATCTAATAATTTCTTATCAGTTGCAGCTGCGCCTACACCCATGTTAAGGGTGATTTTTGTGATGCGAGGAATTTCCATCACATTCTTAATGCCAAGTTCTTCTAGTAACTTTGCTTTAAGTTCGTCATTGTAACGTGCTTTAAGTCTGGCCATTGCCTTTTCAACCTATTACTTCGCTGTCGCCACTGATTCACCATTTGATTTGAATACACGCGTTTTTGCGCCATCAATCACTTGGTAACCAACACGGTCAGCCTTTTGGGTTGTAGCATTAAAAACTGCCACGTTTGAAATATGAAGCGAAGCTTCCTGAGTAACAATACCGCCTTCGGCGCCAGTTACACGGTTTGGCTTCTGATGCTTCTTCACTAAGTTAAGGCCTTCAACCTTAACTCGATCTTCAGAAACAGACAAAACGATACCTTGTTTGCCTTTCTCTTTACCTGCGATCACAATTACTTGATCGCCTTTTTTAATCTTAGCCATGATTGCCTCTTATAGAACTTCAGGAGCCAATGAAATGATTTTCATGAACTGTTCAGTACGAAGTTCACGAGTCACCGGTCCGAAGATACGAGTAGCAATCGGAGCTTTATTGTTGTTCAAAATAACAGCAGCGTTATCATCAAAACGGATCACAGATCCATCTGGACGACGAATGCCGAACTTTGTACGAACAACTACAGCATTCATTACGTCACCTTTTTTAACACGTGCGCGTGGAATTGCTTCTTTTACAGTAACTTTAATAATGTCGCCAACAGAAGCATAACGACGATGTGAACCACCTAGTACTTTGATACATTGTACGCG
>NZ_JAVDVH010000034.1:0-1513 GCF_031456775.1 Acinetobacter sp. 3657 | reverse complement strand
CCGGTGGTCACGTCTTTATGACCTACACACGCTGCGATATCACCTGCACGGATTTCATCAAGATCTTGTCGTTCGTTCGCATGCATTTGCACGATTCGACCGATACGTTCACGCTTAGATTTAACTGGGTTATAAACTGGATCACCTTGTTTAAGCACACCAGAATAAACACGTACGAATGTTAAGTTACCTACGAATTTGTCGTTCATGATTTTGAACGCAAGTGCAGAGAACGGTGCTTCGTCAGATGCTTCACGAATCGCTTTAGTTTCAGCTTTATCGTCAAGGATACCTTCGATTGGCTTAACTTCAGTCGGTGATGGTAAGAATTCAATAACAGCATCCAACATACGTTGAACACCTTTGTTTTTGAATGCAGTACCACAAAGCATAACTTGGATTTCACAAGCTAATGTACGAGCACGTAAACCTGCGATGACGTCTTCTCTAGAAAGCTCACCCTCTTCGAGGTACTTGTCCATTAACTCTTCTGAAGCTTCAGCAGCAGCTTCGACCATGTTAGTACGCCATTCATTAGCAGTATCAACCAAGTCAGCTGGGATCTCACCGTATTCAAACTGCATACCTTGAGACGCTTCATCCCAAATGATTGATTTCATTTCGATCAGGTCAACAACACCTGTGAATGTATCTTCAGCACCAATTGGTATAACGATTGGTACAGGATTTCCGCCCAAACGTGTTTTAACTTGTTCTACCGCACGGAAGAAGTTTGCACCAGTACGGTCCATCTTGTTCACGAATGCTAAACGAGGCACTTTATATTTGTTCGCTTGACGCCATACAGTTTCAGACTGAGGCTGTACACCACCAACTGCACAGTAAACCATGCACGCACCGTCAAGAACACGCATAGAACGTTCAACTTCAATCGTGAAGTCTACGTGTCCCGGGGTGTCAATTACATTAATACGGTGTTGTGGGAATTGTTTACTCATGCCAGACCAGAAACAAGTCGTTGCAGCAGAAGTAATGGTAATACCACGCTCTTGCTCTTGTTCCATCCAGTCCATTGTTGCTGCACCGTCGTGTACTTCACCAATTTTGTGAGATACACCTGTGTAGAACAAAATACGTTCAGTTGTAGTTGTTTTACCTGCGTCAATGTGCGCAGAAATACCGATGTTACGGTAACGATTAATAGGGGTTTGGCGAGCCATGATGTCTTACATTCCTAAATGTTATATTTAAAACAGGGCGCATCAATGAAATTGATGCGCACGAATATTCAAGCAGGCAACTTAAATACCCGCAAAGCCTCCACTTTGATAGAGAGCGATGTTGAATCGAGCTACGGTATGCATGAATATTCTCCTGATTAGGGACTGTTTTATCCGTTTAGAAACGGTAGTGAGAGAAGGCTTTGTTGGCTTCAGCCATACGATGCACATCTTCACGTTTTTTGATCGCAGCACCTTTACCTTCAGCTGCATCAAGCTAGTCTCCTGGAAGACGTAAAGCCATGGTTTTTTCTGAACGCTTAGCTGCAGCA
>NZ_JAVDVH010000033.1:0-1973 GCF_031456775.1 Acinetobacter sp. 3657 | reverse complement strand
TCATTAAGAATTGAAGAAGAACAACTTGTGTGGATTTTTACTGGTTAATCGATCGAAATTATTTTCATTGATTAGATGGTAGAAATTACTCGAAGTTTATTTGAGAAATATTTGTCAGAAAATTGATGAGCCAAGATTGGTACCCTTTAAAGGTACTACTGATTTTAAACTGAAGAGTTTGATCATGGCTCAGATTGAACGCTGGCGGCAGGCTTAACACATGCAAGTCGAGCGGGGTGATGTAGCTTGCTACATTACCTAGCGGCGGACGGGTGAGTAATGCTTAGGAATCTGCCTATTAGTGGGGGACAACATTCCGAAAGGGATGCTAATACCGCATACGTCCTACGGGAGAAAGCAGGGGACCTTCGGGCCTTGCGCTAATAGATGAGCCTAAGTCGGATTAGCTAGTTGGTGGGGTAAAGGCCTACCAAGGCGACGATCTGTAGCGGGTCTGAGAGGATGATCCGCCACACTGGGACTGAGACACGGCCCAGACTCCTACGGGAGGCAGCAGTGGGGAATATTGGACAATGGGGGGAACCCTGATCCAGCCATGCCGCGTGTGTGAAGAAGGCCTTATGGTTGTAAAGCACTTTAAGCGAGGAGGAGGCTACCTAGACTAATACTCTAGGATAGTGGACGTTACTCGCAGAATAAGCACCGGCTAACTCTGTGCCAGCAGCCGCGGTAATACAGAGGGTGCGAGCGTTAATCGGATTTACTGGGCGTAAAGCGTGCGTAGGTGGCTAATTAAGTCAAATGTGAAATCCCCGAGCTTAACTTGGGAATTGCATTCGATACTGGTTAGCTAGAGTATGGGAGAGGATGGTAGAATTCCAGGTGTAGCGGTGAAATGCGTAGAGATCTGGAGGAATACCGATGGCGAAGGCAGCCATCTGGCCTAATACTGACACTGAGGTACGAAAGCATGGGGAGCAAACAGGATTAGATACCCTGGTAGTCCATGCCGTAAACGATGTCTACTAGCCGTTGGGGTCTTTGAGACTTTAGTGGCGCAGCTAACGCGATAAGTAGACCGCCTGGGGAGTACGGTCGCAAGACTAAAACTCAAATGAATTGACGGGGGCCCGCACAAGCGGTGGAGCATGTGGTTTAATTCGATGCAACGCGAAGAACCTTACCTGGCCTTGACATAGTAGAAACTTTCCAGAGATGGATTGGTGCCTTCGGGAATCTACATACAGGTGCTGCATGGCTGTCGTCAGCTCGTGTCGTGAGATGTTGGGTTAAGTCCCGCAACGAGCGCAACCCTTTTCCTTATTTGCCAGCGAGTAATGTCGGGAACTTTAAGGATACTGCCAGTGACAAACTGGAGGAAGGCGGGGACGACGTCAAGTCATCATGGCCCTTACGGCCAGGGCTACACACGTGCTACAATGGTCGGTACAAAGGGTTGCTACCTAGCGATAGGATGCTAATCTCAAAAAGCCGATCGTAGTCCGGATTGGAGTCTGCAACTCGACTCCATGAAGTCGGAATCGCTAGTAATCGCGGATCAGAATGCCGCGGTGAATACGTTCCCGGGCCTTGTACACACCGCCCGTCACACCATGGGAGTTTGTTGCACCAGAAGTAGCTAGCCTAACTGCAAAGAGGGCGGTTACCACGGTGTGGCCGATGACTGGGGTGAAGTCGTAACAAGGTAGCCGTAGGGGAACCTGCGGCTGGATCACCTCCTTAACGAAAGATTGATGGCCGGTAAGAATCCACAACAAGTTGTTCTTCTTGAAGATATATCTGAGGGTCTGTAGCTCAGTTGGTTAGAGCACACGCTTGATAAGCGTGGGGTCACAAGTTCAAGTCTTGTCAGACCCACCAAATCTGATCGCTAAAGCTGAAAGATTTAAGGATATAGAATTCACAATGATAAGCTGGGGACTTAGCTTAGTTGGTAGAGCGCCTGCTTTGCACGCAGGAGGTCAGGAGTTCGACTCTCCTAGTCTCCACCA
>NZ_JAVDVH010000032.1:0-2171 GCF_031456775.1 Acinetobacter sp. 3657 | reverse complement strand
ACTCATTAAGGCTTGCGCCTCAGTTGCAGCAAGCTCATCGTCTGTCATTTTCTGCATAGTTGTTGGTGTAGATGCATAACCGTGCATACTAAAACAGAAAATGCTTATTATTAGACTTTTTTTAAAAAATAATTCCATAGTATTTATCAAACCTTAGTATATGATTATTATTAAAAAATTAACCACTAAGAACTCCCTCTTCAAAGTATATTTAAAATTAATAAATTTTACTGTATAGTATAAAATAACATACATAAATAAACCAAATCAACATTTTGATATAAAACCATCTAATAAATTCAATGATAAAAAAGCTTGTATTATTTAAAAACAGCCATAAACGATAAAAGTGAATTTTAAATAATATTAATCACGTCTTTTTCTATTTTTTGATGCTTCCATTAAAGTCCAATAAAACTCTTCCAGATACAATAAAAAGAATTTATTAATATAAAATATTTATGTTACATAAAATATGCCTTAGGCTCTTATTACGCAAGAAAATCCTCAGATAAACAAGCTTATTCTTAAAATCCATCTTACCTCCAAGTAATGTGCGTATAAACATGTTTTGATGATTAGAGGAAATTTTCGATTTAGTTTGATTCAAAAAAAAGTAGCACAAACAACCTTAAGAAAAACAAGGACAAAATAAAATCTATTCTGATATAGCAATCCAGTGCTTGTTAAGCAATGGAAGTCTTATTTTAACTCTAGGGCTAGTTGAGTTTTACTCCAAGTCAAGTCAATGAGATGCATCTGCCTAAAACAGCTTACTAAACCACTGAATTAAATATAAAATCCTTCATATTTTAACTAATATTTAAGTAAATTAACGATGATTTTTCTCTTTATTTTTTATGTAAAAAAACCCTTTCAAAAATGAAAAAATCCTTTAATTTTCTAGCTAAGCTCACAAAAGTATAGTTATTATAATGCTAACTTATTATGCTCTTAAAAAATTAATTCAAATACCTTGAATTTATATTATTAAAAATAAGGGGTGTATCCAATTTTCAATTATTTCAAACAAGAATATAACTCTCCCTAATTCATAAAAAAGACCCTATATATCTCAACTAAAAATAATCAAAACTAAATCTTTAAACTAAGGATAAAATCAATAATTCACATAAACTATATTGTAATTCAATAATATATAAACAATATAAAGACGCATTAAAGTCATATAGACAATAATGCGCTTTTTTCAAGTTTTTAATTTAGCAAAACTTCAATGTCCCATAACAGTTCGATGTTACGTTTTGCACATTACCTAAAGGCACATTTTGCAAATTAACAAATGCTGTTCGTCCTGCAAGGTCAATATCAGGTATCGTCTTTTGTAATCCACCGGAAAATAATGCTGTAATACCTTCACCACTATCAACAAATGTACGATTCTCAGCACGACTCAAAAATGCAGCGATTGAATTCGCAACCTGTGGGTAGACTGAACTAATGTCTACGGTCTTTCCTGCTGGTGCTTCTAAGTAACCCAATTCAACTGGATTTTGAAACGACATCCACCATCCAGGCTGAGCGATATCTAAATCCTCTGCTCCAGGCCATTTTAGTGCTTGTCTTTGTAGGCCTAAATAGAAACCACCTCCACTAATCGGTAGATTATGTAGATATCCTAAGTTTTCCTCAAATGTAATATTGGCACTTAAATTTTTAATTCTTGTATCCATTTGAATAAATAGCTCAGAAACGTTAATAAAACCTAATACAGAAACAGTTTCATTCAATGCCAACTGAATACGCCCTGAGTTTGGTGTAACGACAATATCATCAATTCTTGTGGTATTTACATTGCGAATCGTTGCAGATTTCATACGCTGACCTGTAATCACTGCTGCTGGCACTGCAAAGTCTGCTCTTAAAGATGGAATACTTAAACCTGTGGTATTGGAATGATTGGGTAAACTCACAAAACCATTGTATGGTTCTCGACCACAACCACTAGTACAGAATAAGATATCCGCTTCCACCATCCCTTTTAGAATTTGATCACTGGCTTTACCAAATGTGCTTGGTGTCGTCATCACATGTCCAGTCGTTGCTGCTGTTTTGATATATCCACTTAATGAGTTAATACCATTTGGGATTTTATTGCCTCCACCATCAACGAGATCATTATCCCCAATCGTAAGTAATCCCAAGGCATC
>NZ_JAVDVH010000031.1:0-2258 GCF_031456775.1 Acinetobacter sp. 3657 | reverse complement strand
TTTAATACTGCAGTTTGGTTAAGCTGACCCGCAACTGTGCCATATTTGACAGTAAGTGTTTTACTGCCAGTTGGCTGTCCTGAGAAGGTAATGTGATTTTGAACAAACGATGTAGGAATGTAGCTTAATACCTGAGGTTCAGCTCCCAGACGTAACTTGCCGATGATACTCCCTGCTGGACTGGTATCACCTGATTTATTATATGAATCCAGTTTAAATTCATATTCACCATTTCTACTGCCGAAATCCCAGTTAAACCAGCCTGAAATCCCTGTTAAGGTGATATTTTCCCATACACCGCTTCCGACCTTACGGAGTTTTAACTGTGCCACAGTCGAGTTACTTGCAATTGGTTTAAATTGGTCTACAAAAGATAGAACAGTCATTCCATGGAATAAGCTAAAACCATCTCCTCCATGGAATAAGACAAAACCATCTCCTCCATAATTCATCGGAGAAACACTTACTTGCATACCAGCAGCGTTAAACTCCATTATACCTTGTTGGCGATTGACGATCGTTTCCCCAGACAAAGTCACATACTGGATCTCATATTTCTTTGTGATATCTAATGGCGCTTGAAAATTGAAATCAAATGAACCTGCTACTGGATTACCATAGATATCTTTTAGAGGAGTTGCGGGAAAACATATATATGGTGCCTTACTACCTAATTCTCTATAATATATAAACATATGGGTAGTGTTAACAGGTTGGTTAGTTAATCTAAACAACAAGTCTTTGGTGAGACTTCCACTTCCTTGATTATGAGAATAATTATACATAAGATCATAATCATAATATGATCCATTCTTCTCTCTTCTTACATCATTATCACAACTAGCAATTGGAATAAAACTTTGTCCATCCTTATACACCAAAGTTACTTGATAATTGGCAGTATTATTTATAAAGACTGTCTTTTTAAACTCTGCAGCGTATATATCTACATTTATTTTAGTAATATCACCTGCAGACAAATAAAACATATTAGTTGTCTTTATTAACTCACCAGTATTTCTATTTTTAACAACAATTGCAAATTCATCTTTTCCATATTCTCGTAAAATACTATTATTAAAAGTATACTCTATACCAAAATATGCAGTATCATCATCTTTCAAATAACCTTTTGTTTTAAGGAATGTAGCATTAAAAACACCAATATCCTTATAAATAACATTATTCAAATCCTGCTTACTATTAACAATCTCCTTCTTGTCTTTATAAATATTAGGCATATCATTCGCAGATAATACTTTTTGAGTAACACTTGCTTGATTGTTAGCTGTATTAATTACACCTTGCCCACCACCTAACACATCACCCTTAGCATTATAGGTTATATATTGATAATCATATATTGTATTTGTATTTAATGCACTTAAATTAGCTTGATACCAACCTGATGAGTTTTTATATAAAGCTGCACTACTGGTTAATGTACTCCATTGACTTGCACCTTGAAGCTTATATTTCACCTCAACACGACTTGTTCCACTCGGAACACTATTTATCATTAAATGATTATATGAAACTAGACTCCCCTGATGTTCAACCACTTGCATGCCAAAATCAAGAATATCCCCTGCATTAGAGTAAAATATTGGTGGTCGATTACGGCTATCCGTATATGTAACATACGTAAGAGCCTGTTTATCTGGAATCTTATTAATAGAGTTCATCACCAATTCTGTTACAGTAGGCGAAACTCTCTTATAAATTTTTATATTATAATTTTTACCACCTAAGAATTTATCTATATTCTTATCCAATGCGAACGTAACAGAGTTGGTACTTGGGTTCACAGTACTCTTATAAACTTGACCATCAATACTTAATTCAACTTCAAAGTTTCCCTCACCAAAACTCCTCAACTGAGATGGAAGCGCAAACTGAATTCTGTCGACTAGCATTCCTTCTTCATATTGAAAGGTAAGCTTATCACCAGCCCCTTTAATCACCTGTTGAGTACGGCTTATAATTTTCTGAACTTTCTGTCCGACTAAAGTAATGGGCAACTTATAATCATTGAAGATATCAACCGCCACCTTACTCATGGTATTGGCAACTGAATTCGTCGTATTATTCGGATTGGCAGTCACACTGCCACCCGAGAACACATCAACGATATTCACAGAACGTTTGATCGTTCCCGTGCTACTGTCTAATACCTTTCCTGTCGCATCCGTACTGCTATAACTAAAACTGAAATCAGCATTGGCCTTGATCGCTGAAATATCCAGTACAAAGGCACC
>NZ_JAVDVH010000030.1:0-2759 GCF_031456775.1 Acinetobacter sp. 3657 | reverse complement strand
TAGCCATCGTTTGGTACGAGGTTATTAATATTCCAGCGGTAAACTCCGTTTTGTGGTGTCAGTGTCACCGTTTCAAATTGGGCTTTATCTCCCCAGTACGCATCGCTATTTATATCTGCATTAATTAAATCGGAAACAAAGTTACCATTGGCATCGACTTGACGCTTACGGTAAGAAACTTCCATTCTGATGCCATTGTTCTGAGCAGGTTGTAGATCAATCCAACTATCATTTAATTCATTCTTATGTTCGCCTGAACCCGCACCTAAACCAACATTGATATAACCTGTTGCTCTGTTGACAAGTTTATTGTTTGCATCAATTGTTTCGTAGCTATAGTAGACCGTGGTGCTGCCAAACAAGTTCAACTCTGCAATCGCAGTCGCATCGAGGATGGCTTTCCCATCTGCACCGACATTTAATACTGCAGTTTGGTTAAGCTGACCCGCAACTGTGCCATATTTGACAGTAAGTGTTTTACTGCCAGTTGGCTGTCCTGAGAAGGTAATGTGGTTTTGAACAAACGATGTAGGAATGTAGCTTAGAACTTTAGGCTCTATAGTATCACTTAAAAGAATTTTACCAATGATACCTTGTTTAGGTACAATATTATTAGATTGATCAAAAACCTCTAATTTAAACTCATAATCACCCTTTAATAATTCAAGATCATAATTACTATTGAATGAACGATAATCCCAAATAAGGTAGTTTTTAACAAAGGTAGTCCCACCTCTACCATCATCGGCCATTCCATAGTAAGCATTTGCTGTGTCCCAAGAAGTCGCTCCCACCTTTCGAACTTTAAGAACAACATTAGATGTATCCCCAACTTTCAGACCAAATTGATCTACAAACTCAACTGTCTCCGGTCTATAAATAATAAATCCATTCCCTCCATAATTTAAGGGAGTCACACTAACATTTACACCCTGAAAATTTTGTTCCAAAACACCTTGTTGCCTATTAATTACAATATAGTCCTTATTAAAAGAAATATATTGAAATTCATATTTCTTAGCTGGATCAATATTTGATAATTCTAACTCAAAGTTCCCACTTATTTCTTGACCATATATGTCTTTCAGAAAAGACATGCTTGAAGTTGTTTTATAAGCCCCATTACTTCCAAGTTCTCGATAATAGAACATAACCATATGCGTATCCGCAGTTTGATTAGTTAATCTTATAAGAGATTTTTTTTCTAAAAACATATAATTATTAGGAGGAACCCCTACTATACGTGTTGGTATTCCCCACTGCCCCCATGGAGTCTGAGGGTTATTAACAATAGTAACACCTATACTCTGACGCATTTCTCCTATATTAATAAATTTATTATCTTCTACTAGCACTAATTTAACATCAAAATAATATAAATTACCTCCATTAAAAGGCTCTGTATAACTTTTAAGTTTATGTAACTCATCAACACTAAGATCAAGAGCAAAACTTGTTGTTCCAACATCTGAATTTATAGAAAACTGTTCTGATGTTTTAATATAACCATCCTTATAGTTTTCGAATATTAATACAAAATTATTTCCATATTTTTTCAATATATCATTATTAAAATTATACTTTAACTTTATGGGGTAGTTTTCTACCACAGGAGAATACTCAGCACCATTTGTAGAAACAGAAACGGCATTAGTACTTGACTCTACAAAAAAACCTTTTACTACATCTTGCTTATTATTTACCACCTCTTTCTTATCATTATAAACACTTGGCATATCCCCTATAGATAATGCCTTCTGAATAGCACTCGCTTGATTATTAGCTGTATTAATTACACCTTGACCACCACCCAATATATCTCCTTTAGCATTATAGGTAATGTATTGATAATCATAATTCCGATTCTTAGCCAGTGCGCTTAAATTCACTTGATACCAGCCAGGAATATTATTATATAAAGTCGCACTAGTCGTTAATGTACTCCATTGACTCGAACCTTGAGGTTTATATTTCACCTCAACACGACTCGTTCCTACAGGTACATTGCTGATCTTAAGGTTATTATAAGGTTTTAATACTCCTTGATGATCGACAACCTGTTCACCAATCCTTAATACATCTCCGATATTATAATAATATGCTGCTGGTTTTTTACTTCCAAATGCCTCTTTAGTTTCTTGGTATGTTTTATCAGGGATACTATTTGTTGAATTCATCACCAATTCTGTAATAGTTGGTGATATTCTTTTATAAACTTTAATATTATAGCTCTTCCCCCCTAATAGTTTTTCTGCATTGGGATCTAGCTCAATTTCAACTTGATTACTGTTTGCACTTACACTCCTCTTATAAGTCTGCTCAACAGTACCATAAATTTTTAATTCAACTTCAAAGTCTCCATCTCCATAACTCTTTAGTTGCGATGGTAAAGCAAACTGAACTTTTTGTAATTCTATGCCTTCTTCATATTTTATGAATAATGTCGAACTAGAGAAGAAAGAATGCTTGATTTCTTTCCAGTTAACAGTCTTAGTCTTCTGTCCGACTAAAGTAATCGGCAACTTATAATCATTGAAGATATCAACCGCCACCTTGCTCATGGTATTGGCAACTGAATTCGTCGTATTATTCGGATTGGCAGTCACACTGCCGCCCGAGAACACATCAACGATATTCACAGAGCGCTTAATCGTCCCCGTACTGCTGTCTAATACCTTTCCTGTCGCATCCGTACTGCTATAACTAAAACTGAAATCAGCATTGGCCTTGATCGCTGAAATATCCAGTACAAAGGCACC
>NZ_JAVDVH010000029.1:0-2998 GCF_031456775.1 Acinetobacter sp. 3657 | reverse complement strand
CATGGCGAAAGTTGAACAAAACGTAGGTCTCGTTGAAAAGCTGGTTGCCGTTGATCGTGTAGCCATAGGTGTTAAGGGTGGTCGTATCTTCTCTTTCACAGCATTAACTGTTGTGGGTGATGGTAATGGGCGCGTAGGTTTTGGTCGTGGTAAAGCACGTGAAGTTCCAGCTGCTATCTCTAAGGCACTTGAAGCTGCTCGTCGCAACATGATTACTGTAGACCTTGCGGGGACTACTTTACAGCACCCTGTGAATGCTCGTCATGGTGCAAGCCGTGTATACATGCAGCCTGCTTCTGAAGGTACTGGCGTAATTGCTGGTGGCGCGATGCGTGCTGTTCTTGAAGCTGCTGGTGTACATAACGTACTTGCTAAATGTTACGGTTCTACTAATGCTGCTAACGTAGTAAACGCGACTTTCAAAGGTTTGCGTGATATGACTTCTCCTGAGAAAGTCGCTGCGAAACGTGGTAAATCAGTAGAAGAAATTCAAGGGTAATCAATCATGAAAACGATTAAAGTTACCCAGACTAAATCTTCTTCGCATCGTTTAAAAAATCATAAACTTTGCCTACAGGGTTTAGGTCTGCGTCGTATTGGTCATACTGTAGAAGTGCAAGATACGCCTTCTAACCGTGGTATGGTCAACAAAGTTTACTATATGGTTAGTGTAGAGGAATAAGCCATGACTCTGCGTTTAAATGAACTTGCACCAGCAGAAGGTGCTAAGCGTGACAACCGTCGTTTAGGCCGTGGTATTGGTTCAGGCGTTGGTAAGACTGGTGGCCGTGGTGTCAAAGGTCAAAAATCACGTAAAAGCGGTGGTACTCGTCCAGGCTTTGAAGGTGGTCAAACAGCACTTTATCGTCGTTTGCCAAAATTCGGCTTCACTAGCCAAATTGCTTTGAAAACTGCTGAAGTACGTTTGTCTGAGTTGAATAAAGTGGAAGGTGATGTAGTTAGCCTTGAAACTTTAAAAGCTGCGAATGTAGTTCGTCGTGACCAAATTCGTGCTCGCATCGTGCTTTCAGGTGAAATCACTCGCGCGTTCACTGTACAAGGTGTTACGTTGACTAAAGGCGCTAAAGCTGCTGTTGAAGCAGCTGGCGGTAAGGTCGAGGAGTAATCTCGAGTGTCTATGACTCCTAGTTCTTCAGGTCATGTTAACATGATGAAAGGCCAACCATTTCATGTGAAATACCGTGAAATTATTCGTCGATTAATGTTCTTGATTGGCGCGTTGTTGGTCTTTCGACTAGGAGCGCATATTCCGTTGCCAGGCATTGACAGTGTGGCACTAGCGAGCTTTTTTAAGGCTAATGAAGGTACCTTCTTAGGCTTATTTAATATGTTCTCTGGTGGCGCATTGGAGCGCATGTCAATTTTAGCGTTAGGGATTATGCCGTACATTTCTGCATCGATTATTGTGCAGTTGATGTCTACGGTGGTTCCTTCGTTAGAAGCTTTGAAAAAAGAAGGCGAGCAAGGCAAACGTAAAATCAATCAATACACGCGTTACGGCACCTTATTTCTTGCACTCGTGCAGGGTATAGGGATGTGTGCTGGTTTGATTAGTCAGGGTATTACTTTGACATCAGGCTTGGCATTCTATGTTCCAGCAGTGACTTCGCTTGTTGCAGGAACAATGTTTTTGATGTGGTTGGGAGAACAGATTACCGAACGTGGTGTTGGTAATGGTATCTCAATGATCATTTTTGCAGGTATTGTGGCTGGTTTGCCAAATCTTGTAATTCAGTCGTTCTCGTCTGTTCAGAATGGTCAAGGTAGTTTAATCGGATTAGCTGTCTTCGGTTTATTATCGTTAGCAGTTCTCGCAGCGATTGTGTTTATTGAAAAAGCACAACGTCGTATTCCAGTGAACTATGCTCAAAAACAACAAGGTCGTCGGGTATTTACTGCACAGCAAACGCATTTGCCATTAAAAATTAATATGGCGGGTGTTATTCCAGCGATTTTCGCAAGCTCACTGTTATTATTTCCAGCGAGTTTGGGGCAATGGTTAGGGAGTGCTGATCCAAATGCAGGGATTGTAAAACGTAGTCTGCAAGACTTGGCATTGGTGTTATCGCCTGGACAGCCGTTGTATTTGATGCTCTTTGGCGGGTTAATTATTTTCTTCTGTTATTTCTATACGGCACTCGTTTTTAGTCCGAAAGAAGTTTCAGAGAATCTAAAACGTAGCGGAGCATATGTGCCTGGTATCCGTCCAGGTGAGCAAACGGCTCGTTATTTAGATCATATTCTTAACCGTTTGACGTTTATTGGTGCAATTTACATTACCGTGGTGTGTTTAATGCCAATGGTTCTGCAAAGTTCGTTTGGTATTCCATTCCATTTGGGTGGGACATCATTGTTGATTGTTGTTGTCGTAGTCATGGATTTCATGGCACAACTTCAAGCACACCTTACTTCGCATCAATATGACAATCAAACGTTAATGAGAAAAACGACTGCTCATCCGAAGGGATAAGCGCACTTAGAGGTTTCATCATGAAAGTACAAGCTTCTGTAAAGAAAATTTGTGGTAGCTGTAAAGTTATCCGTCGTAATGGGGTTATTCGCGTAATTTGTAGCGCAGAACCTCGTCATAAGCAGCGTCAAGGTTAATTTAATTAAGACCTGTTGATTTCAGTAGGCTAATTAGGTTATTATCCGCCCCTCAAGATTTTTGTGGGGCGGTTGATTATCTCTGCTGCCTTTTTGGAGAAAAGTGAATGGCTCGTATTGCCGGTGTAAACATTCCGGATAACAAGCATGCTGTTATCTCCCTCACGTATATTTTTGGTGTCGGCCGCCATACAGCTAAGAATATCTTAGCTGCTGTTGGTATTGCTGGAACTACAAAAATCCGTGAGTTGGACGATGCACAGCTTGATGCGATTCGTGCAGAAGTTGCTAAGGTTCCAACCGAAGGTGATTTACGTCGCGAAATTTCCATGAACATTAAACGTTTAATGGATTTAGGCTGCTACCGTGG
>NZ_JAVDVH010000028.1:0-3068 GCF_031456775.1 Acinetobacter sp. 3657 | reverse complement strand
CTGTCTAATACCTTTCCTGTCGCATCCGTACTGCTATAACTAAAACTGAAATCAGCATTGGCCTTGATCGCTGAAATATCCAGTACAAAGGCACCAGCAACTGCACCTGCCTGCATATCAATGGTCAGAGTATTTTCAGATGTCGCAGCACTTCCCTTTGGCCAGTACTTGATGATCACTCGTGTCGCTTGCGTATTCGCTTGAATATTCAGCTTCTGAGTATTTGCATCAAATTTAAGCTTATTGCTCGAATCAGTTAATGTAACCGTAGACTTCTCTGTCGTCCGTGAAATCGTCTGACCAAATAAATTTAAGGTCGTATCTAAACTGTCCTGAGTAAATTTTGGTTGTCTAACTTCTACAACCTGATTACGTTTATCATAAACAGTTTCGGTATAGGTCATTCCAGTCAAATCTTTGATCTGATCTGGAGTATTCGCGGTAATGCTTGTTGTACCCGTCGTATCTAACTGTAACGTTGCATTTCCATTTCGATCATACAAGTAATAGCGGGTGACACCATTATTGGCATTGCTCTTCCATACCTGCCCTTGGTTATTATATTCCGTCACTTCTTGCCAAGGATCTGTCGCTTTCGTCGTACTGTCAAACTTGACTAAACGTTTCCCTGTTACTTCTCCAAATACGTTGTAACGCGTCTCTCTTTCTTCTAAAGTTTTCCAGGTAATGGTTGTACTTGTCTGTGACGCTCGACTACCCTCATTGACTCGACGCGTAATCTCTTTTCCTTGAAGATTGTATTCAATCAGTGTTTCATCTGTTTTTAAAACAGCTGTATTTGTTTTACGCTCGGTACTCACCCAAGTTTGATTGCCCTCAAGATCATAGGCATAATTCACACTATGATTTAAGTTGACATCGGTTTCTTTAACTAGGCGTCCTAGCTTGTCATAAGCGTATTGTGTCACGCGATCATCTGTTGTGATCGTGTCGTTATTGCCGAGTACTGAACTACTTGAGAGCAATCCCAGTCCGTTATATATACTCGATATACGCTGCTTCACAGTCACATTGTTACTGTCTTTATATTCCCCAAATGTTCTTAGGGTTTCACGCCCCAAGGTATCATAAGCGGTTCGAATCGTTCCTGTGCTATCCGTTTTGGTCAGTATTTTATCAAGACCATTGTAAGTAAAACTGCTTGTACTCGTTCCCAGTTTCGTGGTTGCACCATCCGTATATTTTACATTGAGTATTTCTGTTTTGCTGACTCGTCCCTTCTTATCAAATGTCGTCACCGTCTTGCGATCATTGGTCACATCTGCAACCAATAGCGCTCTAATCACACTCTCACTATCCGTGGTCTCAGGGTGTCTTGCTAAACGTTTAGCATATTTGATGTCTGTCTGGGTATTGAGCTTCGATGTCTCATTGTATTCATAAATTGTTTGGGTAGCGTAGCCCTCGTTATCTACACTGAGAGTTTGGCGTCCAATTTTGTCATAGTAAAAATAACGACTATTACCTTTTGCATCCACGATTCGTGTGATATTACCATTGGCATCGTAAACAGTCGTCTCTGTAGCGCTTTGCTTAACAAGCTCGCCTTTAGCCTCTGCATTATATTCGTAACTATATATATCTGGGGTAATGACGGTTATACGTCTATCGAGTTTGTCATAGCCATATTGAATGACACGTACATTTCCAGTTGGCGCTGCTGGAAGGTTTCCGCCAGCTAGACTCGGCAGGGCTAAAGCTTTTTCATAAGATAGTTGTTTGCTGACCTGACCTGTAGCCGTATAGTCCCAACGGGTATATTGACCTACCGCATTGATTTCAGCAATTTTTCTGGCATTTTTATCATAATAGCTATATGTTTTCGCACCATTGGCATCTGTTTTTAAAATCTGATTTCCATAGGCATCGTACTGATAAGTCTCTCTCGGTATGTTTCCTGTGCTAACGACTTTATTTTTTAGGGTAGGTTTACTGGCATCTGTCACTTTCAGCTGTGTAACACTAACAGCTTCACCGATCTTTGCGGTCAGACGATTTAATTTGTCATACTCAAAGACTGAAACTCTTTGTTCTGTTAAACCCAGAGCCTCGATTTGCTTAATCCTGTTCCCAAAGGCATCATATTGATAAGTATGAATGACGTCTTTATCCCCAGACTTTTCTGGTAATATTTCTTTAGTCAAACGCCCTAAAGCGTCATACGTATAGCTATATACCCCCCCTAGTTTATTTCGATAGGTAGCGGGTTGTGTAAATCCATTGCTATAGGTATAAGCCTCATAATGCCCAATCTCATCTGTGATTCTTATTTTTCGGTTTAACTTATCGTATTGATAGGTAATATGACTGTATGTAACTCCATAACTAATGTAAGGCTGTGTCGTTGGAGCTGCTTCGGTACTTGTTGCTATAACTCGAATAGCATTTAAAAGACCATTTGCCCCCTCAATTTTATCCGCACCTTGAAGTTTGGCAAAGTATTTCCGTTCGCCTGTTTGATTTCCAAATACATCGTAGTAATAGTAAGTAACATAACCTTCTGGATCGACTTTAACTGTATTTCGATTTAACCCATCGTAATAGAAGTAACCTTTATTCCCTACTTTATCTTTTACCCAAACGACATTACCGAAAGCATCATAACCTGTCTCTACTGTATAGCCCGCAGCATCAATCTCTTTAACTTTACGATTCAAATCATCGTAAATGTACTGTGTCATCGTATGTGCTGGAAGGGTTGCGGCTGTTCTAAATGCTGTATCCAATTGTGCCAGCGTACTTGCACGACTTAGTGTTGTCGCTGTATTGAATCGTACTGTATTGACAACATTATCATAAGTATCATAACTATAACGTGTCACATAACCCAATGCATCTATCGTATAGTTTAAACGCCCATCCTTATCGTAATAGGAGTTGGTCTCTCTATAATTCGCAACAGCAACCAGTTTAAATGCTTTTTCCAGATTGTCTGTATTTAGCTCTGGACGTGGTGTGGTGAAGTTACCACTGGCATCTTTTGTTCTTAATAAGTCTAACGTTTCGTCAACAGTTAGCTTAGACTGTTTACTTGAAATCAACTGCCC
>NZ_JAVDVH010000027.1:0-3152 GCF_031456775.1 Acinetobacter sp. 3657 | reverse complement strand
CCTTGTCAGCAGCACGGTCACCGCGACGACCACGACGCTCTTGACCTTCACCACGACCACGACCACGTTTAGCTGGACGATCTTCAGCAGGAGCAGGGTTCATGACTTGTTTCATGCCACCTAAGATCTCGCCACGGAAAATCCAAACTTTAACACCAATCGTACCGTAAGTTGTTTCAGCACGTACAGTTGCGTAGTCGATGTCTGCACGAAGTGTATGCAAAGGTACACGACCTTCACGATACCATTCAGTACGAGCAATCTCTGCACCACCTAAACGACCAGAAACTTCAACTTTGATACCTTTAGCGCCAGCACGCATTGTGTTTTGTACCGCACGCTTCATAGCACGACGGAACATCACACGCTTTTCTAATTGTGAAGCAATTGCTTCAGCAACTAAACGCGCGTCCAAGTCTGGGCGATCAATTTCATTGATGCTTACTTGAGCTGGAACACCCATAATAGTGGTGAGTTCGCGCTGTAATTTCTCGATATCTTCGCCTTTTTTACCGATTACGATACCTGGACGAGCAGTGCTAATAGTTACTTTAGCAGCGCCAGTAGGACGTTCGATAAGAATATTACTAATCATCGCATTCTTAAGTTTTTTATTTAAAAACTCACGAACTTGAAGATCTTTAAGTAAATATTCAGCGTATTGTTTCGGACTCGCATACCAGTTAGCGTTATGGCGTTTCACAACACCCAGGCGGATACCGATTGGATGAACCTTCTGACCCATATCAAACCCCTACCTTAACGGTGATGTGACAAGTACGCTTAGTAATACGATCTGCACGGCCTTTAGCACGTGGCATGATACGCTTAAGGCTTACACCTTCATCAACGTAAATCGTAGTTACTTTAAGGTCATCAACATCTAAGCTGTTATTGTGTTCAGCATTCGCGATCGCAGATTCAAGTGCTTTTTTAACAAGCACAGCCGCTTTCTTGTTGCTGAAATTTAGAATATCTAGCGCGCGCGCGATCGATTTACCACGGATCAAATCAGCAACTAAACGTGCTTTCTGTGCCGAGATAGCGGCACCGCGTAATTTTGCAGTTACTTCCATCATAGCACCTATTAACGTTTAGACTTCTTATCAACACCGTGACCACGATAGGTACGAGTTGGCGCGAATTCACCGAGTTTATGACCAACCATATGCTCAGAAATAATTACTGGAACATGGTTACGACCATTGTGAACAGAAATTGTTAAACCAACAAAGTCTGGTAGGATCATTGAACGACGTGACCAAGTTTTGATCGGCTTACGGTTGTTAGCAGCAATAGCAGCTTCAACTTTAGCGAACAAATGTGCGTCGACGAATGGACCTTTTTTTAATGAACGAGGCATTATTCAGATTCCTTACTTGACGCGACGGTCGCGAATAATCATCTTAGTCGTACGCTTATTGGTACGTGTCTTGTACCCTTTAGCTTTTTGACCCCATGGACTTACAGGCTGAATACCTTTACTACGTCCTTCACCACCACCGTGTGGATGGTCAACCGGGTTCATCGCCATACCACGAACGGTAGGACGAATACCACGCCAGCGTGAAGCACCAGCTTTACCCAATGAACGAAGGTTGCTTTCTTGGTTAGAAACTTCACCAATTACAGCACGACATTCAACATGGACTTTGCGCATTTCACCTGAACGTAAACGAACAATAGCGTAAGAACCATCACGACCCAACAACTGAACTGAAGTACCAGCAGAACGTGCTAATTGAGCACCTTTACCGATTTTAAGTTCAAGGTTGTGCAAGGTAGAACCGATTGGCATGTTACGAAGCGGCAAGCAGTTACCTGGACGAATTGGAGCATCGTTACCAGATTGAACTTTATCACCAGCACGTAGGCCTTTTGGCGCAATGATATAACGACGTTCACCATCAGCATATAGAACTAAAGCAATATGAGCTGTACGGTTAGGATCGTATTCAATACGCTCTACAGTCGCAGGAATACCATCTTTATTACGTTTAAAGTCAACAATACGATAGTTTTGTTTATGACCACCACCTACATGACGTGTAGTGATGTGACCATTATTATTACGACCACCAGTACGTTTTTTTGCTTCAACCAACGGCGCATAAGGTGCACCTTTGTGGAGATGGCTATGAACCACTTTCTCTACAAAGCGACGTCCTGGAGACGTTGGCTTACATTTTTGAATTGGCATAATTCTCGTCCTTATTCCGCTGCGTTTTCAGCGGTATCGCCCAAGTCAGCCATTTCAACATCTTGGCCAGCTTTCAGGGTGACGTATGCTTTTTTCACATCAGAACGACGTCCTAATGTTTTACCAAAGCGTTTTGTTTTACCTTTAGTGATTGTTGTGTTTACTTTAACAACCTCAACACCAAAGAGTTGCTCAACTGCTTTTTTGATTTCAAGTTTGTTGGCATTAAGCGCAACTTTGAACACTTGAACACCAGCAGTATCACCTAAAACTTGTGCTTTTTCTGAGAATACTGGTCCTTGAAGGACTTGATAGATACGTTCGTTGTTCATCCGAGTTCTACCTCAATTTTCTTAGCAGCAGCTACAGACATTACAACCTTATCAAATGCGATCAAGCTAACAGGATCAATCGCAGTTGCATCTACCACATCTACGTGTGGAAGGTTGCGCGCTGCAAGATACAAGTTCTCATCTACAGCATCTGTAATGATCAATGCACGAGTTGCATTCAAGTCGTTAAGTTTAGCAAGCAATTCTTTAGTTTTTGGAGCTGCAACAGCAAACTCTTCAACTAACACAAGGCGATCTTGGCGAACAAGTTCAGCTAAGATACATTGCATTGCGCCGCGATACATCTTACGGTTTACTTTTTGAGACCAATCTTCTGGGCGAGCAGCAAAAGTTTTACCACCACCTACCCAGATTGGGCTACGAATAGAACCCGCACGAGCGCGACCAGTACCTATTTGACGGAATGGTTTTTAAACACCGCCAGAAACATCTGCACGAGATTTGTGAGCACTAGTACCTTGACGACCACCAGCTAAATAAGCTGTAACAACTTGGTGTACAAGAGCTTCGTTAAATTCACGTCCGAAAGCAACTTCAGACAATTCAACAGCAGAGCCGGAAGCTGTTTTTAAATGCTCGGTAGTTCCGCTCAGGCCGGG
>NZ_JAVDVH010000026.1:0-3367 GCF_031456775.1 Acinetobacter sp. 3657 | reverse complement strand
TCTGTGATTTATCACAGTTTAATGTAGCTGACGAGGTTACATTAATTCATTAACAGATTAGTAGAATTGAGTCTGAAATAAATTGTTCAAAACTCGATTAATATGATTTTAACGGTAATACGCAAGTATTGCAGTTAGATGAAAGATTAATGCGAGAACTAGCGATTAACTGAATCAAGCGTTTTGGTATATGAATTAGATTGAAGCTGTACGGTGCTTAAGTGCACAGTGCGTCAAACTGAAATGTTGAAGTTACTACTTGTAGGTAACGTCGACTGTTTGGGGTTGTATAGTCAAGTAATTAAGTGCATGTGGTGGATGCCTTGGCAGTCAGAGGCGATGAAAGACGTAATAGCCTGCGATAAGCTCCGGGGAGGCGGCAAATATCCTTTGATCCGGAGATTTCTGAATGGGGGAACCCACTTACCATAAGGTAGGTATTGCATACTGAATACATAGGTATGCAAGGCGAACGAGGGGAAGTGAAACATCTCAGTACCCTTAGGAAAAGAAATCAATTGAGATTCCCTTAGTAGCGGCGAGCGAACGGGGATCAGCCCATTAAGTTGTATGTGTTCTAGTGGAACGCTCTGGGAAGTGCGAACGTAGAGGGTGATATTCCCGTACACGAAAGGGCACATACAATGATGACGAGTAGGGCGAGGCACGTGAAACCTTGTCTGAATATGGGGGGACCATCCTCCAAGGCTAAATACTCCTGACTGACCGATAGTGAACCAGTACCGTGAGGGAAAGGCGAAAAGAACCCCTGTGAGGGGAGTGAAATAGATCCTGAAACCGCATGCATACAAGCAGTGGGAGCCAACTTGTTTGGTGACTGCGTACCTTTTGTATAATGGGTCAGCGACTTACATTCAGTAGCAAGGTTAACCGAATAGGGGAGCCGTAGAGAAATCGAGTCTTAATAGGGCGTTTAGTTGCTGGGTGTAGACCCGAAACCAGGCGATCTATCCATGAGCAGGTTGAAGGTTGGGTAACACTAACTGGAGGACCGAACCCACTGTCGTTGAAAAGCCAGGGGATGACTTGTGGATAGGGGTGAAAGGCTAATCAAGCCTGGTGATAGCTGGTTCTCCCCGAAAGCTATTTAGGTAGCGCCTCGGACGAATACCATTGGGGGTAGAGCACTGTTTCGGCTAGGGGGTCATCCCGACTTACCAAACCGATGCAAACTCCGAATACCAATGAGTACTATCCGGGAGACAGACTGCGGGTGCTAACGTCCGTAGTCAAGAGGAAAACAATCCAGACCGCCAGCTAAGGCCCCAAAATCATAGTTAAGTGGGAAACGATGTGGGAAGGCATAGACAGCTAGGAGGTTGGCTTAGAAGCAGCCACCCTTTAAAGAAAGCGTAATAGCTCACTAGTCGAGTCGGCCTGCGCGGAAGATGTAACGGGGCTAAAACTATGTGCCGAAGCTGCGGATGTAACTTTTAAGTTACGTGGTAGGGGAGCGTTCTGTAAGCCGATGAAGGTGTATTGAGAAGTATGCTGGAGGTATCAGAAGTGCGAATGCTGACGTGAGTAACGACAAAACGGGTGAAAAACCCGTTCGCTGAAAGACCAAGGGTTCCAGTCCAACGTTAATCGGGGCTGGGTGAGTCGACCCCTAAGGCGAGGCCGAGAGGCGTAGTCGATGGGAAATTGGTTAATATTCCAATACTTCTGTGTAATGCGATGAGAGGACGGAGAAGGTTAAGTCAGCCTGGCGTTGGTTGTCCAGGTGGAAGACAGTAGGCATGCATCTTAGGCAAATCCGGGGTGCTCTATGCTGAGAGTCGATAGCAAGCTGTACTTGTACAGTGAAGTGGCTGATACCATGCTTCCAGGAAAAGTCTCTAAGCTTCAGTTACACAGGAATCGTACCCTAAACCGACACAGGTGGTCAGGTCGAGTAGACCAAAGCGCTTGAGAGAACTCTGCTGAAGGAACTAGGCAAAATGGTACCGTAACTTCGGGAGAAGGTACGCTGCTGACGGTGATGATCCTTGCGGTCTGAGCTATTGGCAGCCACAGAAACCAGGCCGCTGCAACTGTTTATTAAAAACATAGCACTCTGCAAACACGAAAGTGGACGTATAGGGTGTGATGCCTGCCCGGTGCTGGAAGGTTAATTGATGGGGTTAGCGTAAGCGAAGCTCTTGATCGAAGCCCCAGTAAACGGCGGCCGTAACTATAACGGTCCTAAGGTAGCGAAATTCCTTGTCGGGTAAGTTCCGACCTGCACGAATGGCATAATGATGGCGGCGCTGTCTCCAGCAGAGGCTCAGTGAAATCGAATTCGCCGTGAAGATGCGGTGTACCCGCGGCTAGACGGAAAGACCCCGTGAACCTTTACTGCAGCTTGACATTGAACTTTGACCTTACTTGTGTAGGATAGGTGGGAGGCTTTGAAGTTAGAACGCTAGTTCTAATGGAGCCATCCTTGAAATACCACCCTGGTAATGTTGAGGTTCTAACTCTGCCCCGTAATCCGGGGCGAGGACCATGTCTGGTGGGTAGTTTGACTGGGGCGGTCTCCTCCTAAAGAGTAACGGAGGAGTACGAAGGTGCGCTCAGCGTGGTCGGAAATCACGCGTAGAGTATAAAGGCAAAAGCGCGCTTAACTGCGAGACCCACAAGTCGAGCAGGTACGAAAGTAGGTCTTAGTGATCCGGTGGTTCTGTATGGAAGGGCCATCGCTCAACGGATAAAAGGTACTCTGGGGATAACAGGCTGATACCGCCCAAGAGTTCATATCGACGGCGGTGTTTGGCACCTCGATGTCGGCTCATCTCATCCTGGGGCTGAAGCAGGTCCCAAGGGTATGGCTGTTCGCCATTTAAAGAGGTACGCGAGCTGGGTTTAGAACGTCGTGAGACAGTTCGGTCCCTATCTACCGTGGGCGCTGGAAATTTGAGAGGATCTGCTCCTAGTACGAGAGGACCAGAGTGGACGAACCTCTGGTGTACCGGTTGTCACGCCAGTGGCATCGCCGGGTAGCTATGTTCGGAAGGGATAACCGCTGAAAGCATCTAAGCGGGAAGCCTACCTCAAGATAAGATTTCCCTAGGACTATATGTCCTCTAAAGAGCCGTTCGAGACTAGGACGTTGATAGGTTGGATGTGGAAGTACGGTGACGTATGAAGCTGACCAATACTAATTGCTCGTGAGGCTTGACTATACAACACCCAAGCAGTTGTATATAAAGCATCAATTCGATTCAAATCCAAACAGTCAGTGTAGATTAAACTGATTGAACTTGATTTAGTTGAAAAACTAGTTACAATTCAGACCCAATGAAGCTAATCCGTTAATAACTCTTTGGTTCGTAAGTAAGGCACACACTGTGAAATTTAACTCACA
>NZ_JAVDVH010000025.1:0-10430 GCF_031456775.1 Acinetobacter sp. 3657 | reverse complement strand
AAGACGATCCAGATACTGATGCACTCATCATGATCGGTGAGATCGGTGGTACAGCGGAAGAAGAAGCAGCTGAGTTCATCAAATCTAACGTGACTAAGCCTGTAGTAGGTTATATCGCTGGTGTAACTGCACCTAAAGGTAAGCGTATGGGTCACGCTGGCGCAATCATTTCTGGTGGTCAAGGTACTGCTGAAGAGAAATTCGCTGCATTTGAACGTGCGGGAATGGCTTACACTCGTAGTCCAGCTGAGCTTGGTTCAACAATGATGCAAGTATTGAAAGAGAAAGGTTTAGCGTAATTCGTTAGATTTTAATCTGAAAAAAACCCCAATATTTTTTATTGGGGTTTTTTATTGGGGCGAATAAATAATTACTCAGATTTTGGCTTTAAGTTCTGAGTCAAACCATTAATATCACCGCCTTGTAAGCCAAGTTCACTCATCAAGCTATCAATCAATGGTGCTTGTGAGCGGTAGCGTAGGGCACTATTCACGACTTGATCAGATAAAGAAGCTTGGCTATTTTCAACTGCTTCGCCAGATCCGCCGCTTCCACCAGCAAAACCACCTAAACCATTGACCTGTAAAATCTTGATGTCATCAATATTTTCCATTGGTTTAACACTTTCACGAATAATATCTGGTAAGTGTTTAAGAAGTGCTAAGCGTACTTGCATTTCTACCTGTTCAGCAGAGAGTACGTTGGCTGCTTCATTAACCGCACGTGTACCTTCAGCATCAACTTGGTATTGTTTTTCTAAGGCTTGAGCAAGCAATATTTTTGCATCGGCTTCACCTTTTGCTTTTAAGCGTACTTTTTCAGCTTCGGCTTCTGCCCCAATACGGACTGCCTCAGCTTCATCAGCAGCGGCCTTTTTACCTGCATCAGCTGCAACGGTAATCGCAATCGCATCTTTCTCGGCAGATTGTTTTGCTGCAACCAATTCAACGGCTTTCTGACGCTCTGCGCGTTGTGTTTCACGTACAGTGATGACTTCTTCTTCTGCTTTTACTGCTTCAGCACGTGCTTTATCGGCTTGCGCTTTGGCTTCAGATTCAGCACGAGATTTTTCAGCAATGGCAATGGCACGATCTTGCTCTGCCAGTTCAATGGTTTTCTTTTGTTCGACTTCTGCTTTTTGAATGAGCTGTGCTTTTTGAATATTTTCATTTTCAACATCACGTGCCGCAGCAATACGCTTCAATTCAACTTCACGTTCAGCAGCAATACGTGCTTCTTCAGCTTCACGTTTTTTGCCAGCTTCTTGAGACGCAATTTCAGCCGATTGTTCAGCTTTTCGAATTGAAATTTCTCGCTCTTGTTGTAGTTTTGCGTATTCTTCTTCACGTGAAATTTCAAGACGTTTACGTTCAGCTTCTAAATCTTTACTGCGAATGGCAAGATCCGTATCTTGTTCGATATCGTTACGTTTTTTACGACGATCCTCAATGGTTTCTGTCAGCTTGGTTAAACCTTCAGCATCGAACGCATTTTGTGGATTAAAGAATTTAAAGCTGGTTTGATCCAAGCCTGTCAATGACACTGTTTCAAGCTCTAAACCATTCTTTGATAAATCTTCTGATACCACTTGCTGAACTTTTTGCACGAAGTCGACACGTTTCTCATGTAGCTCTTCCATTGCCATTTCTGCGGCAACTGCGCGTAAAGAGTCTACAAACTTACCTTCAACTAAATCTTTTAGTTCAGGTGGGGACATGGTCTTTCTACCCAGCGTCTGAGCAGCCGTTGCAATTGATTCAGCCGTTGGTTTAACGCGAACATAAAACTCAGCCATAACATCGACACGCATACGATCACGGGTAATTAAAGCTTGGTCGGCAGCACGTTTCACTTCTAAGCGTAAAGTATTCATATTTACAGGAATGATTTCATGTAAAACTGGTAGTACAATCGCACCACCATTTAAAATGACTTTTTCACCGCCCCAACCTGTACGTACAAAAGAGACTTCTTTACTTGAACGTGTATATAATCGAGCAATTACAACACCAATAAAAATCAGTACAGCAAAAATAATACCCGTAATAATTAGAATTTCAGTCAATGCTGAAGTAAGCATTTAAATACCCTCTATGTAAATAATATAAAAAATTAAGTGGCAATTGCTTGAAAGCCAATTTTGGTTCTTTGCGTTAAAATAACGTCTTGTCCTTGATGAAATATAATATCAAGTTCTGGTTCAACCAAGACATAATGTGTCTGACCAAATTGGTCTTTAACTTTCGCTTGAGCAGGGGAGTTGGGTTTTGCTTCCCCCAAAATAATCTGTGCGGTAAGTCCAATCAGTTCATCACTATGAATCGCGGTGGTTTCATCTTTTGGGATAATTTTTGCAACGAAAGCAGCGCTATAGCGCACAATAGGCATACAAAGAAACAGACATGCTGGTGCGATCAACCAAGCTGAAAAATAATGCTCAGTCAAAAGGAAAAAAATATTCTGAATAATTAAGCCAGTTAATCCATAAGCGGTTAGAAAAATGATCAGCCAAATTAATAGTGGAACTTTACCTAGATATAACCATTCTAGAAGTTGAGTAAATACGTTATTTGAATGTTCAATCGAGACATCGGCATTATTGATTTCAGTTAGGCTATCTGGTAGAAATTGTTCAAAGAAACTAGAGCTGCCACCCAGTAATAATAAAATGATTTCAAGAACACCAATAAATAAACAGAGCAGTAATGCAATGCTAAAAATAAAATTGGATGGGTGGGTGAGGAGTTCTAAAATCATTCGCATTACTCTTATTTCTTTTTTTGAAAGAATTAATAAATTTTTATAAAAATAAAACAGTTATAAGGATAAATGTAAGTGACTTTAAATTCAACTTAAATTACGCGTTGTTGCAGGCGAAAAAAAACGCAATGATTGGGGTGATCACTGCGTTGAACAACGAATCTGTTTAAAACAGTTTCGGTTGAAAAGGAGAAATGTCATGAGATTAGTGTTTGCTAACCTACTTCGCTATATTATTTAAAAACCTGACCAGATTCATGGGTATTCGTGTTACCTACTGTTAATAGATGTTAATAAGTGACAAAAAGTGTTAGTTTTTGATTTTAAAGAAAAGTTCTTAAATTAGACTTAAATCAAGTGTTTATACAAAAAAAGCCCATTTTGTGGACTTTTTTTGTGAAAAATAAACTAAATTAGAATTTGAATAATCCTAATCCTGCTTTTACTTCATCCAGCGTTTGCTGTGTAATATCTCGGCATTTTTCAGTACCTTGTTTGAGAATATCCATGATGTAATCAGGATCTTTCTCTAGCTCTGCACGACGATCACGGATTGGGGCGATCAGCTCCTGTAAAATACCTTCTAGGCGTTTTTTCACCGCACCATCACCTAAACCACCACGACGATAATGTGCTTTTAACTCTTCTACTTCTGCTTTGTTTGGATCAAAAGCATCGAGGTAAGTAAATACAATGTTACCTTCCACTTGACCTGGATCTTCAATTCGCAAGTGATTTGGATCGGTATACATCGCGTTCACAGCTTTTTTGATGTCTTTATCTGAAGCATTTAACACAATAGTGTTGCCCAAAGACTTCGACATTTTGGCTTTACCATCGAAACCCGGTAAACGCGCCATATTTGATAATAATGCTTTGCATTCAGGCAATAGATCATGACCAATTTGGCGGTTGACACGACGAACAACTTCGTTAGTTTGCTCAATCATTGGTAGCTGGTCTTCACCGACAGGGACAACCGTTGCTTTAAATGCAGTGATATCTGCTGCTTGAGCGATTGGATAACACAAGAAACCCGCTGGAATATCGCGTTCAAAGTTACGAAGCTGAATTTCTGCTTTTACGGTTGGATTTCGCTCTAAACGCGCTACGGTAACGTAGTTGAGATAAATCATCGTGAGTTCATTGAGCGCAGGCAAACAAGACTGTACACAAATGGTGGTTTTACTTGGGTCAATACCGACCGCTAAATAATCTAACGCAACTTGCAAAATGTTATTGCGTACTTTTTCTGGATTATCAGCATTATCCGTGAGTGCTTGGGCATCCGCCAATAAAAGGTGTTGATGATGACTATCTTGTAAACCTACACGTGAACGTAATGAACCGACGAAGTGTCCGAGATGAAGTTGTCCAGTAGGGCGGTCGCCTGTCAAAATGATTGGGCGATTATCAGCATTACTCATGATATGTTCCAAGATTCAGTGATTTGATCAATATAAGATTGGGATTATTGTACGGTAAATAATTTTTTTTCGTCAGCGATTGCTTCAAATTTTTATTAAATTAATGTTGTGAATTTATTGAGTGATTCTACAATAGTAAAAATAACTACAAATTAGGAAATAAAATGGCCAGTGGTCTATTGTTATTACTCGATGATATTGCAACGGTATTAGATGATGTGGCGGTCATGAGCAAAATGGCTGCAAAAAAAACAGCAGGTGTATTGGGAGATGATTTAGCGCTCAATGCACAACAAGTGAGTGGTGTTCGTTCGGATCGCGAATTACCCGTTGTTTGGAGTGTTGCAAAAGGGTCGTTTGTAAATAAATTAATTTTAGTCCCATTAGCGTTGTTGATTAGTGTTTTTGCCCCATGGTTAATTAACCCATTATTAATGATTGGTGGCTTATTTCTTTGTTATGAGGGCGTGGAAAAAGTAGTCCACACATTCCACCATAAAAAAGCAAAAACGGCAGAAGAAGCAAATGAAAGCCTACAAGAAGTAGAGGTTGATTTAGAGAAGTTTGAGAAAGAAAAAGTAAAGGGCGCAATTCGTACCGACTTTATTTTATCTGCTGAAATTGTGGTGATTTCGTTAGGTACCGTTGCAACAGCAGCATTTATGACTAAAGTGTCAGTATTAAGTGTTATTGCAATTGCCATGACCATTGGGGTCTATGGTTTCGTCGCGATGATTGTAAAAATTGATGATTTAGGTTTGTATTTAACCCAACAAGTTTCTGAATTTAAAAATAAAATAGGACGTGGATTACTCGCTTTTGCCCCTGTCTTAATGAAAACTTTATCTATTGTTGGGACGATTGCGATGTTTTTAGTCGGTGGCGGCATCATCACACATACGATTCCATTGCTACATCATTTGACTGAAGAAACAGTAGATCATTTAGAACTTATTCCTAGTGTCGGCTCAATCATTGGTGCTGTAACACCGACATTGATCAATTTTGGGATCGGTTTAGTTGCTGGTGTGATTGTATTGATTGTCGTGGGTCTTATTCAAAAAGCATGGTCAAAAGCATCTGCTTAGAAAGAGATCGTCATCATTGTAAGCGTGTGAGGTGTTTATGCGTTGGAAAGGTCGTCGAGTGAGTAGCAATGTTGAAGATCGTCGTGGTGGTGGCGGAGCAAAAGCTGGTGGTATTAGTATTATAGGTTTGGTAATCGCTTTTGTTGCATGGAAATTTTTTGGCGTTGATCCACAGCAGGCTTATCAGGCAACCCAAGCAGTGACAAGTGCTCAACCTACCCAAGATGGGAGTGTGCCTCAAAACTTAACCGCTGATCAAAAAGAAGCCAGTGATTTTGTTGGAACCATTTTGGCTGATACAGAGGATACGTGGACACCTATTTTTCAGCAAATAGGAATGACTTATAAACCACCTAAGTTGGTTTTATTTAGTGGCGTAGTTCGTTCTGGTTGTGGTTCGGCACAAGCGGCTATGGGGCCATTTTACTGTCCTGCTGATCAGAAGGTTTATATTGATACCTCTTTCTTTAAAGATATGCGGCAGCAAATGGGCATTTCGGGAGAGCAAAATCAAACAGAGCTTTCTCGTCAAGATCAAGCGGGTGATTTCGCTCAAGCTTACGTAATTGCTCATGAGGTTGGACATCATATTCAAAATTTATTGGGTATTTCGAGTCAAGTGCAGCAAGCACGTGCTCAAGCGAGTCAAACTCAAGGCAATCAACTTTCAGTTCGTTTGGAGTTGCAAGCAGATTGTTTTGCTGGGATTTGGGCGCACCAAAATCATCAACGCACTCAGTTTCTAGAGCAAGGGGATATTGAAGAAGCGATGGATGCTGCCAAAAAGATTGGTGATGACTATTTACAGCGACGTGCTACGGGGCAGGTCGTACCAGATAGTTTTACTCATGGTAGCAGCGAGCAGCGTATGCATTGGTTTCAGCAAGGTTTGAAATCAGGTGATATTAATCAATGCAATACCTTTGGCTAAGTAGCTGATATTTTTCATTTGTTTCTTATTTGTACAGAGGGTTTCTATTGATTTTTTAAAGTCTAGCGAATGATATTTTTAAAATTTAGATGAAATGTAGTGTTTTGAGTTGAGAACAATAAAGAGGTTGTATGGGTAATTATATTCTTTTACAAGCATTAACGGTGATTTTTGCATTATCCATAGCAACGACTATTTTTAATAAACGTATATTGGGTTTCCCACAAGCCATAGGTGTGCCTATCGTTTCTGCAATTTTTGTTTTTATATTGCAGTGGGGTGCAAGTTTATTGAGTGGTAATCAGTTTATTACTATTAATATTCATAATATTGAAGCTGCTGTAAGAAATATCGACTTTTACGATTTTTTAATTAACGGTGTAATTTGTTTTATCTTAACTTCATCCGCTTTGAAATTTAAGATCTCAGACTTAAGGAATTATTGGAAGCCAATAAGTATTTTAGCCACGATTGCATTGGTACTCTGTGCTGGTTTTTATGCTGGGTTATTATATTTATTTCAATGGCTGATTGGCTATCATGTCCCATTTATTGTTTTATTACTCCTTGGCGCAGCCTTGGGTGCAACTGATCCCATTGGTGTTAAAGGGGTGTTGAGCTCGATTCGTGCACCACATCATCTAATGGTTAAGCTAGAAGGCGAGTCGTTGTTTAATGATGCAATGTGTATTGCCTTATTTATGACGTTGCTCAATGTTATACAGGGTGAACACTTTTCATTAATCGCAACAGTTGAAACCTTGTTATATGAAATTATTGTTGCTGTGATCATTGGTTTTGCATTTGGGTTGGGTATCTTGCGTTTGTTGCGTGGCAAGCATGAAATGGAATCATTGATTTTAACCACGGCTTTACTTGCAAGCGGTTCGTATCTCGTTGCTTTATTTGCTCATGCCTCGGCGCCTATTGCATGTGTTATTGGTGGTTTGATTGTTGGGAACAAATGGCATGAAATTCGTGAGCAGCGCGAAATACGTGAGGTGAATCACTTTTGGCATACCGTCGAAGGGATCATTAATTCATTCCTTTTTACCTTAATTGGTTTAGAGTTATTTATTTTAGACTTAAATGCAGGTTTGATTATTGGAGGCGTTATTGCTTTCCTTATCTTGCATTTATCTAGATTCGTCGCGAATTTTTCTGCATTTGCTTTGTTCCCTTCGTTTCGTAAAAAGAGTTATAACGGGAGTCTAGCGATTTTATCTTGGGGTGGTGTGAGAGGAGGTATTTCGCTAGCATTGATTCTTGCTGTTGCAAATATTCCTGCACTTAGCGCCTATAGTAGTATTTTAATTGGTTATACTTTTATTAGCGTATTGCTATCTGGTGTGGTGTGTGGTTTGGGCTTGCCAGCAGTAATGAATGCTTTTTATTATAATCCGAATACGGAAACTAAGGGTTTAAAGGGTTTTTATCAACGCATGTGTAATAAGATGAATCGACGTGGTTTTAAATACATTATTGGTGAGGATTCGGCAGGTAAAGAAATTATTACAATTTATAATCCAGAAGTTTTATTAGATCAAAAGACTGAGGATGGAGTTGCAACCATGCATCATCCAAATAAACGAGAAGAAGTTAGACGTTTGGAGGACCCTGAAAATTTTTAATATTAAATTGCTACGCTAAGTTATTAATATAGCGTATAAAAAATAGATTATTTATATAGGGAGGAGTAGTTTAAATCTGATTTATTTATTTAATAAAAGTTAATACAGTTTTCATATCTATTGATGCTTTAATGTAATTTAAAAATCAAATAAATAAAAAAAAATATTAAAAAATAAAAGCTTGAATTTTCTTGTGAACTCGGGCTTGTCACTCAAAACTATTTTTTTTTGAGGACTGTTTAACATTTTTAAAAATTGGTTTAGAGTAGAAGTGATAACTGTATCGGATGTAAAAATACAAAAATACGTGAAATTTTAGCACTTTAATTGATAAGCAGTTGAAAACAAATACATTATAATTGAGGAACAGGACCATGTCTGAAATACAAATAATTTCCAAGGAAAGTCATAAAACGCTTTCTAATACAATGGATAATACGGCTGTATTATCCCCCTCTCAACCCGCTGTTGTACTTGTCAAAATAAATATTCAGGACGTTGCGCAAGTTAAAAGAGATGGAACGAATGCTGTTGTCTTTTTGAAAAATGGAGAACAGATTGTTATTCAGAATTTCTTTGCGAGTGACAATAATCAAAACCTAGATAATAGTTTGGTCTTTCAAGGAAGTGATGGGAAGTTAATCTGGGCTAAATTCAAAGATTCAGAAAGCGACTCGGATGCTGATTCAGACGCTGATGCTGATGCGGACGCTGATGTCGAGCCGAATATGGAGGCGGCTGTCTATCTGGAGGAAACACCCGTTGCGGTACCCGCTGTAATTCAGACACCAGTTTCAGATGCTGTTTTTCAACCGATCGATTCAATTACACCGTTGCTTTACCATGATGGTGGGATAAGCCCATGGTTATGGGGTGTTCCACTCGTTGCAGGCGGAATTATTGCTGCAGCAAGTAGTGGTGGTAGTAAAAACCGTAATGACGAAAGCGATTCCGATGCTGATGCGGATGCTGATGCCGATGCTGATGCTGATGCCGACGCGGATGCAGATGCAGATGCTGATGCTGATGCCGACGCGGATGCTGATGCTGATGCTGATGCCGACGCGGATGCTGATGCTGATGCTGATGCCGATGCGGATGCTGATGCTGATGCTGATGCTGATGCCGACGCGGATGCTGATGCTGATGCTGATGCCGACGCGGATGCTGATGCCGACGCGGATGCTGATGCTGATGCTGATGCTGATGCCGACGCGGATGCTGATGCCGACGCGGATGCTGATGCCGACGCTGATGCTGATGCCGACGCGGATGCTGATGCCGATGCCGATGCGGATGCTGATGCTGATGCCGACGCGGATGCTGATGCTGATGCTGATGCCGACGCGGATGCTGATGCTGATGCCGACGCCGATGCTGATGCTGATGCTGATGCTGATGCCGATGCTGATGCTGATGCCGATGCTGATGCCGATGCCGATGCTGATGCTGATGCCGACGCGGATGCTGATGCTGATGCCGACGCGGATGCCGATGCCGACGCCGATGCTGATGCTGATGCCGATGCTGATGCTGATGCTGATGCTGATGCTGATGCGGATGCCGACGCTGATGCTGATGCTGATGCCGACGCCGATGCTGATGCCGACGCGGATGCGGATGCTGATGCTGATGCCGACGCGGATGCCGATGCCGATGCCGATGCCGATGCGGATGCTGATGCTGATGCCGACGCGGATGCTGATGCTGATGCCGACGCGGATGCTGATGCTGATGCCGACGCGGATGCTGATGCCGACGCGGATGCTGATGCCGACGCCGACGCGGATGCTGATGCTGATGCTGATGCTGATGCCGACGCGGATGCTGATGCTGATGCTGATGCCGACGCGGATGCTGATGCTGATGCGGATGCCGACGCTGATGCTGATGCTGATGCCGACGCGGATGCTGATGCCGATGCCGATGCTGATGCTGATGCCGACGCGGATGCTGACGCTGATGCGGATGCTGATGCCGACGCTGATGCCGATGCTGATGCTGATGCCGACGCGGATGCTGATGCGGATGCCGATGCCGATGCCGATGCCGATGCCGATGCTGATGCTGATGCTGATGCTGATGCCGACGCGGATGCTGATGCCGATGCCGATGCCGATGCCGACGCGGATGCCGATGCCGATGCCGATGCCGATGCTGATGCTGATGCTGATGCTGATGCCGACGCGGATGCCGATGCCGATGCCGATGCCGACGCGGATGCTGATGCCGATGCTGATGCTGATGCCGACGCGGATGCTGATGCCGATGCTGATGCTGATGCCGACGCGGATGCTGATGCGGATGCTGATGCTGATGCCGACGCGGATGCTGATGCTGATGCTGATGCTGATGCCGATGCCGACGCTGATGCTGATGCCGACGCGGATGCTGATGCCGATGCTGATGCTGATGCTGATGCCGACGCGGATGCCGATGCCGACGCGGATGCTGATGCCGACGCGGATAGTGATTCAGATACTGAAGCTCCAGTGGTCACGCTTGATGAAGTGGTCACCAACGACAACACACCTGAATTGACAGGTACAGTTGATGATCCAGAAGCGACCGTGGTTGTCACCATTGATGGTGT
>NZ_JAVDVH010000024.1:0-13220 GCF_031456775.1 Acinetobacter sp. 3657 | reverse complement strand
GAGACATACAAGAATAAGTTCCTTTTTTTATATTTAGCAATGTAACAGATATTAAATTAATGTTCTCTCAATGTTTATTTAACATAATGGGCGTTCTGCGTAACTAGAGTCATCTAATTTAGATAAATCAATTACTTAAAAAATTTCAACCCAACAAAAAAAATAAGCATGGTAATGATCTGAAATTCTCGATTATGAAAAAGCATGTTGCAGCAATGGGGGGCGCTTCGTATAGATGTAGAGCATCCCGACTGGAATGCATATAGGTAATGTCTAAGAACTATATGGGTGCTAATTTGTAATCGCCCATTATGTTAATACGAATCTCATTTCATCACACTTCTTAGTCCAACATCACACCTAATTTTTCATTTCGCCTTTGCTCGGTTAAAACCCAAGGGCGATTTTGCCACGGTGGGTCATGGCGCATATGTTGAGTGTGACCACAAGCAAGATCAGCTACGTAATAGTTTTCTTCATCAAGATGAAATCCAACAATAGCTTGCTGCATTTATTCACTCAAACTTTCAAGTTTAGAATTTTCTAAACCCTTTAAAAAACGATGGCATAAGTTATGAATCGCCACCAAATCATTGGGATCGACACCCAAAGAGCAGGCGAGTTTAAATGGAATTAAAGTGATTTCATCTTTTGCAGCGAGTGCTTTTTCAAGCAAGATCACTTTCTTCATGCGCTCATCTTCTTTAACCGCAACACGCTTTAAAAATTGCTTTTCTTCGAGTTTTTTAATAATCGGCGTGAGCGTTCCTGAATCAAAAAAGGTCTTTTGTCCAATTTCAGACAAAGTCACATTGTCTTTTTCATACAAAGCCAACAACACAATAAATTGCGGATAGGTCAGGTCGTATTCCTGAAGCAAGGGACGATATTGACGAATCATCGCATTGGTCGCGGAGTACATCGCAAAACACACTTGATTATCCAAGTAAGAAATTTCAGTCATGCTTTACTCCTCAACACCATCATTATTGCTAGAGAACAGTATAGTTTGGAAATGCACAAAAGTATATTGCGCATAATTGACTTGCACACAAGATAATTGTATGCAATATTAATATGCATAGCTGAACGACTAGACAAAGCTATTAGGCAAATAAGATTGATTGAATCAGAGCGAGATGTTGTATGACGACAATTTATGATTTTCAAGCTGAGCTGTTAGAAGGCGAGCAAAAGGACCTTGCAGACTATCAAGGCAAAGTTTTATTGGTGGTCAACACCGCAAGTCAATGCGGCTTAACCCCACAATTTGAAGGACTGGAAAAGTTATATCAAGACTATCAACAGCAAGGTCTCGTGATTTTAGGCTTTCCATGTAACCAGTTTGCCAATCAAGACCCATCAAGCAATGAAGAAATTGGCAGCTTCTGTCAGCGTAACTATGGCGTATCATTTCCGATGTTTGCCAAAGTTGACGTGAATGGACCAACTGCACATCCTTTGTATCAATACTTAACTTCGGAAGCGAAAGGCATTTTAGGCAGCGCAAGCATTAAATGGAATTTCACCAAGTTCTTGATCAATCAAAAAGGGGAAGTAATCAAACGTTACTCTCCAACGACAAAACCAGAAAAAATTGCGAAAGATATTCAAAAACTTTTGGCATAAGTTGTATAAAGTGTTGATGATTTGGAAATTACTGGTATTGAAATCATCTACCAGTAATTTTCTGATTTTTAATCAATGATCAATTCAGACCTGATATGTAGATCATTGTAGACGACTGAATAAAATAGATTTTTTTATAATTAAGAATTACATAACTTGTTTAAACATCATCATTAAAGTTCGCTATACTTTTGCCAAGATTAAAAATACGAGCGTCAGATTATGCGTGTACTTGTAGTGATGGACCCGATTGAAACTGTGAATCTAAAAAAAGATTCCACCATGGCGATGTTATGGGCGGCCAGCCGTCGTGGACATGAGTTGGGTTATGCATTGCAACAAGATTTGTATATCGATCAAGGTAAAGCGTTTGGTTTGATTTCGCCATTAAAAGTGTTTGAAGATTATGACCATTATTATGAGTTAGGCGAGAAGCAAAAAGAATCGATTGCTGCTTATGACGTGGTGTTGATGCGTAAAGACCCACCGTTTGATATGAATTTTGTCTATAGCACTTACATCTTGGAGCAGGCAGAGCGTGAAGGTGCGTGGATTATCAACAACCCGCAATCTTTACGCGACTGTAATGAAAAGCTGTTTGCTACCCAATTCCCTGAGCTACAAGTGCCGACCTTGGTGACTTCACAACAAAGTTTAATTCGTGAATTTATCAAAGAACATGGTGATGTCATCGTAAAACCATTGGATGGCATGGGTGGTACAGGGATTTTTCGCTTGTATCAAGATGGTGTTAATATTGGTTCAACTTTAGAAATGCTCACTGAACTGGGCACATGTCCAATCATGGCGCAGCGTTATATTCCTGAAATCGTGGAAGGGGATAAACGCATTTTGATGGTCAATGGTGAGCCAGTGCCGTATTGCTTGGCGCGTATTCCACAAAACGGTGAAGTGCGTGGCAACTTGGCTGCGGGTGGTTTAGGTCAAGCCCGTCCGCTGAGTGAAAATGACAAAATGATTGCGGCAAAAGTTGGACCATTCTTGCGTGAAAAAGGGCTGGTTTTCGTCGGATTAGACGTGATTGGCAATTATGTCACCGAGATTAATGTCACCAGTCCAACCTGTATTCGTGAGATTGATGACCAATTTGGCACTGCCATTGCCGATGATTTATTTGCGGTGTTAGAAGCGGGTCGTACAAACTAATTTATTATCAATTTTTGACCGAATTGCCCATTTATTTTTTATGTTAATTTAGCCGTAAATGGGCAATTAGATGTAGACATCATCATGTTTTTAGCAAACAATTGCAAAAAGTATAGCTTTCTGTTGTAAACGAGTGAAATTCGCTTTTCGTGAATGAAACTTTAGGATTAAAATAACTGCCGAAAACAATAGACGATAACCTTCTTTTTTGAGTTGAAGAATTACACCGTGACCAATTCACCACAGAACAAACCCAAACATGTCTTGATGATGGCCGCTGGTACGGGTGGGCATGTTTTTCCTGCGCTTGCTGTTGCCAAGCAACTTCAACAAGAAGGCTGCCAAGTCTCATGGTTGGCGACGCCAACTGGTATGGAAAATCGCTTACTCAAAGATCAAAATATTCCGATTTATCAAATTGATATCCAAGGTGTGCGTGGCAATGGTTTGTTGCGTAAACTCAGTGCACCTTTTAAAATTTTAAAAGCAACTTTAAGCGCAATGCGCTACATGAAGCAGCTCAAGATTGATGCTGTCGCTGGTTTTGGTGGTTATGTCGCAGGGCCAGGTGGTTTGGCTGCGCGTTTGCTCGGTATACCGATTCTCATCCATGAACAAAATGCAGTTGCTGGCTTTACCAATACCCAGTTGTCACGGATTGCCAAAACTGTTTGTCAGGCTTTTCCAAATACTTTTCCAAGCAATGATAAAGTGGTCACCACAGGCAATCCTGTGCGAGCTGAAATCAGTGCCATTTTGAATCCATCATGGCGTTATCAAAGCCGTGAACAAGAGCAGCAACCGATCAATATTTTAATTGTCGGTGGTTCATTAGGTGCGCAAGCGCTAAATGAGCGTTTACCTGAAGCCTTGATCAAACTCAATGTGCCGTTAAATGTATTCCATCAGTGTGGTCAAAATCAGCAAGATGCAACGCGAAATCGTTATCAAGCTGCACCTGCGAGTATGAATGTCGCAGTTGAACCCTTTATTCATGATATGGCCAAAGCCTATAGTGAAGCAGATCTGATTATTTGCCGAGCAGGTGCGTTAACGGTAACTGAAGTGGCAACCGCAGGGCTTGCAGCAATTTTTGTACCTTTACCAATTGCGGTGGATGATCACCAAACTGCCAATGCTAAATTCCTTACAAATGTGGGGGCTGCCAAGATTTGCCAGCAAGCAGAGATGACACCAGCAGCTTTAGATGAGTTGTTGGCGAGTTTACTCAACCGCCAGCTTTTATCTGAAATGGCCATTAAAGCACGTCAACAAGCACAACCGAATGCAACTCAGCATGTGGTTGATCTGATTAAAAAATTGTAATTCGAGTTTTATTTATGTCTCCAACAAATCCAAACCAAGCTAAAAAGCTGATTAAAGTGCCAGAGATGCGCCGTATTAAACACATCCATTTTGTGGGGATTGGTGGTGCGGGGATGTGTGGTATTGCTGAAGTGTTGGGTAACCAAGGCTATAAAATTTCAGGTTCAGACATTAAAGCCTCTAAGACCACAGCGCAACTCGAAGCCAATGGCATCAAAGTGTATATTGGCCATAGTGCTGAAAATATTAAAAATGCCAATGTATTGGTCGTTTCAACTGCAATCGATCCTGAAAATCCAGAGATCAAAGCCGCGATTGAGCAGCGTACGCCGATCGTGCGTCGTGCGGAAATGTTGGGTGAGTTGATGCGCTATCGTCACGGGATTGCTGTGGCTGGTACGCATGGTAAAACCACCACCACCAGTTTGCTCACCACCATGTTGGCTGAAGAAAACCTTGATCCGACCTATGTGATCGGTGGGTTGTTGAATAGCACAGGTGTAAATGCTGCACTTGGTGAAAGTCGCTTTATCGTGGCTGAAGCCGATGAGTCAGATGCATCGTTCTTGTATTTGCAACCGATGGCGGCCATCGTCACCAATATCGATGCGGATCACATGGATACCTATGACGGTAGCTTTGACAAGTTAAAAGATACCTTCATCCAGTTTTTACATAATTTACCGTTCTATGGCTTAGCTGTGGTCTGTGGAGATGATGCCAATATTCGCGAGATTCTTCCGCGAGTGGGTCGTCCTGTGATTACTTATGGCTTTGATGACGATAATGACGTTCGTGCCATTGATGTAGAACAAGATGGTATGCGTTCACACTTCACTGTGCTGCGTAAAGATTGTGAACCGTTACGTGTCACCGTCAACCAACCAGGCTTGCATAATGTGCTGAATGCATTGGCAGCGATTGGGGTGGCAACCGATGAAGGTGTTTCTGATGAGGCGATTTGTCGTGCACTAGCAGGATTTAGTGGTGTCGGACGTCGCTTCCAAGTTCAAGGTGAGTTTGAAGTCGGAGATGGCTTGGTGAAATTGGTGGATGACTATGGTCATCATCCTAAAGAAGTCGAAGCCACCATCAAAGCGGCACGTGCCAGCCATCCAGATCGTCGTTTAGTGATGATGTTCCAGCCGCACCGTTATAGTCGTACCCGTGATTGTTTTGATGATTTTGTGGATGTGTTATCTCAGGTTGATCAATTACTGTTGTTGGAAGTGTATGCCGCAGGTGAAAAGCCAGTGGTCGGTGCTGATAGCCGAGCTTTAGCGCGTAGTATTCGTCTACGCGGTCAGGTTGAACCGATCTTGGTCGATCCAGTCGAAGGCAATTTACCAAGTGTTTTACAAAAAGTGTTACAAGCGAATGACTTGTTATTAACACAAGGCGCAGGTAACGTGGGGGCAATTTCGGTAGAATTGGCTCAGCATCGCTTGTATGCCAAATAATTGTATTTTGTATTAAAGTTTTAAGGATATAAACGTGTCAAATGCTGCAAAATTCGGCAAAGTTGCTGTGTTGTTTGGTGGGAAGTCGGCTGAACGTGCTGTGTCATTGGATAGTGGTCAAGCCGTTTTAGATGCATTGTTGCGTTCAGGCGTGCAAGCAGAAGCATTTGATCCACAAGATCGTAGTGTGACTGAATTGGTTGCTTATGATCGCGCTTTTATCGTGTTGCATGGTCGCGGCGGCGAAGATGGTCAGATCCAAGGGGTGTTGGAATGGTTAAATATTCCCTATACAGGCACTGGCGTACAAGGTTCTGCGATTGGTATGGATAAGGTGAAAACCAAGCAAATTTGGCAAGGCAGCGACTTACCAACAGCGCCATACCGTATTATTAGCAAAGCGACTGACTTAGATGCTGTGATTGCGGAATTGGGCTTGCCTGTAATTATTAAACCTGTGCATGAAGGCTCAAGTGTCGGCATGAGTAAAGTTGAGAAAGCCGAAGACTTTGCTGCTGCCATTGAAAAAGCAACGCAGCATGATGCTGTGGTGATGGCTGAAAAATGGATTACAGGTCGTGAATTTACCATTTCATTTTTGAATGGTCAGCCTTTACCTGTAATTCGTTTACAACCGCCAGCAGATGTGGCGTTTTATGATTATGAAACCAAATATCAACGTAATGATGTTGAATATGGGATTCCTTGCGGGTTAAGCGAAGCCGAAGAGCAAAGTTTAAAAGCGCTTTGTTTGCGTGCGTTCCAAGCCGTTGGTGCGGAAGATTGGGGGCGTATTGATGCCATGCAAGATGAGCAAGGCAACTTCTGGTTGTTGGAAGTGAATACCGTTCCGGGTATGACCAGTCATTCTCTCGTGCCGAAAGCAGCACAAGCCGTGGGTTATAGTTTCGATCAGCTCTGCGTTGCGATTTTAGAGCAAACCTTAACAAAGTCGGCTTAATTTATGGCTCAACTCCCTGCATCCATGCGCCGTAAATCACGGCCAGCGATTAGCTCTATCCACGAGAAACCGCCTTCACCTCAACAAAAGATGGTGAATGCGGGCGGCTGGGTGTTGCTGGTGATTGCATTTGCAGTGCTGGCGCTGGGTATTTATGGCTTGTATAAAGTCATGACTGATGCCACAGTGGCGGAATTGCAGGTGGTTGGTGCAAATTCAGAACAAGAAAACCAGTTATTGGTTCAGAAATTAACGCCGATTATTAAAGATAATTATTTCACTTCAGATTTAGAACTCATTCGAGATCAAGCATTAAACGTTTCATGGGTCGACCGTGTGGTCGTGTCACGAGCTTGGCCAAATGCAATTCGTGTGCGGGTGATGCCGCGTCATGCGATTGCGCGTTGGGGAACAGGGCGTTTGCTCAGTGACAATGGTGAAGTATTTAGCGAGGCTGTGCCAAAAGCACATCCAAATTTACCGCTTTTACATGGTCCGACCAGCCAATCCAAAATGATGATGCGTCGTTATAATGAAATTAATCAGCTGTTTCTGCCTGCTGATTTGCGTTTAAAAGAGTTGTATTTAACCGAGCGTATGACGTGGTTTATGCAGTTTGATTCGGGTTTACGTATTATTGTAGATCAAGATCAGACCATGAATAAACTACAACGCTTAAGCCATTTGGCACAAACGGATCTAAAACCTGTATGGCCCAAAATCTCGGCGATTGACTTGCGTTATCGGAATGGCCTTGCCATTCAATGGAGAAACGCAACACCGCCTAAGATCGTCAACGGTCAGTTTGTTGTAACGATTGATGACACAAGCCTTGCAGGTGCAATTCAGGCAAAGCCATAATACGTGGCTTGAAAACAACAGGCAGTTTGCCCGTACTACACAACAAAATATGGTATTCAAGTAATGAGTGAAACTGTTCCCTCAGTTGTTACGATTGATATTGGGACTCATAAGGTCACAGTTTTAATTGGTAAAATCCATGCGCCGGACAAGATCCAAGTCATTGGCATGGCATCCGCTCGTAACCGAGGTATGGTTAAGGGCAAGATTGTCAGTCTAGACAAGGTCATTGCGGCGATTAAAAACGCAGTATCCGAAGCTGAGGATATGGCGGAGTGCCGTATTCATAGCGCTTGGGTGTCTATTCCGAGTACAGAATTACAGAGTTTTTATGCTTCTGGTCGTACACCTGTGGCCAACCATGATCATATTATTACAACAAATGAAGTAGTCAGAGCGTTAGAGCTGGCGAAAGCCAGTCATGTTTCCCCAGATTATTATTTAGCAAGTGCAGTGCCACTTGGTTTTGAGTTGGGTGATTCGGCGGAATGGGTGCAGAACCCCGTCAATATGTCTGCACACAGTATGACGGGACATTATCAATTGATGATGATGCCAATTAGTACCATGCAAAACCTTGATCGTGCGATGAAAGGCGCGAATATCGGGGTGGAAAAAATGGTGGTGTCTTGCTTAGCAACCGCGGAAGCAAGTCTGCTTAAAGATGAAAAAGAATATGGCGTGTGTTTGGTAGATATTGGTGCGGGTATTACCAATATTGCGGTATATCTAGATGGACGTCTAGCGCTAGCCCGTACTTTGCAGCGTGGTGGTGAAAATGTAACGCGTGATATTGCGGCTGTTCTACAGACCACCACGGATGAAGCTGAGCGGATCAAGATACTGCATGGTTGTGTGGATCTGAGTGTGGTGAAACCTGATCATATGATCCAAGTACAGGGGATTGATGGCACGCAAACCATTAGTCGTATTGAACTTGCAGAAATCATCATTGCACGTTATGAGGAAATCTTTGCGCTGATTCGTGATGAATTACAGCATAGCGGTGCGATTCATGGTTTGTATCATGGTGTGGTGTTAACGGGTGATGCTTGTCAAATCGAAGGTATGGTGAATTTGGCACGACGGATGCTTGGTGTCTCTGCACATTTGGGCAATCCACCGTTACAGGTCTATGCCGATGATCAGCATTTGCCAGCCTTGCGTCGCTCTATGTATGCCACTGCTTCAGGTTTGTTGATGTTTAGCCAAAGTGATTTGCAAGATGTGGTTGAAGAACCAGAGGAAGCTGCGGATCGTAGTTTTGTGGATCGGGTTGCCAATGGTTGGAATGCATTGAATAGCAAATTAAAGGCTATATTCTAGGGTTATGACTAAAACTTCCGCAAACTTCGTTATGAAACTTGGCAAGGGGGTCGCCATTGTCTTCGTTTCATGCCTCATTTGCGTGGTTTTAGTCAATAACGCAAGCTATGGTTGAAATCTCAACAAACCCTCAGTTGTAGTTATTTTTAGGAAAATTTGTTAGGAAGTTGTAATACTAAGTCACTCTACTTGACAAGTTGATGATTATTGCACAGCATCCTAAACATCAGTAGTTTTAAAAATCAGGGCAGTAACGGGCTGAAGTAACTGCCATTAATATATTAGGAAATCTAAAGGTCATGGCCTCATTTGAATTTATAGAAGATGAACTAGACGATGGCAACGGTCAAGCCCGTTTCACAGTGTTTGGTGTTGGTGGTGGTGGTGGTAATGCTGTTCAGCACATGGCGCAGTCTGATATTCAAGGTGTAAAATTTGTCTGTGCCAATACAGATAAGCAAGCACTTGACTCTATGAATGCACCATTCAAGATTCAATTGGGTGAGCAAAGCACGCGTGGCCTAGGCGCTGGCGCAAACCCAGAAGTGGGTCAGATTGCCGCAGAAGAAAGTCGTGAAGTGATTCGCCAACACCTTGAAGGCACTGACATGGTCTTTGTCACTGCGGGCATGGGTGGCGGTACAGGTACTGGCGCAGCGCCAGTGGTTGCTGAAGTTGCCAAAGAAATGGGGATTTTGACCGTTGGTGTTGTCACGACTCCATTCAACTTTGAAGGACGTCGTCGTCAAAAATCTGCGGAAAAAGGCATTGATGCTTTAGAAGCACATGTTGATTCTTTGATTATTATTCCGAACCAGCGCTTACTCAGTGTTTATGGCGATATTTCAATGAAAGATGCCTATAAAAAGGCAGATGACGTATTGTTAAATGCGGTTCGCAGTATCTTCGATCTGGTGGTCAATCGTGGTCATATTAACCTTGACTTTGCCGATTTAAAAACAGCGATGAGTACACGTGGTTATGCCATGATGGGTGCTGGTTTGGGCCGTGGTGAAGATCGTGCACGTCAAGCTGCTGAGCAAGCGATTCGCAGCCCGTTGCTTGATAATGTAAATATTATCAATGCCAAAGGCGTGTTGATCAATATCACAGGTGGCGATGATATTACCCTTCGCGAAACAGAAATTATTACCGATATCGTCAATCAAATCGTTGATTTGGATGATGGTGAGATTTTCTACGGTACGGTATTTGATCCAGATGCCCGTGATGAGCTTCGTGTCACCGTTATTGCAACGGGTTTAACACGCAATTCAGCCGAAGTTGATCATAAAAAACGTACGACTGCTACACATGCTTCCGCTCAAGCAACACAAGCTGTTGATGAAGATGATGTTCCTGCGATCAATAAGCGTGCGAATGCAGAGGCTTCAGCCAATGCAGCGCCAAGTTCATCACCGTTGTCATCACCGATGAGTATTCAAGACTATTTGAAAAATCAGCAACGTAAATAGTCGAATAAAAAGATGGTTAAAAAGGGGTATTGATTACCCCTTTTTTTTATTTTTAGAATAAATGGGTCATCATGTCGCTATTGCTTACGTTTTATTTCAGCTCTGATGAGATTTTCTTTGACAAGGCAATCCATTTATGAAGTGCCAAAAGACCCTAAATATGCTAACTTATAGCGGTTTTTGCAAATAAAGTTGGCATGGCATGTTGAAACAACGGACTCTCAAACGTGTGGTGAAAGCGAGCGGTATTGGTCTGCACAGTGGTCAAAAGGTGCTGATTAATTTTGTTCCACACCATATTGATGGAGGTATTGTCTTTCGCCGTATCGACTTAAATCCGCCAGTTGATATTCCAGCCGATGCTTTGCTGATTCAAGAAGCCTTTATGTGTTCCAATCTGGTCCGTGAAGACATTAAGGTGGGCACCATCGAACATGTCATGAGTGCCATTGCTGGTCTTGGGATTGATAATTTAATTGTTGAGGTATCCGCTTCTGAAGTTCCGATTATGGATGGAAGTGCAGGGCCATTTATTTATTTACTGATACAAGGTGAACTTGCTGAGCAAGATGCGCCGAAAAAATTTATTCGAATTTTAAAACCTGTTGAAGCATTAATAGAAGATAAACGCGCGATTTTTACGCCGCATTCAGGCTTTCAGTTGAACTTTACCATTGATTTTGATCATCCTGCCTTTGCTAAAGAATACCAGTCAGCCACCATTGATTTTTCCACAGAAGTTTTTGTCTATGAAGTGAGTGAAGCCCGCACTTTTGGCTTTATGAAAGATTTAGATTACTTAAAAGCCAATAATCTGGCCTTGGGCGCGAGCTTAGACAATGCAATTGGGGTGGATGATACAGGTGTAGTCAATGAAGAAGGATTGCGCTTTGCGGATGAATTTGTCCGACATAAGATTTTGGATGCAGTCGGGGATTTATATCTCCTTGGACATCAGGTCATTGCGAAGTTTGATGGCTATAAATCAGGCCATGCACTCAATAATCAGCTATTACGCAATGTTCAAAATGATCCAAGCAGCTATGAAATTGTAACATTTGATGACGAGAAGAATTGTCCAATTCCGTATGTAAGTGTGACATAAGTCATTGTCTTTCAATGCCTATGTTATAGTGTAACATACTGAAATGAGAAGCACATCACGGAAAATAACAGCAGATTCCGTCACTTAAATTGAGTGGTTTACTTTTTATTGCTTGCCAAACGTAGTAAAGCTTGGCTAAGCTTAGGGTCGCTCACATATTCAGCGGCGCTACGCAATAGCTCTTGGGTCTCTGATGTAAGTACTTTTGATGAGGGGGATGGTTGTTGAGGTGCAATAACTTTGTGTCTTAAACGAACTTGAATTTTTCGCAAATCATGAAGTCCTTGGAGTTGAGCTAACTGCGCAACATAGTGGCTTTGCAAATAACTGAGTTGACTAATCATTGCTTGATTTTCACCGGTTATGATCAGAACACCATGTTGATAACAAACAACTTGCCATTGCTCTGGTTGGGGCAGTAAAGGTTGAATAATTTTCGTAAGTTGTGTCCATTGTGTGACTTGCGTCGTTAGAAACGTTAAGTTTCCAGTTTTTGTACGTTGTCCTTTCTGTTGAAAAACGTTGCTAGGTTCAGACATGTCAACTTCCTTCGAGGAGATATGCCCATCTTAAGCGTTTATTTCGGCTGTTATCAAGGAAGAGATGATAAAGGGACTTTTTAAGGACGGTTTCAAGAGGTTTTTTATGCATCATACGCGTCGTATTTTACTGGCATTTTCATTGGCGGCTTCAGCTGCTTCAGTTGCTTTTGCAGACTATCAAAATATCAATCAAGCAAATGCTGCTGATCGTTTAGAACAGTTATCAAATACCTTAGCTCAAGGTTCTTATACCCACCCTGATGATATTGATTTACCTGCTGTATCCAATGTATCGGTTAAATTACGCGAAAAAACCATCGAATTGAATAATGCAAGCATTGAGAAAAAATATGGTCGCCAAGACAGCGGATCATCTTTCTCAGCGGGTACAGGTCATTCTTGGTTGGTGAGTCATCCACTACAAGAAGGCCGAGTAAGTTCTACTTGGGGCAATCGCACCTTATTGGGTTCGACCCGTCATCATTCAGGTGTTGATATTGCGGCACCATCAGGTACACCTATCTATGCAACTGGTCCTGGTGTTGTGACCAAAGCAGGTTGGGGTACAGGTTATGGTCAATATGTTGAAATTGACCATGGTAGCGGTTATGTCACACGTTATGCACATGCATCACGCTTAATGGTGAGTGCAGGTGATCGTGTTGGCGCTGGTGAGCATATTGCCAATGTCGGATGTACAGGCCGTTGTACTGGGCCTCATTTACATTTTGAAGTTGTGAAAGATGGTCAACGCAGAAACCCTTCAACTTACCTTGCAATGTTGCCTTAATGTAATTTATTAACAGTTGTATATAAATATTTAAACAAAATCGCCTTTATTGGCGATTTTTTATGTTTTATGTTTGATTTGGGTCAATGACTATTTAGGAAAAAAATATTAAGTGCTTTTGTATTCATTTAGGGCAATACCTTTATGACGCCAAAACATGATAAATATAGCAACAACAATATAACTTAAGGGAAAAGGTGAATTATATGGCGTTTTATGGCGACTCTGACGCGCAGGAAACCCAAGAATGGCAAGATGCTTTTGATTCAGTATTACAGCACATGGGCACGGAGCGCGCTGCTTTCTTACTGGAAAAGCTTTATCAACGGGCGATTGCGAAACATGTTCCGATTCAACGCTTAAATACACCTTATCTCAATACGATTTCAGTTGAAGAACAACCTGCGATGCCCGGCGACCAAGATATGGAACGCCGTATTCGTGCATTGATTCGTTGGAATGCCTTAGCAATGGTACTTCGTGCGAATAAAACAGGTGATGATTTAGGTGGACACTTGGCGAGCTTCGCATGAAGTGCAACATTTTATGAAGTAGTTTTTATCCATTTCTTCCGCGCT
>NZ_JAVDVH010000023.1:0-22953 GCF_031456775.1 Acinetobacter sp. 3657 | reverse complement strand
ATACAGCACATGGCTACAAATTATGGTACAGTTCGCCGTAAGACCGCAACTGCACGTGTTTTCTTGTCAGCTGGTACAGGCAAACTCGTAATTAACAATCGTACTCTAGAGCAATATTTCGGTCGTGAAACTGCTCGTATGGTTGTGCGTCAGCCTTTAGAGCTTTTAGAAGTAACTGAAAAATTTGACCTTTATATCACCGTTAAAGGCGGTGGTATAGGTGGTCAAGCTGGCGCTATCCGTCACGGTATTACTCGTGCATTGATCGCTGCTGATGAAGATCTAAAACCTGCTCTTCGTCAAGCTGGTTTCGTTACTCGTGATGCTCGTGAAGTTGAACGTAAGAAACTTGGTTTACGTAAAGCACGTAAGCGTCCTCAATTCTCTAAACGTTAATCGTTTTTCGAATTGGACAAAAAACCTCGGATTTCTCCGAGGTTTTTTTATTTATAGTCACGATGAAATTTCATGGATGCTTTTTCTGCGGTTTTTTAGTATGCTGAACCGTTTATATCTCTAGCTTTGTAATATGTCGTCGGTTGAGAATACCCCAGTTCAGGGCATTACCCTTTATAGTCATGCAGATGATTTCCGTTCACACTGGATTCGCTTGTTATTAGCAGAAAAGCAAATCAAATATCATCTAATCATAACCGACCATGAAGATGAAGATTTAGCAGATCTAAATCCATACAATCAACTCCCGATGCTGATCGAACAAAATCTAAAATTATTTTCACCAAATGTCATTGCTGAATATTTAGATGATCGCTACCGTCAAAATAAATTATATGCTGATGCCCCAATGACGAGAGCCGAGCAGCGCCAATATATCTGGCGTTTTGAACAAGACTGGTTCAAGCTCGCTGATCAAATGTTGAGACATAGCGATACACTCGACCCAAAGCAAAAGCAAAAAGCACAAAAAGAACTTAGAGATACCCTTATTTCTTTAACACCGCTGTTCCAACATTACCCCTTTTTTATGTCTGAAACCTTTTCTATCTTAGATTGTATGCTCGCGCCGATTTTTCTGAGATTAAAAAGTATGGGGATTGAACTACCTGCACAGCACTGCCGACCTATTTTCTTGTATTGTCATCGTATCTTTAGCCGTCCATCGTTCACTAAATCAATGACAGCCCAAGAAAAAAACAGCTACAATGAATTGATTTCTACGATTTAATAAGTTTTTCAATTATGTCTGAGCAAATAACTTTTACACCGACACGCCCATATCTTGCTCGTGCCATTTATGAATGGATTTGCGATAATCAACTGACGCCTTATTTACTGGTCGATGCAACACAGCCACATACTGATGTTCCGCTGCAATTTGTCAAAGATGGTCAAATTGTTTTGAATCTTGCACCACATGCGGTTCATCAGCTAAACATCAGCAATGAAATGATTTGTTTTTCTGCTCGATTTGGCGGCGTAGCAAAAGAAATCTATGTGCCCATTCAGGCAGTATTGGGTATCTATGCAAAAGAAAATGGACAAGGTTTATTTTTCGACCCTTCTGAATATACTGATATTGAAGTCACCACAACAGCTCAAATAGATGAACCAAAGCAAAAAACTGAACCAAGTAAAAAGAAACCTTCTCTTAGAATTCTAGATTAAACGAGGATATCCCTGATGGCATTTGACTTAGTTCAATATTTTTCTGAACAAATTAAAATTCAAAAACCACAACTTTTTAATCAATATTCTCAAAAAGAAAAGCAACTTCATATTGACGAGATCAATGCGCTTGCGCTTGGTCGATTGATTAGCCTTTGGAAACAAAATCATCAAAAGCTGTATCAGGAGGTTCAAAACTCTGATCCACTTTATATCCAAGAAATCACACGACACCTGACCACCTCAGCGCACAACCAATCAACGCTCAGTGCCTCAGAATTAGAAACCAGTCTGACTGAGGTGTTATCGTTACAATTCGCCGAATTAAAACAATTAGACCAAACAGGAAGTTTTGGTTTAGCAGGTTTAACAGAGTTACTGTTGGGTCAAATTGAGCACTTATCTGGACAAGCCGAAGACTGGGTGTGGTCAACCAATCAGTTAACCGAATTATTAGGCTCTAAGCCCGTTGAACAAGAAGAAATCTCTCTTGAAGCAACCATGCAAGAATTTAATCAATTGGTTCATCAAGCACAACCGAATGCGCATGAAGATACCGTATTGGAAGCGACTCCTCCGCTCACACCGACGTGGTCCTATATCGCTGCTCCACTGGTGGCATTGCTTATTCTGATGATTTTATATTGTGCTTACAGCCAATTGGTTTATGTTTAAACACCTTCTCTCAGATAGAGAAAGAAGAATAACTTTCTCTATCCCTTCCCAAACTTACACACACTTTAGTTTATTTAATTATTAGTTTAAGAATTCTAATTAAAACACTTTTACATTTATTTACAATACAAAAAACCAAGAAAACCCCATCATTATTGTGAATAAAATCACATTTAAAACAAAATATAATCCTTAATTAATATTATAATTCGTTTACTTGACAAAAATTGTCAATTCCTAACATTTCTATTATTTAAATTAGGCTAAAGCATTATTGATTTAATAAAATACTCTCCTATAATGAAATTAAGTACTTTTGAAAACCAATTAAAACAAAAGTAACTTATATAAACTTATAAACAAGAATGTATCAGTAGAGATAATATCATGGCTAAAATTTCATTAGAAAGCTTATCAAACATTGATGGTTTCGTTGCAGCAGCATTAGTAGACACAGAAAGTGGCTTAGCGCTCGCAACTCAAGGTGGGGGCACAATTGATTTAGAGCTTGCAGCTGCAGGTAATACTGAGGTTATACGAGCAAAACGCCGTGTTGCTAACTCATTGAAACTAAACGATGATATTGAAGACATTTTAATTACACTAGGTAAGGCTTACCACCTCATCCGCCCATTGGAAAGCAATGGAAATCTATTCCTTTATGTTGTACTAGACCGCAGTAAATCCAACCTTGCAATGGCTCGTCATGAACTGAAAACGTTTGAGAAAGAGTTAGACTTTGCTTAATTAGCAATAGCAAAACATTTAATATATTAGACTTCCTATATCTATTTTTATTTTAGTTAAAATTAAAAATAATATAAGAGGTCTAATATTAGTCTTTCTAAAAAGACTAATTTTGCTCAGTCCAATATTTTACCATTATTAAAGTGATACTATGAATGGGCATTGCATTAATATCGCGATTTCAGGTATAAGTTTAAAAGTTTCAGATGAGTTAAAATTAGAACTTAGAAAAACAATACCTAATGAGTTTGGCATTAATTGGATTAATATTGCCGATCCAAATATAGACTTATTATTAATAAATGAAAACTTTTTCGATACCGAGGGTATCCAACGCATTTTAGAACAAAAACAACTCCCTTGTTTAAAGATATCAAAGGGACAAGGTTCTTGTCACATAGAAGAACACAACACACTTTTTCTACCCTTCCAACACACTGATGCACTCAAGAACTGGATTCATCTTCGCCTTTTAAGTTATTTGTCTGATCAACGAATGCAACAACCAAAAGTGGAACTGGTCTCGACACACAATGCTATCAATCAAAAGTTTTTAACAGAGATGTTAAATCCAGAAAATGCTCGTCTGCATCTTTTTGATGATCACGGGACTTTAGCGATTATTGATACACGCAGCCAAATTGCTTGGCTAGAACCGACACGTACCCATACACAAACTAACCATAGTTTTAATTATGAATTTGCCACAACGTCCGATTTCACCAAAGTGTCGCGTAAAGTGGAATACAACTTACAAGACTGGTTATGGAATCTTTTTTGGCATTCTGTCGAATTTCAGCGCCTCGCCCCTAGCGAGAATGAGTATTACAAACTCGATTTTTGGCCACAACCTGCTCAGCACAATGATCGTAAAACCATCCTACAACTTTCAGCATGTTTTATCCAAGGCGCTCAACTTGGTCAAGTTGCCACACAATTAAAACTACCGATTCAAACAGTTCAACAATTTATTTCTGCTTGCATCGTTTCAAGCAACGGCAGCATCGTCTCGGCTTCAGAAAGCCATTATTTACAAACAGAGACTGCTGAACAAACGACAGAACAACACGGTTTTTTAAATAAATTTTTCGGCAAAATTAGACGCCGTTTTGGTCTTTAAGGAATGACATGATACTTCAACAATATAAAATTGTTTTCGCAGGAAGTATGGGTTCAGGGAAAACAGAAGCGATCAAATCTCTCTCGGAAATTCCAGTACTTGCCACGGAAGCATTCAATACGGATACCCAAGCGCATAATAAAGTAGAAACGACTGTAGGGATTGATTACGGCGAAATCACACTTGATGATGGCGTAAAAATCGGTCTTTATGGGACGCCAGGGCAAACACGTTTTGACTTTATTTGGCCTGTCATTTGCCAAGGTGCACTGGGTGTGGTGCTACTGGTCGATCACAATAGTAAAGTTCCACTGGAAGAACTTGAAGGCTATTTAGATCGATTTAAAGACTATACGCAAAACATCTCGATTGGTGTTACACACGTAGATGAAAACAAAGGACAGCCCACGTCAATCTATCGAGATTGGTTAATCCAAAACAACTATCAATACCCACTATTTTTTATAGATGCCCGTAAACAAGAACATATCCTGCTCATGATTGAATCACTGATTGCCACACTAGAAGTCAATTTAAAAGCGACCAATTAATCACTTTATAAAAGAGAAGAATTATGCTCAGTATTCCCAGCCAACAACGTACCGCGCCAAAAGAACTTATTCAGTTTGCGAAAGCGCAAGCCAATGATATTTTGATCAATATTCGAGGCATTGACTACATTATGCTTTGCTCTACCGATGGTTTTGAGCTTGCTTCGATTTATAAAAAAAATCCATATAACAGTAGCAAACTGGCAGCGGTAAGCAGCTCAATACTGGCGATGGTCAGTGCTTTTCTCAATGAGATCCAACTCACAGGATGTCAAAGTATTACCTTAGATGCAGAAAATGGCAAAGCGATACTGACGGCTATTCCCTCTCCCCATCACCCAATGGTCATGGTGACGTTAAGCAATAAAGATGTACTTTTAGGACAATTGCTATATAGCCTCAAACAAGCCAGTGCAGCCATCAGCGCAGCAGATCAAGCTTAATCCTCTCATTTACTTTACTCAATCTGTCAGGGGGCAATCTCCCTGTCAGATTTTTTATTTGTATAAAAAATCTATCAATAGATAATAAATTTTCATATTCGAACCTACACCTCCCATCAAGTTTATCGTAGCAATCAAAAACATTAGCGAATGACTATTTCAAAATCATCTATATAGATTGCTTTTTCCTGAATCAGACGAACGGTTTAAAAATTACATGATTTAGCAACAAAATTTTATTATGATAATTTGCGAACAAATAACAACACTAATTTTCAAAAATGAAAATCAACAAGATTGCTTGATTGAAGATATTCATCAACGCAATGCACTATCAACAAGGAGAAACATTAAATGGGGCTGAAAAATATTAAATTCAGTGTAGCAACAACACTACTGATGGGTACTTTTGCCATGCAAGATACACTGGCAGATTCTTATGTGTTCATTACCAATACCACACCTGAAACTGTATCAATACAAGTCAACCATACTGGTAGTCAAACATTAGAACAAGGAAACCAGTGGGCACAAGAAGCAACACAACTTGCGCCTTATGAAACCAAGCGTGTGCTGCGCATGAATCGTTATTCAGGATTAAAATCTGGACAGACTTATAATTTTGATACGGTTGTTTCGAGTGGAAGCTCACAAGTAACATTCAAACAATCGATGACGGGGACTTGGTCTGGAAGTACCATCAAGCACGGTATCCAAACGGCATCTACTACATCACCTTGGTATACTGATCGCAATGTTCATCGCATCAATACTACTTATGCAGGCTTATCGGCACAGGCTGCGGTTAAAGCTGTATATACAGGCGGTTATGATGATTTTCATTACACCATCCATCAAAACACTGTCCAAGAACCGATCTCAAGCAGTGCAGATGAATTAAAAGTACTGTCCTATAACATTTACGCTCTGCCCATGGTTGCAAGTAAAATTAGTGAGCGTTTAGCAGAACTTCCAAATCATTTAAATGGTTATGATGTGATTTTAATGCAAGAAGCATTTGCATCATCTCGTACAGGGATGTTGAATCAACTGGCACAACAATATCCATATCAAACACATATCCCAGTCGGTTCAGGCTATAACTTATTTGATAGTGGTCTCGTGATCGTCAGTCGTTATCCTATTGTGAAAACAGCACAACAGATTTATCCAGATTGTACAGGGACAGATTGTTTTGCGGATAAAGGCGTGTTGTATGCCGAAATTATCAAAAATGGTAAAGCCTATCATGTGACTTCAACGCATACCGCATCATTTGATACCACCGAAGCGCGCGCCCTACGCCAAGTTCAATTCCAGCAAATTCGTCAGTTAATCAACCAACAAAATATCCCGAGTTTTGATGCTGTGTTGATGGGCGGAGACTTTAATGTCAACAAGCTGTTATGGCCGCAAGATTATCAAGACATGCTTACCAATCTGAACGCGACTGCATCCGTCAGCACGGGTTATACCGAATCTACATTTGATCCGCGTATTAACAAACTCGCAGGTGCAGCAGGTTCAGGTGGCACAACGGTTGAATACTTGGATTATGTGGTTTCTTCAAATACACATCGCCAACCGATTCAATCGCGTAATGATGTTCGTATTTTACGTTCTACCGCAGACCCACTGTTTATGACATGGGATCTTTCTGACCACTTCCCTGTGATGGGACATTTTAATTACAATCCATAAAACGGAATACTGTGGATGAATAAAAGACTATTACTGACAATCGTTATTGTTTTACTGGTCTTGGTCGGAATTGTAGTCTGGAAGAGCAACGCCTCTTCCGCTGCAATCCAACAAAGCCAAACCATGCCATTCTCTGATGATTCAACAATGCATTCGACAGATGGGACTATGCAGAATAAAACCACAGATGAGCTTTTTCAAGAATCCTTATTGAAACAATTACAAGTGCTTCAGAAGCAACCTGGAAATATCACTCAATTTTTGAATGACTTTAAAGCGAATTGTCATGTACAAGACTGTAATGCGGCTTTAGCAAAAGCATTGGCAAATTATCCAGACCAAGAGTTTGCGCATTTGGTTGAAAATTTATTAAAACGTATGCCGCAATATGAACAACATATGCAAAGTACAGTGCTTTCAACCTCCTTATCTCCGCAAGAACGTTTCAATGCTTTATGGAAATTAAGAGAACAAACGCTGGGAAAAGCTGAAGCGATGCTTGGTTTTGGACAAGAGCGTAACTATGCGGATTACAAATTTGCTTATGCAGAGATTAAGCAAAATAGGAATCTGAATGCAGAACAACGTTTAAAAGCTTTCGAGGAATTGCAACGTCGATATCCAGATGCAACTCAACAACAAAGCAAAATTGGACTGTACGAACAATCCATTGAATTACTCAATCAAAACCACAACAATTCTGCCGAGACTGAACGTTTAAAACAGATCTTGCAGCAACGTTATCTCACGGAACAGGAACGACAAGACATTCAACGTCGAGATCAACGTGAAATACAACAACAGCAACAAGTGAATCAATACCAACAAGCATTACAACAATTACAACAAGACATGCAACCTTTGAAAAATCAGCTCTCAGAGGCCGAATGGCAGCAACAGTATCAACAGCGCCTAGAAACATTAAGATCAAGCATGTTCCCATAAAATAAGTACCATCCCATTGATCGGGATGGTCACTATTTCACCGCTGGGATTTTTTACTTATACTGATTCATAGACCGACATTCACCTTGCACAATCACGCTTAATTTTTATGGAAATCAAAGGAATGACTTATCCAAATTATCAACAAGATCTCAATATTGCACTTGAATCGGAAATATTGGGTGAATTGATTTTTCTCAATGCAGCCAAGTACTCGCGTTCTGTTGACCAACAACACAAATGGCAAATATTGGCGCAACTGGAAACCCAAACACTGCAAAAACTCCAACTGTTTTTAAAAGAACAAGGCCAAACGGCTTCAATTCGACCTCATGTCAAACTACAGGCCAAAGCATCGGGTATTGCAATGGCAAAGCTCCCTTGGAAACTTGCCATGCGCTTACTCAAACAAGGCACAAAACCATTTATGGCGACCTTTGAACGCATGAATCAACATGCTGGAGCCGATACCCAAGATTTTCTAAAATATTTACTTGCACATGAACAAGCTTTGGCAGAATTTGCGACACAGGAATTAAAAGGAAATAGTACAGGCTCCTTAGCACCTGTATTCGCCTTATTAAAAAGCTAGGTCGATTGACCTAGCTTTTTATTCAATATGGATTAAGCAATCGAAACATTTAACAGTAGTTGCCGTTTTTTCACTTGTTGTCCGACTTGGCCAATTAACTCATCAACAACCCCATCAACATCAGACTTGATTTGTTGCTGAATCTTCATTGCTTCCAACACCAATAAGGTCTGTCCTTTGCTCACCGTATCACCGACATTGACCAAAAGATTAACGATTGCACCATCCATAGGTGCACGGATTTTGCCATCACCAATAACCTCTGCGGCTTCAGGCGCTGCATAGGTGCTATTTTCAATCACAATGTTGCCATTGCCTGCATCTAAATACAGTTGATTCTGATCCAAAACATAATTCAGCTTACGGCGTATACCATTGGCTTGATAGACAATTGTACCATCAACGATCTCGACTACATCAACCGTAGCATGTTGGTCGCATAGTTGAACCGTGACTTGATGATGATTTGACTGAACATGCAACAATAGTTGCTGATCGGCATATTTCAATCTTAATGGAAAAGGAACTGAAACACCGGTTTGCCATGTTTGATTAGATTGATTCTGTTGAGTAAATAATGCGGCAGCAACAGCCAAAGTTTCAAGCTCTAACACTTGCTGATGCAGACTCACATCATCCTGAAAATGCTGCTGGATAAATGCGGTATTGGTATCCCCAGCGACAATAATCGGATGACGTAACAAATTAGACAGGAATTGTTTATTACTATTCACGCCCAAAAGCACGCAATCATCTACCGCTCTTGCCAGTAGGCGAATTGCATCCTGACGTGTTTTGCCATAGGCAATCACTTTAGCCACCATCGGGTCATAGAATGGGCTAATTTCACCTTGCTCCAACATGCCATGATCAATACGGACATTCGGCAACTCCGCAGGTTGCCAACGTAACACTTTGCCTGTTTGCGGTAAAAAATCCTGACGCGGATCTTCAGCATACAAACGTACTTCGATCGCATGACCATTTAAGGTCAATTCATGCTGCTGCAATGGTAAAGTTTCACCATTGGCGACTCGTAATTGCCATTCAACCAAATCAAGCCCTGTAATCATTTCTGTCACGGGGTGTTCAACTTGCAAACGCGTGTTCATTTCCAAGAAATAAAACTCGCCAGATTGATCAAGTAAAAATTCTACCGTACCCGCACCGATGTAATCACAAGCTTTGGCTGCAGCTACCGCAGCCTCACCCATTTTTTGGCGTAATTCAGGGGTCATAACTGGACAAGGTGCTTCTTCAACCACCTTTTGATGACGACGTTGAATCGAACAATCACGTTCGAACAAATACACATAATGACCATGCGTATCCCCAAACACTTGTATCTCAACATGGCGAGGTGCGATGACCGCTTTTTCAATAATCAGCTCACCTGAACCAAAAGCATTTTCAGCTTCAGAACGTGCCGTTTTCAAAGCTTCCAATACGTCAACAGCTTGGTGTACCAAACGCATACCGCGCCCGCCACCGCCAGCAGATGCTTTCACCATCAATGGGAAACCAATTTTTTCCGCTTGTTCAGCCAAGTAATCAATATCCTGCTGATCGCCTTCATAGCCCGGTACACACGGCACACCAGCCTCAATCATGGCAATTTTGGATAAACGCTTACTGCCCATCAAATGAATTGCAGCGGCATTCGGACCGATAAAGGTAATACCATGATCACTACAAGCTTGTGCAAAATCAGTATTTTCTGACAAAAAACCATAGCCCGGATGGACTGCATTTGCGCCAGTCTTTTGGCACGCTTCAATAATATTGGCAATCGACAAATAAGATTCTGAAACTTTAGATGCGCCGATATACACAGCTTCATCTGCAACCTGAACATGTCGGGCATTGGCGTCAGCATCGGAATATACAGCAACGGTTTGATAGCCCATTGCTTTGGCCGTTTCCATTACGCGCACCGCAATTTCGCCACGGTTGGCCACTAATACTTTTGAAAATTTCATTTTAAGTTCCTCAAAGCATCGCTTTTCACTTGCACAGTGGCAAAGCGATGCTTTGCTATTTCACTGTTCACGTCCAATTTGGCAAACGTTTTTGAATAAATGCCATTGTGCCCTCTTGGCCTTCTGTACCACCGACCGCTTGTGCAAACTGCTGTGCAGCATCATCCAAAAGTTCAGTTAAAGGTTCATTTAACGTGCGATGTAATAAGGCTTTGGTTGCGCGCGAGGCCAAGGGTGCAGCACGCTTAATCAGTTGGATCGTTTCAGCAAGCTGTTGTTCTAGCTCGGTATCATCCTGTGCCACTTCATGTACCACACCAAACTTCAATGCAGCCTCACCATTAAAACGTAAACCCAATAATGCCAAACGACGCGCTTGAGTCAGACCAATACGTTTCACCACAAAAGGCGCGATTTGCGCAGGTAAAATGCCTAGCCCTGTTTCAGGCAAACCAAATTGGGCATCGTTACGGCTAATCGCAATATCAGAGACACAAGCCAAACCAAAACCACCGCCCAATACTGCACCCTCAAGCACGACCACCACAGTTTGCGGTGCTTGATCCACCTGTTCAATCATGGCACCAAAACGACGATTAAAATCAACATAAGGCTGTAAACTACCAGCATTGGCAGCTTCTGCACGAAGTGCCGCCATATCTTTGATGTCACCTCCTGCACAGAAGTGACCGCCTTTACCGCGCAGAATCACGGCGCGAATCGAAGCATCATCGGCAATATGCGCAAACACCTGTTGAATGGCATTGACCATATTTAAACTCATGGCATTACGACTCTCAGGACGATTCAGCCAAAGCGTTAAAATACCGCCTTGTTGTTCAAGTTGAATGCTGTCATCGACATCTAAACGCGCAAGTGAAGCTGAAAGTGTCATCTTTCTTCTCCTAGTTCTTCTGTTTCTTCGGCAAGATATCCATCAGCTTACAAATGATCCCCAGCATAATCTCATCCGCACCACCACCAATCGAGCCTAAACGCCCATCACGGAACAATTGCGATGCTGGGTTATCCCACATGAAACCATTCCCCCCCCAATATTGCAGGCAGCTATCTGCTACTTCACGGCTTAAACGCCCTGCTTTGAGTTTTGCCATTGATGCCAACATGGTGACATTTTCCCCTGCAATATGTTGTTCACAGGCTTGATTCGTCAGTGCTCGCAATGCTTCAACTTCAGTCATCAGCTCTGCAAAACGAAAATGCACATATTGATTATTAATCAATGGCTGACCAAACGTCGTCCGCTCTTTCGCATAATCAATGGTTTGCTGAATCACTTTTTCCATACCACCGACCGCATTGGCACATGCCCACATCCGCTCTTCTTGGAACTGCATCATTTGCATCATAAAGCCCATGCCTTCCGCACCAACGAGATTACGCTGTGGTACGCGCACATTGTCAAAATAAACTTGGGCAGTCGTGGTCGAACGCATTCCCAACTTATTCAGTGGCTCTGAAAAACTAATTCCTGCAGTCTTGGCAGGTACAATGATCATCGATTTATTGACATGTGGTTTGTCATCAGATGTGTTGGCAAGTAGACAAAAGAAATCCGCTTGGAGCGAGTTGGTAATCCACATTTTGCTACCATTGATCACATAGTCGTCGCCATCTTTTTTGGCTGTGGTTTTAATCGCGGCAACATCAGAACCCGCATGTACTTCTGAAACAGCAATCGCAGCGACATACTCACCCAAAATGGCTGGATTGAGAAATTCATCTCGAAGTTCTTTACTACCAAAGCGAGCAAGCGCAGGCGTTGCCATATCAGTTTGCACACCAATCGCAAGCGGTACACCGCCACATGCTGCACGACCTAACTCTTCTGCCACCACAAGGTTATAAGAATAATCTAAGCCCAAACCGCCATTTTCTTCAGGTTTACAGATGCCTAATAAACCCAAATTCCCCATTTTTTTAAATACATCATGAATTGGAAAACGTCCTGCTTCCTCCCACTCTGGAATAAATGGATTCAATTCATTTTCTACAAACTGGCGTGTAGTGCGACGTAAGGCATCATGCTCTGCGGTAAATTTCATTGTTTTTTTCCTTAAATTTAATATTCATAAATCCCTCCCAACCTCCCTTTTCAAAGGGAGGAGTTCCCCTCTTTATTAAAGAGGCTTACGGAACGATGTTCCTCAGGAGAGATTTCTTAAAATCTCGACACACCAAATCGGGTTGGATTCAACTCACGTTGCTGTGCTTCATATATAGTTTGTAATAGGAAGATCAGGACCTTACGCGTATCTCTTGGATCGATAATGCCATCATCATGCAGCATTGCAGTGTTGAATAAGGCAGTCGACTGCTGCTCAAGTTTCATGGCAGTACTTTGCTCGAGGAAATCCAACATCTGCGGATTCGGCTCCATTCCAGAAGCTTTTTGCTTACCCTCAGCAACGATGCGCAACACCTTGCCTGCCTGTGCTGATCCCATCACTGCCACATGTGAATTTGGCCACGCAAAGATAAAGCTCGGTGAAAGACTACGTCCGCACATTGCATAATTACCTGCACCATAAGAGCCAGCAACAATGATCGAAATTTTAGGCACAGTGGCATTGGCAACAGCCTGAATCAACTTGGAACCATGCTTAATGATGCCGTTCTGTTCCGCATCTGTTCCAACCATAAAACCTGTAGTGTTGTGCAAAAATAAAAGCGGACGTTGGGTCTGCTCACAGAGATGAATAAACTGTGCCGCTTTGACTGCACCTTGTGGTGTAATTGGACCATTATTGGTAATAATACCAATATGCACCCCACCCATTTTTGCCCAGCCACATACCGTTAAGGCATCGTATTCCTGTTTAAACTCCAGAAAATCCGAATCATCAATAATGCGAGCCACAATCTCTTTCATATCGAAAGGTTGTTTTGGGTCTTGCGGGATGATGCCTAATAGCTCTTCTGCTGAATAACGAGGTTCTTTGTATTCTTGACTAAGACGTGTGGTTTGTTCTTTCCAGTTCAAATGCTCAAAAATTTCTCGTGCCAAACGAATACCATCGGCATCATTTTCAGCAAGATATTCCGCTACCCCTGACACTTGTGTATGCATTTCTGCACCACCCAATTCTTCAGCTGTTGCCACTTCACCTGTTGCAGCGAGTAATAAAGGTGGACCTGCCAACAGCATTTCAGTCTGTTTGCGCACCGCAATCACATAGTCAGACAAACCTGGTTGGTATGCGCCACCTGCGGTTGCATTGCCATGTACGACTGCGACTTGCGGAATACCTGTTGCAGATAATCGAGCTTGATTGGCAAAAGTCATTCCACCATAGGTAAATACTTCTGCGGCATAATTTAAGTTTGCCCCCCCACTTTCAGTCAAAGTCACCATCGGTAACTTTTGTTCAAGCGCGATTTTTTGCAAACGTAAGGTTTTCTGAACACCCATTGGCGACATGGTACCGCCTTTGATGGCACTATTACTGGCAGACACTAAAGCGCGGACACCACTCACAAAGCCGATCCCCGCAATGATGCCACCACCAGCTTCAGAACCATCTTTATCATCATGCATGTTGTAGCCGACTAAGCCACACAGCTCGACAAATGGTGAATCAGCATCAAGCAATAAACGTACACGTTCATGCGGCAAGATTTTGCCTTTCTTGTCAAACTTCGGTTTTGCAGCATACGATTTATCAATGCTTTTTTGCTGTACAGCACGAACTTCTGCAAGCTGACTTAATAGCGCTTCACGGTTTTGCTCGTATTGCTCACTACCTACAGCGATTTCAGATTGAAGAATAGTCATCATTTATTCTCCATCTGTATTTTTAAAAATATCTGGAATAAATGCACGGTGGAAACCATTAAATGCTTCATTGTTGGTAGCATCCGCCAATGGGTACATGCGCGTACCTTGTGATGCTGCACCGTCAATACGTAAAGTCACCCCTGAAACAAAAGCCGCTGCATCAGAAAGTAAATAACAAATCGCTGAAGAAATTTCTGATTCCGTACCCATACGTTTTAAAGGGACGTTGCTTGCCAAACTTGGAATAATGACTTTGGCAAAGTCACCGCTGTAGTTATCCATGCCAGAGGAAATAATCCAACCTGGTGCAACTGCATTAACACGTACGCCTGATTTACCCCATTCCACTGAAGCCGTTTTGGTTAGGTTATCTACCCCTGAACGAGCCGCTCCTGAATGCCCCATACCCGGCATGCCGCCCCACATATCTGCGGTCATGTTGACGATACTGCCACCATGCTTTGCCATCCATTGATTATAAGCTTCACGCATTAAGTAGAATGTAGAGTGCAGATTGTTACGGACCACAGCATCAAAGCCATTGGCAGAGATATTTTCCAATGCTGAAGGAAATTGCCCACCTGCGTTATTTACTAAACCATCGAGCTTGCCAAATTTTTCAATGACTTCAGCAATCATACTTTTGACTTGTTCTTCATCACGGTTATCACAAACGATGAAATAGACTTTGCCACCGTCCTCTATGATTTCTTGGCTAACTTTTTCCAGCTTTTCAATTTTGCGCCCTGTGATCACGACTTGCGCACCCAAAGATGCCAGCTCATGTGCCGTACAGCGTCCAATACCAGAACCACCACCTGTAACGATAATCACTTTATCGGCAAATGCATCGGTTCTAAAAATTGATTGATAACTCATTTTGCTCTACATCCTTTACTTTATTTTTCTAACAACTTTACTGGGATTTTCACTGGCATATCCAATAATTGCTGCGCAAATGCCTTGCCTTGTGGATCAATACGTAAACTGGCAATTCCACCACCACCTAGCGCATTTTCCAACATAAAATTCAATGCATGCATGGCAGGTAACTCATAACGAATCACCTTAGATTTTTCAGGATCTAAAACATGCTGCATATATTCGGCAACACTGTCCTCAGTCAATGCAGCACGAATCCAAGGTAAGTATTCCGCTTTTCGTGCAATCACACCAATATTGCTATGGTTACCTTTATCGCCACTACGTGCATGAGCGACATCAATTAAAGGTACTTCAATTTCGTCGCCTTGATAGGTTGCAACCTCACCAACTGAATGGGGAACAAAATCGTGTGTTAATGAACCTGTTGGAATCTGTACAGAATGACGCTGTCCTGCAAAATCCACTTCAACATTGATTTGATCTTTATCAATCAGGAAAGAGAATAATTTGACCACTGCCGATGCTTTAGGACGCCCGCCTACAATACCTGCCAAAGCAGGTGCCATACCGGTCGATGCTTGAGCAATCTCAGATGCAAAGAACATACAGGCTTCTTTAAACATATGCTTAACTGCAATCTTCACCACCACTTCACGGCTATCATTGACTTTGGCATGTGCGCCATAAGTACTTTCAACCCCTAGAATTTCGACAGATTTTTCACTAAATGGTGGTACTGAACGCAATGCGAGGACACGTTCACATTTATTGATGATCGCATCCGCAATCACTTGCGCTTTTTCAGGTGCTTCGCGTCCAGCAATAAGGAAACTCACCAAAACACGATATCCATCCGCATAGGTCGCACTGACTTTATATTGTGGTGTAGGCGCTCGTCCTGTTGCGCCAGTCACTTTCACGCGATGCTCACCAACTTGCTCTAAATGAGCTTGGCTAAAATCTGTGGTCACATCAGGTAAATAATAAGCTTGAGGATCGCCAATCTCATAAACAATCTGTTCGGCAACCGTAGCTGTCGACACTAAACCACCTGTGCCCTGTGGTTTAGTCACAATGAATGAAGCATCGGCACTGACTTCAACAATTGGAAAGCCCATGTTGTCAAAGCCTTCAACCAAACGCCAATCGGTAAAATTACCGCCTGTACACTGCGCACCGCATTCAATTACATGTCCAGCTAAACAACCTTGTGCAAGCTTGTCAAAATCATCCAACGACCATTTGTACTCATGTAGCAAAGGAGCCAGAACAACAGCCGAATCCACCACACGCCCCGTAATCACGATATCCGCGCCTAAGTCCAAAGCATCGCGAATCGCAACTGCACCTAGATAAGCATTACTACTAGCGACATGTGCTGGCAAAGGCTCGCCATTAAACATTTCTTGCACATTTTGTTTTAATAATTCAGCATGTTTTGGCAACACATCATCACCAAGTACCACCGCAACTTTTAGATCTAAGCCTTTCTCATCAATAATTTTTTGTAAGGCATCACGACAGGCCAACGGATTGACGCCACCAGCATTGCTAATGACTTTAATTTTTTTCTCAGCAATTTTATTGATTAAAGGAGACATCACCCGACTAACAAAATCCAACGCATAACCATGACTTGGATCATTCATCATCGCTTTTGCCATAATCGACATGGTGATTTCAGACAGATAATCAAAGACTAAATAGTTAATATCACTAAGGTGCACCAATTGGAAAGCAGCAGTATTGGTATCTCCCCAAAAGCCTGAAGCACAGCCAATTTTTACTACTTTTTGGTCATCCTGTTTGACACTTGTCATGAGCTTTCTCATTGTTATTCCAGAAACACCTTAACATTACCAAGCAAGTGCTTGGTTTGTAAAGTGCATAATGATATGCTGTATTGGCAAAAATGGACTTTTATAAGCAAATGCTTGTTATAAAAAGATAAGACAATTCATGAAATGAATTTTGTTACAATACACTTAGATTTAACGGGATAACGGACTGGCATGATCGCAACTTCAATTGAGCAAATACCCAAAATTGTTTGTTTTGATGACAGCCCTCGTGGACGTTTGCTGCTTGGTGCCGCTTATTTGTTTTATAAACAAGGTTATGACAAAACTACCGTCCGCCAACTCGGTGAATTTATTGGTATTCAATCGGGCAGCCTATTCCATCACTTCAAAAGCAAAGACGAAATTTTAGCGACAGTGATGGAGCAAACCATCATTTATAACTTTGCTCGTTTAAAAGAAGCGGCTGAACGCTCAAATGATCCAGAACAACAATTACGTGATTTAATCAAAGCTGAGTTGATTTCAATTACAGGTGATACAGGTGCTGCAATGGCAGTATTGGTACATGAATGGTTCGCTTTATCTAAAGAAAAACAAGATTATCTTCTGAAAATGCGAAATGAGTATGAGCAAGTCTGGCTCGATGTCATCGAAAAATTACGCACTCAAGATAAGGTCAAACATGATGCTTTTATCTGGCGACGTTTGGTCGGTGGTTCGATTTCTTGGACAGTGACATGGTACAGACCAGAAGGCAAAGTAAAGATTGATGAGTTGACGGAAATGGTTTGGGAGATGGCTTTGAAATGAGTTATCGAATGCATCCCAAACAACTTGAAAATGTATTTGCATTAACAAGCAAACAACGTTATGAACATTTTATTTCAAAAGTTTGTGATTGGGAGGAACTTTGGATACTAGAAGACACTAATGAGAATTTCCTTATTATTACCCCGCAACAGAACCTAGAATATTTACCTGTATGGCCTCATGCTGACTATGCATCAGCTTTTTGTGAAATTTACCCATCGCTTAAACCATCTCGAATAGAGTTGGATATCTTTCTTGAAACATGGCTTCCAAATTTAAATAATGACGGTCTAAAAGTAGGAGTGTTACCTAATCTGGGAATAACCGTTTGGATTATAGATCCTCTCGATTTAAAAGAAGAATTAGAAAATGAACTAAAGCAATATGAATAAAAAATGACAAATGTTTATATACAAAAACCTCATTCAACTGATTTAGTTGAAATTAAACGAGCTTACCAAAATAGTATTCAACTTCATCAACCTTGGATCTACCCACCAAGCGACTTTAAACAGTATTTGAACAAGAACATCGTTACTTTGTTTGCTTAGCTGAAAGTCATGAGATTGTAGGGACCTTTAATATTTCAAATATTGTTCACGGTTACTTTCATTCTGCTTATTTGGGATATGAAGCTTTTTACCCTTATACAAGTCATGGATATATGCGCAATGGTCTACAACTTATTTTAAAAGAAGCTTTTCAGACCCTAAATCTACATCGACTAGAAGCCAATATCCAACCCGATAATCTTGCCTCTATTCGACTGGTTTCAACAGCTAGTTTTGTGAATCTCGTCAGTATCTTCGGGTGGGTGGAAAAGAATGGAAAGATCACGAGCGATGGGCGATTTTAAATAAGGGATGGACCGAAAAAAAATATCAAGTATTCTAGTAAGTGAAATATTTGAAGCATTAAAATAAAACAAATAAAGCGATGCCAATTTCGTAGGGATAATATATGCGATGTTTAATCATAATATTACTTTCCAGTCTAATACTCGGCTGTGCAGATGATATCATTACAACCAAATTTACAGATCTACAGCATGCTCATGCTGAACATGCATTTGAACGGGGCTGGCTCCCTCCTATCTTGCCACCGAGCACAAAAAATATTATTGAATCAAATGATCTAGATCTAAATAGAGGCAGAGGTAGTTTTAGCTTTTCACCCAAAGATTTAAAGTACTTTAGCGATCATGGTGCAATTCCAATTAAAATAAATAGTGTAAACCGAGGCACAAAAAAGGAAATGCAGGATCAAGGATTTCAATTTTACGTATACGCTAAAGATTCCTCACTTTGGTATATCGCAGTTCATCCAGAAGGGAAAGGAGACTATTGGATCGAATCAATAAAATAGTCTCCCGCATATAAAGATCAGTAACCCAATTGCTTACTAATCAAATCTTTCATGATTTCTTCCGCACCACCACCAATCATATTTACCTTCACTTCACGATAAATCCGTTCAGATTTCATGCCACGCATAAAGCCCATTCCACCTAGAGTCTGCACCGCAGCATCTGCACAAAATTGCATAGTACGAGTTGCTACGTTCTTCAGCATCGAGATTTGAGCGACTAGCTCTGCACCTTGCTGCTCTCCCTGTCCCATTCGGTAAGCAGTATCTTCCAACAATGCTCGTGTCGCAGTCAGTTGCGTTGCCATATCCACCAACTTATGGCGAACGACTTGATGGTCAACTAAACGCTTACCAAAAGTCTGACGCTGTTTTGCCCAATCCAAAGCCTCTTCATAGCAGACCAAAGCATAACCATAGGCAATCGCCCCCAACCAAAAACGCTCCATATTAAAGTTATTCATAATCACTTTAAAACCAGCATTTTCTTCGCCCAATAAATGATTGACTGGCACTTTCACATTGTCGAAATGCAAGTGAGCAGTATCCGATGCCCACCACCCCATTTTCTTTAATGGCGTTTTACTAATTCCTTGACTATGAGCATCCACCAATAACATCGAAATGCCTTTTGCACCTTTCGCATCAGGATCAGTACGCACTGCAACCGTATAATAATCGGCTCGCATTCCCGAAGTAATAAAGGTTTTTTCCCCATTGAGAATGTAATAATCACCCTCACGAACAGCTTTGGTTTTTAACGCTGCTACATCCGATCCGCCACTTGGTTCAGTAATTGCCAAAGCAGAAATTTTCTCCCCCGCAATAATTTGCGGCATCACCTCATCTCTGATCTGTTGTTTGGCAAAATGATGAATCGGTGGTGTGCCAATACTATGAATCATCAGCGAAATATGTACGCCTCCCGAAGCCGCTTTTGCCATTTCAATCGCTGCTAACAAGACATGAAAAGCATCTGCCTCTGGAATCCCACCATGTTCCGCATCAAAGCCCAAACCGAGTAATCCAACACTCGCCGCTTTTTGATACAGCTCACGAGGGAATGTTTCCGCTTCATCCCATTCAGTCACAAATGGCGAAATTTCTTTTTCTACGAACTTTTTGACACTATCCGCAAAAGCACGATGTTCTTCCGTGTAGTAAATTGGGTTTAAAGATAAACCATCCATGTTATTATTTTCCTTGAACAAGTTACTCTTAAATTAATCGTCCGGCATTAATATCCAAGCTGGCGACTGGCTAGATCTTTCATAATTTCTTCTGCTCCGCCACCAATCATATTCACTTTAACTTCACGGTAAATACGTTCAGATTTCATCCCACGCATAAAGCCCATGCCACCTAAAGTTTGCACCGCAGCATCGGCACAAAATTGCATAGTTTGCGTAGCAACATTCTTGAGCATACAAATTTGTGCGATCAACTCATTGCCTTGTAATTCGGGTTTGCCTAGACGATAAGCCGTATCTTCCAATAAAGCACGTGTTGAGGTTAAACGAGTCGCCATATCGACCAATTTATGACGAACAACTTGATGGTCAATGAGTCGTTTACCAAAAGTCTGACGCTGTTTTGCCCAATCCAAAGCTTCCTCATAACACACCAAGGCAAAGCCATAACTACTGGCTGCAAGGAAAAAGCGCTCCATATTAAAATTATTCATAATCACAAAAAAGCCCATATTCTCTGCACCCAACAAATTCGTTGCAGGAACTCGAACATTGTCAAAATATAAATGTGCCGTATCCGAAGCCCACCAACCCATCTTATCTAGTTTAGTCTTGGTAATGCCTGCACTATGAGCATCAATCAGTAGCATTGAAATCCCATTTGCACCCTTGGCATCTGGATCGGTACGTACCGCGACCGTATAGTAATCAGCTCGCATTCCAGAAGTAATAAAAGTCTTTTCGCCACTGACAACATAATCATCACCGTCACGAACGGCTTTAGTTTTTAATGCTGCCACATCCGATCCACCACCAGGTTCAGTAATCGCCAATGCAGAGATTTTTTCACCCGACAAAATCTGTGGTAATACCTCAGCTTTCATCACTTCATTAGCAAAATGCTGAATCGGTGGTGTACCAATGGTATGAGATAATAACGAAGCGGTTAACCCACCTGATGTACACTTTGCGAGTTCAATAGAAGCCAATAAAGTATAAAAGGCATCTGTATCTGCGACCCCACCATATTGCTCATCAAAACCTACACCCAGCAAACCGATATCCGCAGCTTTTTTATACAACTCACGAGGGAAAGTTTCTGCTTCATCCCACTCATTGATAAATGGACTGATCTCTTTTTCCACAAAACGCTTTATGCTCTCTGCAAATGCAAGATGCTGTTCGGTGTAATACATCGGATTAAGTTGCATACTGTGCTTCCTAGCAATTATTGATCATCGTTTTCGAATATTTATATGAACACTAAGGTATCAAAATCACCAAAACCAAGCAAGCGCTTGCCTCAATTAAAAGATAAAAATACCCCCACCTAAAACTTTAAGTTTCTTTACAGGAGGCATTTCACATTAAGCGTATTTAGATTTTTAATAGACCACGAAATCCGCGAGTTGCATAATAGGATTGTGCTCCGTTATGGTAGGTAAATACTCGACCATAGCGGCTATCACAAAAAATAGCACCGCCCAACGCACGAATATCATCTGGTGTTTTCACCCAGCTCGAAGTTTTTAAATCAAAATGTTCAAGCGATTGTAGTTCTTTATATTGCTCTTCCGTCAATAATTCAATCCCTATCATTTCAGCAATATCGATAGCATTACTTTCAGGCTTGTGCTCTTTTCGAGACTCTAAAGCTTTACGGTCATAACATAAGCTTCTACGCCCCTTCGGAGTTTCTACTGCAAAATCACAAAATACAATCTCTTTTGATTTAGTGTACAAGATGACCACATCAGGCTCTCCACCTGTCTCTTCCATTTGATTGAGTGACCATAACTTTTCCGGTTGCTGTTTTAATCTATTTTCTACGTCTACCCAATCGACTCCTTGATGGCGATGCATGTTTTGTTCAAAACGTTTTTTTAAGATTATCAATAGAGCAACTGTGTGCTCAGCATCTAATTGTTTTTTCTTGATCATTTTCATTCTCTATACTATTTATTAATGTTAGATAGATCTGCTTTTAAATTATAACCGAAGATGACTTAACTCCAAAAATACTGGCATTGCTTACATTTATTTCCATGCTTATAAAAAAATAATGGAAAACCAATTAACAAGAAAACGATATAAGCTGGTTTCTTCCCTTTGATATAAGCTTCGATATTTTTACTACCACAGTTTGGACAACATTCTTCATTTACACCAAATTTTTGCTCTAGCTCAGCACTAAAATCTTTTGCAAGAATCACTTTTGCTTCATCTGCATAAACCTCAGGTACTAACAACCGAACGCCACCCAAGGCATTAGAGTAAAGCCAATTCATATTAATCATATGCTCATTTTCAATTTGAGCAGGAATCTCAGCCGCCTCTAACTGCGTTTTTGCAATTTGTGCTTCATAAGGAAAAGAAAATGTTTGTACCACTATCCAAACCATATTGAAAACATCTTAAATAATTAAAAGTATATAACAAAAAAACCTCCCAACATAAGTTGGGAGGTTTTGTATTTAAAAGCTGGCGATGACTTACTCTCACATGGCAAGTGCCACACTACCATCAGCGCGAAGAGGTTTCACTTCTGAGTTCGGGAAGGGATCAGGTGGTTCACTCTTGCTATTGTCGCCAGCAAACTGTTGTGGTGTTTTGGGGTCTTAATCACGTTGTGAGTTAAATTTCACAGTGTGTGCCTTACTTACGAACCAAAGAGTTATTAACGGATTAGCTTCATTGGGTCTGAATTGTAACTAGTTTTTCAA
>NZ_JAVDVH010000022.1:0-27585 GCF_031456775.1 Acinetobacter sp. 3657 | reverse complement strand
CCAAATCCTTGTTTCTCAACAAGTTTTTATCTGCATCACCGCCGATGGATGTGCATTCTACAGCATTTCCAATCCCACACAACCCCTTTTTTTAACTTTTACTTTCGCTTGTTTCTTTTTTCTACAAAAATGATTGATTTGGTGTTTTTATCGGCATAAATATGAATTTTTATGCCTTAAATAGCAAAAAAGAAGTCCCTGAGGACTTCTTTTTTGCTTGTTTTGTACTTTATCAGCTTCGCACAACGTTAAGAAAATATAAGTGGCGTTCGTATTGATCAATAATATCTTGGATCAAGTCTTCTTGTGTCCAATCCATTACATCATAATTTTGCCCACCTTCACGCAAGAACACCTCAGCTTGAAAATATTCACTATCATCCGCTTCACCCTGCCCAAGCATAAAGCTCGGTGGCGTGGTCTTGCTTGAAAAAACAGTATATTCAAAGTTAATTTCTTGGTGATGATCGACACGCAAACGTAAACCTTGCTCAGTTTCATCAATAGCGACGCTTAACTTCCGACGTTTAAATTCGGCTTGTACTGCCTCAAATGCTTTTAGCACTTGAGTTGCAATATATTGCTTCACCTCACCTTCCGTATGAGGGTAATGCATAATCAAGCCTAAACGCTGTTGCCAACTGCGTGGATTGTTCATCGCTCTTGGCGTGGTTCGAGCTTCGGTCAACATTTTTGATTTGGTAGCATCGAGATTCAACGCTTTCAGTAAACCCCAAGCCATCAGCAGCATAATCACGGCAAATGGTAATGCGCTCACCAACATTGAAGCCTGTAACGTGGACAAACCACCAACCAAGAGCAAACAAATCGTGAGGATCGAAATCAGCACCACCCAGAATACACGCTGCCATGCAGGTGTGTTTTCATCTTTAGCCGTGAGATAGTTCACAACCAAGGCACCTGAATCCGCAGAGGTCACAAAGAAAAGTAAAACCAGTATTGCCGCCAATAAGCTCATCACAGCCGAGAACGGCAAATGATTTAAAAACTCAAAAAGTGCCACTGATGAATCTTGTTGCACCATTTGCATCAACGCAATATTGTTTTCTTGCATGATGCTAAAGAGTGCGGCATTTCCCCAGAAACCCATCCAAACAATGGTAAAACCTGTCGGAATCAAAATAACGCCGAGAATAAATTCTCGAATGGTTCGACCTCGTGAAACACGCGCGATAAACATCCCAACAAATGGTGACCACGCGATCCACCAAGACCAATAAAAAACCGTCCAGCCGCCGATCCAACCCGTCGACTCATAGGCCTGTAAATTAAAAGTCATCACAAATAAGTTGGAAAGATACTGTCCCGTATTTTCAACGGTAGTGCGGAGTAAGTGTAGCGTTGGTCCTGCCAAGAAAACAAAAACCACCAATATTACTGCAAGTATTAAATTAAGTTCTGATAGGCGCTTTACACCTTTATCTAACCCAGCAAAAACCGACAAAGCAGCCAAGATACTAACGAAAATAATTAAACCAATTTGTGTGCCAGTACTCTGCTCGATACCTACTAAATAATTTAAACCAGCATTGACCTGTAATACACCAAAGCCCAATGAAGTTGCGACACCAAAAATCGTCCCAACAGTGGCAAAGGTATCAATGGCATCGCCCCATCGACCATAAATTCTTTTACCGATCAGTGGATACAATGCAGAACGTGTTTTTAATGGTAAATTATGGCGATAAGAAAAATAAGCGAGAGATAAGCCCACTAAGGCATACACAGCCCAAGCATGTACACCCCAGTGAAAGAAGGTGATTCTTATTGCTTCTTTAGCTGCTTGAACCGTCTCAGGATCACTACTTGGAGGAGTGACATAATGCATGACAGGTTCTGCCACACCAAAGAACATCAATCCAACCCCCATCCCTGCGGTAAACAGCATCGCGAACCAAGAGCCGTTACTATAATCTGGCTGGCTATGATCGGGTCCCAATTTAATATTGCCGCTTGATGAGCACGCAATATAAACCAACAACACAAGGAAGATAGCAACACACAAAATATAGAACCAACTAAAAGAGTCCGTAATCCATTGTTTTGCTTGTGCAGTTAAATTTTCAAAGAGATCAGGTGCAATGATTGCAAATGAAAGAAAAACGACAATGATCAATACCGTACTAAAGAAAACATTTCGGTTGACGTTAGCCAACCAAGATGATGTTTTGGAATGCATATTTTCTCCATACTGTTCTAATAGCTATTGCTTGGCTTAGGCACACTAGAAGACGGAAATTGAATAATAAAAAACGTCTAATATGTAAAAAACTCATCAGAGTTTATCAAATGGAAGTACCAATCTTGCTCACACAAAACTGACCACTTTCCAATAAAAACCTTTCTTTCGGTTATTTTTAGGGTAACAAAGAATGTACTGAACAGCTAATCATCAACCACTTTGCTCACCAATACACTACACATTGCAGCAAATAAAGCATGACCGTGTTCGACTTAAACTGTATCTAAAAAAGCAATAATCATTTTTCCAAGTTCTTGTTGCAATCGTTGCTCTTCAATCAAAAAAGTATTCTTACTGACATAGCGCATCATGGTAAATAAAGTACTGTTAATAATCACAAAAGATTTATGTTTCAAGGTTTCAAAATCCCAATGCGGATAATAACGCCCAAATAAATACATCCCGATTTCTAAAAAATGTCTTTCCAAAATTTGTGATGCTTCTGAATCACTATAAGCATGCCAATTTTTTAAAATTTCAATAAAAAAACCTTGATCTGATTTCAAAGATTCAAAGCCAAACGCAATACTTAATGTGATGATGTCTTGAATAGATGCTTGCTGCTGCAAGGTCACCAACTGTTTTAAAGCTTGTCCTAGATCTTCGCTTTTGCGTAATAATAATTCAGCAATAATCTGTTCTTTATTCTCAAAATACTGATAAATCGACCCAACACTAACGCCTGATTTTTCAGAAATTTTGGGCGTGGTGACATGCAACACACCATATTCTGAAATGCATTTTTGCGTTCCTTCCAAAATACTTTCCACAATCATTTTGGCACGTTGTTGCTGTGGTCGCTTCCTCATACTTCGTCTCAATTTAAATGCGAATTGAATGCGAATATTTATTCATATTATGCTTTGATTAAATAACAATCAGAGGCATTATGCAATGCAAAGTATGATTAGACCAAAACGCTTAGCGTCCTTTAAGCAAATGATTCAGTCAAATATCAAAACTAAAATCTTAAGTTATATGACTGATCAAAAAGTCCAACCGAGTTACGAAGAATATCTCGCCCTCAACATCGCATTGCAAAGTGGTGATGAACCGATGGATCAAGTGATGCGTTGGGTGATGCTCAACCCTCGACAACATCGAAAATATTTTGAAACGGCGCTATATCAAGGTTTAGATCAACTGCCACATGAGATTCCAGAACTGACGACCTTTTTTGATTTGGTGCAACAGCCCCCTAGTTGGTACGAGCAAAGTAAAATAGATGCCGCACTCAAATTCACCTATCGCTTAGGTGCCAATAATGGTTTTATTTTAAGAGATTTATCCTTGATGACGGGTTATATGTATCCCGGATTTAATCAACCTTTGGTACTGACAGGTGCATTAAACAAACAAGCAGGTACACGTTTGGCTGAAACCACCAAATGGTGGATCGATATTACCGAACAGGATGGTTTTGCGCGTTTCAGCAAAGGTTTTACCTCAACGATTTATGTTCGTTTCATTCATTCACTGGTTCGTCATCAACTACAAAAGTCAGAAAAATGGGATGCTGAAATATGGGGAGTACCGATTAACCAGTACGATCAAGCGATGACCAATATTGCATTTAGTGGTGTGGTTTTGATTGGCATTCGTGCACTCGGAATTTTCCCAAATCAGCAAGAAGTAGACAGTTTTCTGCATTTTTGGAAATATGCGGGCTGGCTCATGGGGATCGATGAAAAATGGCTAGTGGATAAAGAATCAGACGGTTGGAAACTGATCTATTGGATGCAATTCGCGCACCCACAATCCGATGCCAGTAGTATTTCACTTGGTTCGAGTCTTTCTAAAGAACCTTTTGAACGGCAATATCGCTATCTTGGTACTTTTCAACAAAAGCTAGCTTATCGACAACATTTAGAAATGACCCAGTTCTTTATTGGACGTAAAAAAATGAAAAAATTGGGACTTGCCCCTCGATTCGCATCTTGGTTTGCTTATTATCTGCTGTTGCGCAATCTGACACTTTATACAGGCGCAAGATTCATTCCTCAATTGAATGTTTTGTTGGAGCGTAACGGTCGACACATGCAAAAATCGGGATTGTCTTTGTATCAGAACCAATCAAAACAGCTCGCGAGCATGCATCAATAAACATATAAAAAAACCCTCATTTGATATGAGGGTTTTGTTTTTAAGGATCAAATGTGTTTAGTGATCTGAAGCGCCTGTAGCTCCGACACCTGTCATTGAACGCACATACTGCGCATCAAATGCTTTGCGCTCTTTTTCTGCACGTGCTGACTTATCCGTTACAGAGAAGAACCAACAGCAGAAGAATGATAATGGCATTGCAAATAATGCTGGACCATTAAATGGATTTGGCGCTGTTTCAGCAATACCCAACGTATCCACCCAAACCGCTTTAGAAAGAATAATCAAACTTACAGCACCGACCAAACCAACCAAACAGCCAATCACTGCACCACGAGTGGTTAGACCTTTCCAGAACATTGATAACACAAGAATTGGGAAGTTTGCACAACATGCGACAGAGAATGCCAATCCAACCATAAATGCTACGTTTTGCTTTTCGAACAAAATACCCAAGATCATCGCAAAAATAGCTAAACCTAAAGTTGCCATTTTTGACATACGCAACTCAGATGCAGGTGTGGTTTTACCTTTTTTAAACACGTTTGCATACAAGTCATGTGAGATCGCAGAAGCACCTGAAAGGGTCAAGCCTGCAACCACCGCAAGGATCGTTGCAAAGGCCACCGCCGAAATGAAGCCCATGAACAAATCGCCACCAACGGCATCACTCAGATGCACCGCAGCCATGTTATTACCACCCATCAGTTCTAACTTGCCTGTCACTGCCATTTTTGCAAGATCAAGGAATTGCGGATTGTTCGCAACGAATAAGATCGCACCGAAACCAATGATAAAAGTTAACAAATAGAAGTAGCCAATAAAGCCCGTCGCAACCACAACCGATTTACGTGCTTCTTTTGCATCTTTCACGGTGAAGAAACGCATTAGAATATGTGGTAAACCTGCGGTACCAAACATCAAGGCCAAACCAAGTGAAACTGCATCAATTGGATTTGCGGTCAGTGTTCCCGGCCCCATAATTCTAAGTGCTTCATCCCAACTTAAATGGTGTGCTTGACTATAAACATCAATCGCCTGATTAAACATATTGGTAAAGCTAAAACCAACTGCTTTCATCACCATAAAGGCCATGAAGGTTGCACCGCTGAGTAACATCACCGCCTTAATGATTTGTACCCATGTGGTGGCTAACATTCCACCAAACATGACATAGGCCATCATCAATAGACCAACGATCACCACCGCAAGATTATAGTTCAAACCAAATAACAGTTTGATCAACTGACCTGCACCCACCATTTGAGCAATCAAATAGAAAGCCACCACCACCAATGAGCTAATGGCTGCCAAAGTACGGACTGGCTTCTCTTCCAAGCGGAATGAAACAACATCAGATAGATTATATTTACCTAAATTACGTAACCGCTCAGCCACCAGGAATAAAACAATCGGCCAACCAACCATAAAACCGAGCGAGTACAACAGACCATCAAAGCCTGACATAAAGACGAGCGCAGAAATACCCAAGAATGATGCAGCAGACATATAGTCGCCTGCAATCGCTAAGCCATTTTGGAAGCCACTAATGCCCCCACCTGCGGTATAAAAGTCTTGTGTTGATTGGGTTTTTTTGGCTGCCCATTTGGTGATCAATAGAGTTAAACCCACAAAGATCATGAACATGATGATCGCATGCCAGTTGGTCGCTTGTTGCTCTGCTGCACCGAGATCAGGCCCAGCCAATGCAATACTTGAACAACACATGCTGGTCAGTGCCAAGAGTGTCGCTTTAAATGATGTCCCTTTCATCTCAGTGCTTCCCTTTTTCATGTGCAATCGCCTCAACTTCCTTGAGTGCCTCTTCATTGAGTTGGTCAAGTTTATTATTGGCAATGTAGGAATACACACCACATAATAAAAACGACAACACGATAATGCTTAATCCGAGAGGAATGCCCCAAGTCGTGACACCACCACTAAATGAGCTTGCTAGAAATTCTTTGTTGTAGCCAACCAAAAGCATAAAGCCAACGTAGATAAACAACATGATTGCTGTTAGCGTCCAACTTAAAATACTTTTCCTTCTCACCATTTCTTTAAACTTTGGATTTTGTAGAATCTGCTCTACTTGTGAATCATCCATAATCAACTCCTTATTTTTGTGTCCAACCATGGACCCCTTTTTCTCTATGGGATTCTTCACTATCCAACTTAGCAAGTTTATGATGATGCCGTAACTTAGACTTTGGTCGTTACAAGCAGATCTGTACGCTTCACTATGCCCACGCTTCGGGTATGATAAAAAATGGAATTGATCACGTGAGCAATATGAATAGCTGGCTTATTCTTGGCATACTCGCGCTTTATATCGCGCTGTTATTTGGCTGTGCATTTTTTGGAGAAAAACATGCCAGTCGACTCAGTACGCGTGGTCGAATGTTGCTGTTCAGCTTAACCCTAGGTGTATATTGCTCATCTTGGACATTTTATGGGGCAACTGGCGCAGCGGTTCGTGAAGGTGTGTTGTTCTTACCTATTTATCTCGGACCATTGCTATTTCTTTGGTTTGGTTATGATATTTGGAAACGCTTAGGACGTATTCGCCAATACCACTCGATTTCATCGATTGCCGATTTTATTGCTGCCCGTTACGGCAAAAGTGGCAGCTTGGCCGCCCTTGTAACCATTTTGGCTGTGATTGCAATTGTGCCCTATCTGGCACTCCAGCTACATGCGATTGCACTCAGTGCTGCGGTGATTCTTGATCAAAACGCCAATATACATACCACCACTAATAGCGTTCTGATGTTAACTGCGGTACTTGCAATTTTGGCGATGATTTTTGGCACACGACATATTGCTAACACCGAACAACACGGTGGTCTGATGCTGGCAGTCGCATTTGAGTCCTTCGTAAAACTGTTTGCATTACTCTGTGTAGCAGGATTTTTCTTATTACAATCGCCTGAGAATATTAAACAAGTCAGCAATGACGTCTCGGAGCATTTTTATAATTTACAACAACTCGGTGTACCCGAAACTTTTTGGGTGCAAACCTTACTCGCTGCACTGGCAATGATCTGTTTACCTCGCCAATTTCATGTCGCTGTGGTTGAACTCCGCGATGAGAAACATATTCGTGGCGCACGGCATTGGTTTGCGGCTTATTTAATTCTCACCATAATCGCCATCATTCCAATCGCCAGTTGGGCACTACATGCACTTCCTGAATCCCTTGGCTCTTCTGATATTGCCGTTTTAGCACTACCACTCAGCTACCAACAAGATTGGTTAGCATTATTGGCATTTTTGGGTGGTTTTTCTGCTTCAACTGGCATGCTATTGGTTTCATCAGTCGCACTTTCGATCATGCTCAGCAACGACTTGATCATGCCTGCGCTATGGCGCTTCAAAATTATTTCTCGACATGACCGACAGTTACCTAAAGTGCTCAAACTAACACGGCGGATCAGCATCCTGAGCGTGATGTTATTGGGTTTCTTATTTTTTAATTTCTTTAATGATATTAATCAGCTTTCGGTCTTCGGTCTGCTGGCATTTAGTGCCGTTGCACAGTTCGCACCCGCCCTCATTGGCGGACTATATTGGCGTGGGGCAAGCCGACAAGGGGTTTATGTCGGCCTGATTGTCGGTTTTGTAATGTGGAGCTACACGCTGCTTTTTCCGACTTTGCTGCGCAGCTTACCTGAACATTATCAAAACTTTGCACAACACATTTTGTTATTCGGGCCATTTGATATTCATGGCTTACGTCCAGAAGCACTGCTCGGCTTTGAATCTTTTGCGCCGCTGACGCATGGTGTGCTTTGGTCTTTGGGTCTCAACCTTGTCTTATATATTTGGATCTCGCGTCTTTATCGTCCCAGTGTTGCAGAACAGATTCAGGCAGAAAGCTTTTTTTATTATGAAAGCAAACCACTTCCCTCAGCGCAATCTGCGGCTGATCTGACGGATTTACATCAAAATGCAGCCCGCCTAAAAGTCGGTGACTTATTGGCTTTGGCGAAACGGATCACAGGCGAAAGACCAACGACCCAAGCCTTTCAACAATTCTCTGAACAAAATCATGTACTTTTAAATGAGAATCATGTTGCCAATGGCATGTGGTGGCGCTTTACTGAGCAATATCTTGCAGGGATTATTGGAGCAGCTTCTGCACGTACCTTGCTGACCACGGCCATGATCAACAATGGTTTAGCTTTGGGGCAAGTTGCCAATATTTTAGACCAAGCTTCACAGTGGCAACGTTTTAACCAAAACTTACTGATGACCATGATTGATCACATGACCCAAGGTGTGAGTGTGGTTGATAAGAATATGTGTTTGGTGGCATGGAACAATCAATATCTAAAACTGTTTGATTATCCTAAAGATCTGGTTTATGTCGGCTGTCCAATTGCCGATCTGATTCGCTATAACGCTGAACGTGGAGAATGTGGACCAGGCTCAGTAGAAGAACATGTCCGCAAACGGATTCACTGGATGAAAGTCGGCAGTGCACATGAGTTTGAACGTATTCGTAAAGATGGCTTGGTCATCCAAATGCGCGGCAACCCGATTAAAGGCGGTGGTTTTGTCACAACTTTTGCAGACATCACCGCGTTCCGTACCAATGAAGCTGTGTTAGAAGAACGTGTCCACGATCGCACACAACAACTGGCAGATGCACTGACTGAACAACAATTGGCGTTGGAACAGGCCGATAAAGCCAATCAATCCAAAAGTCGTTTCCTTGCGGCTGCCAGCCATGATTTATTACAACCGATGCATGCTGCACGATTGTTCAGTACAGCACTAGAGCAAAGCATACACTCGACTGAAGACCAACAAACCTTACAACAACTTGATCGAGCACTTTATGGTGCTGAAAGCATGTTATCCGCGCTATTAGATATTGCACGTTTGGAAGGTGGAACCATTCAACCCAAACGACAAGCCTATGCCTTGCATGATTTGCTCAATGATCTTGAACTGCAATTCAAATCCATTGCTGCTCAAAGAAACATTCAGCTCAAAGTCCATGACACCAAGTTTTGGGTCGATACTGACCCACAATGGATGCGGCGAATTATTCAAAATTTTGTCAGCAATGCGCTCCGCTATACCGCTCAGGGGCGTGTAGTCGTAGGCGTATTACGCTCCGCACAACGACCCAATCATATCCGGATCGGAGTTTGGGATACTGGGCCGGGCATAAACGAGCAACAACGAGTTAAACTGTTCCAAGAATTTGAACGTTGCGGGCACACATCACCTTGGGGAGAACAAGGTCTTGGACTGGGGTTGGCAATCGTACAACGCATGACCCATCTCTTAGATTTCCCCGTCCATGTACATTCCGAATTGGGCAAAGGCTCCTGCTTTATGATTGAAGTGCCGTTGACTGCAGCCACAAAGATACATACACCTGTCGTACCAACCACAGCACTACAACACACGGCTTATAAAGTTCTTTGTCTGGACAATGATGAAACTATTCTAGACGGGATGCGAACTTTACTCAGTAAATGGGGCTATCAAGTTTTCACCGCAACCGAACCGAAAGAAGCGCTACAACTCATCACACAGCATGATATTCAAGTCTGGTTGATTGATCAGCATTTAAATCATGATCAACGAGGTTTAGATTTTATTGAGCAACATCGGCCCGCACATGTTCCTGTGGCACTGATCACGGCGGATTCAGATCCTGAATTGCCACAACGACTGAAAAAACAGAATATTGTACTACTGAAAAAGCCACTCAAACCCGCAGGTTTACGCGCTTGGTTGTCAGGTTTAAAAATCTTGCCGATGTAATAGACTGCTTTCATCGTTATTTATACCCCCCTTGTATTTCACCATCGGCGAGAATGAGGAACGATTGAAGTTCCGCAAGGGGATTTATGAAAGAAGTCGAATAAATAGCATAATATTTTGAAACATAGGCAAAAACCATCAAAAATCTGCACTTTGGTTGCTAAAAAATTGACCGAAGTGCTCAAATAGTTTTTGACTATGGCAAAAATTTCCACTTACATTAGCGAACGATTGTACACTTACTTACAATTTCATAAGATATTGTTTTAATTATCATTTTATATCAAAAATCGCCATATAAGACTTTAGTCGTATTCTACTTGCTTTCTGAATAAAGCATAAATTTAGCGAATCAATAGAAACCTATTTGCACGTCTTTAGGGTTTCTCACAATAATACCGTCAGAAAGGAAATTGATCATGAATAGCCCCCAGCTTAGCTCTGAACATCGCTCGCAACAGTTTTATCGTCAATACAGCGCCAATGCACTCTTACCACAACTCAACTGGCAAACTATCTTTGCTCAAAACAAATTAAATGATACCCACTTACGCGCATTGAATACGCTGTATCAAGCGGCTGTTCCTCTGGCTTTAAATGTTTTCGATGAGCTGCATTTTGATGTATTCGCACCTGCTGCTTATCAGCCACAGGGTTTAGGTTTATTTGAAAAATTAGCCCAACAAGAAGAAATTTTCTTAAAAGCACTCGAAACTGAGTCATCTCATCTAGATCAAGATACTCGCCATCAAATGTGGAGCATGTTGTTACGCGGTGGTGCGGTACTGGTCTTTAAAGCGTGGTTGGGTCATGTAAAAGCAGGTGAAAATCAGCTCGATCGAACTCAATTTGATGAACTTTCAGATTTGCTTTTTATCAAAACACGCCCTGAAAATTTAGCGCAGCGCTTAAAAATTGAGAGTGATGCTGAAATTGAACATATTTTTTTAATGTATGAAAATGACGTCTTTTTAGATCACTTTAATAGTCTAGAAACCGCCGCATTATTTGTTGATTTAGGTGTATACGATGCTGCGTTTTTGAGTTTGCGTGATGACCGTGTTGCGGAATATCTCAAAGCCGAAGGCTATGTCACTCAAGAGCAGATTGATGATTTGCAATGTGCATTAAACCCACTGTATTGCGATAGTTTAATGCCAAAACAAGATTGTTTGGCTTAGATTTCCTATTTTAGAATAAAAACAAGGTGGGCTGTCCACCTTGTTTTTTGTTGCTTAGAACTTCATGCTCATGCGCATCCAGTAATTCCGTCCAATATTATTAAACTGTTCACTGGCGCCATATCCAAACATGGACGCACCCGCTTTATTGAGATGTTCGGTGTAGGTCTTATCCAAGACATTATCGACACCAACTGATACATCAACCGTATCTGTTAACTTATATGTCCCATTCAAAGCCAAAGTATCGAACGCTTTACTTGGATTCATGTCATAGCCAACCACATTTCCTTCATTTAGGCTAATACGATTTTGTTTAGCAACCACACGCCATAATAGCCCTAAACTATATTTCTCCTCGACATAGCGAAGATTAATACGCCCTTCTAAAGGTGCAATTTGCGGCAAAGCACGATCATCCGAAGTGTTTTTACCCCAAGCATACATCGTTGATACATCGGCTTGGATCTGATCATTAAACTGATAACCCACGCCTGCTTCAGCACCTGCAATGGTTGCATCAACATTCCGCGCTAAAGGTTTTCGCTTATCAGGCGTATGATATTCCAACAAAATGAAATCTTTAATTAAACCTGCATAGGCAGAAGCCCACGTATTCCATGCACCATGTTCCGCTTGAAAACCAATATCGAGCTGTGCCGTACGTTCATTGTTCAAATTGTCTAAGTTATCGATCATACGATAGGTGGTGACACCCTTCATATCGGTTGTTCCGACCCCACGATCTGTTGAAGTACTATACAACTCCCAAAAATCAGGGGTGCGTTCAACATAGCCCACGCCTGCATAGCTTTTCACACCATGTTCAGGAAACGCTTTTTCAATACGGATAAAGCCACTTGGTACGGTATCCTTGCGGTTTTTACCATTTTGAAGTTGATCAATTTTGACTTGATCAACACGCGCACCTGCAATTAACTTTTGGTCAGGATCAATATTATAGGTCCATTCAGTAAACGCACCATAAGACTGGAACTTTAGATTTTCAGCATAAGGCGAACTCATTCTAGGCATGGCATACATCACCATGTCACCACCATGCTTGTTATGCTGGCTATCCAACCCTGAAACCACGCTGAATTTATCCCAATCTGTCGTGACTGCCAAACGGGTATTTAAAGTACGGCGATCGACACGCATCGACATTTTATTCGGTACCGTCATCTGCATGCCGTGCATATTCATACTGGTCATCGGCGGGGTACGTAAACTAAAATTATCCATGATGTGATCGTTATAACTATAGTCCACTTGTGCTTGGACTTTTTTAATCACGTTGTTCAGATTTTTCTGTTCCGCATGGAGTGCCAAACTTTCACGTTTAAATTGCGAGCCATCCATACCACGACCTGCATAAGCAGCTTCACCATCACCTTTGCCTGCACGTAATTCCAACCAAGCGTCCTCAGTCGGTTTCCAGCCTAAGGCAAGATCCGCCCCCCAACGCTCCCAATTGGAATGAACGTTTTTCCCGTCACCATCTTGATAATCATCCGCCACAGAGCGATTGGCATTCAAACGTGCATATTTCGTTTCATCACCAATTGCAGTTTCAACATTATGATCTAAACGTCCGTAAGAACCGACCAATACACTGACTTGACCACGATAGGGTTGATCTTTGCTTAGTTTTTCAGGCTGACGTTCAAAAATCACCGTGGCAGCAGAGCCAGGCGTTGCATATTGAACCGTTTGCGGTCCTTTAATCACCGTAATTTGGTCAAAACTTTCAGGTTGAATATAAGAGGTCGGTGCATCCATACGTGATGGACAAGCACCTAAGTTTTCACTGCCATCCACCAACATTTTAATACGCGAACCAAACATACCACGGAAGGTAACATCGCCATTGCTGCCTCCATTTTTAATGGCACTGAATCCCATAATGCTTTGTAAATAATCTGCACCATCGGTTGCAGGTACAGGCTGAATCGGTTGCTTAGGATCGGCTTGAATGACCAATCCGTTGCTCTGATTGGGTTGTTGTGCAGTGATGACGATCGGTGCAAGAACAACTTGAGCAGGTTGGTGCGTTGATTGAGTTTCCGTACTTGCCCACACCATCGCGGTATTTGAGACAGCAAGCATCGCAACCATAAGCGGTTGTAATAAAAATTTAGGCTGAGCCATAAGAGCTTTCCCTTAAAACATAAACACGGCTTGAGCTTGCAAAATCACATTTACAAACTCTCGTAACGGCGAAATGGATTCGCCCTATTTAAAAAGCAATGATTTATGCAAAGTGTGGCGGGGCTCGCCCTTGTGGCAATAAAAACAGTTGTTGTAGCGCAAAATAAACATGCCTAAAGGCATGTTGATAGGCCACTAAACGGATCTGAATCCGAACCAAGACCTCTTTAATCCCCAACTCAGGTGGCAGGATCAAGTTGGCATAGACAGTACAATACTGACATTGATGAATCGGATCATGATGATCATGTTGCGGCATCGAGACTTGAGTATGTTCAAGTTGATGTGGGTGATGATGCGAAGAATGTACGGCTTGGCTTGATAGGACTTGTATTTTAGGTAATAGCAAAGCTTGGGTAATGGTTTCACACACAGGTGCGATTTGATATTGCTTCGGAAGTAATGGCTGCAAAAATACCGCGATCTGTAAACAGACCGCGGCGAATGCAAACAGGAAACCACAACGAAACAAAGTAAAAATCTCCCCTACCCCCTCTTTACTAAAGAGGGGAACTCTATTTTGGCTTAACGTTTAACTGCCACTTTCTCTTTTTCACGCTGGCGAACCAATTTTTCCACTTTTTCACGGGCACGCTGACGTTTTAATGGCGATAAATAATCCACAAAAAGTTTGCCATTTAAGTGATCCATTTCATGTTGGATGCAAACAGCGAGAAGTTCGTCAGCTTCTAACTCAAATGCTTGACCTTCAAGGTTAATTGCTTCGATTTTTACGCGTGACGGACGCTCAACTTTGTCGTATATTTGAGGCACGGAGAGACAGCCTTCTTCATAAGGCTGAGTATCTACAGTCAGCGGAGTGACTTTGGGGTTAATGAACACCATCGGTTGGTTTTTCTCTTCAGAGATGTCCATAACAATAAGCTGAATATGATGATCAACCTGAGATGCCGCTAAACCTATACCCGGTGCCTCGTACATGGTTTCAAGCATATCTGCTGCAAGCTGACGAATATCATCAGTGACTTCTTCGACTGGCTTGGCAATGGTGCGAAGGCGGGGATCAGGAAAACTTAGAATAGGTAATAAGGCCATACTGACATCCTCAACTTATGCCGTTGATCAGAAAACCGACTGAAGGGAATGCTTGATCAAAAAAAAATGTGGGTAATGTCGTTATTATAACGCAACTACGCACATAATTTTTAGGAATTATGATAATGAAAAAGGTTTTAAACGGCATACACTCATTTCATGCCTTGGGGTTAAAAAAACAACTGATTGCCGTGGCAATTTGCGCGGGATTGGGGATGAGCGTCAATATCGCACATGCTGCAAGTCCAAACGTTAGCCCTCCTGCTGTCAAAGCAGGTGCACCCCATGTTTATGTGGTGAAAAAAGGTGACACACTTTGGGATATCTCAGGCAAGTTTTTAAGCAAACCTTGGCGTTGGCCAGAAATTTGGGCAAGCAATAAACACGTGAAAAACCCACACTGGATTTATCCAGGTGATCGTCTGTTATTGTGCACATTGAACGGCAAACCTTTAATTGGCAAAGATGAGGGCGATGGCTGTGCTGGGATCATTCGTCGCCACAGTGGCAATACCTCAACCTTACGTCCACAAGTTCGTGTTGAAGCTCTAAATAATAGTGTTCCCGTGATTCCACTGGCGCATATTCAACAATGGTTAGAACGCACCTCGATTCTTCCAGTAGACACCATTGCTCATACTCCATATATTTTGGGTACAGCTGACAAGCGCGTCCTTGCTGGTAAAGGTCAAAGTGTCTATGTCCGTGGTAAAGGGCTAGAAAATGGTCAGCGCTATGGCGTATTCCGCGAAGGCGAACCCTACATCATTGTTGATGAGCACGGTAAAAAGCAGAACCTCGGCATCGAACTCACTCAAGTGGCTTCAGGTGTTGCCATTCGCAATGAAAATGACATCACCACAGTTGAATTAACCGATAGCTACAATGGTGAAGTGCGTCGTGGCGATCGTGTCATGGCTGAACAAGATGCAATGTTGCCGACCTTGTTCTATCCAACAGATGCAAATCAAGTCAAAGATGGTGGTAAAATCATTCGTGTCATGGGTTCAATTGGGACTGCTGCTAAAAATGGTGTCGTCACCGTTGACCGTGGTACAAATGATGGCATTGAAATCGGACAAGTGTTTCATGCTTATCAAGACGGCGAAACCGTCAAAGATCCTAAAACCAAAGAAACGGTTAAATTACCTGGACAATATGTGGGTAATGTCATGATCTTTAAGAGCTTTGATCGTCTTAGTTATGCCTATGTACTTGAAAGCGATTTACCAATTAAAGTCGGTTCAAACATCAAACCACCTCGTCTTGAAGACTAGTTGATGACTGAGCACTGATCTGAAATGTTGAATCAACTATCACCTCATCACTACCACACTGTATTGTTGTGGTATTTGGTTCAACATTCGCTTTCTAGTTTCAAAAAAGTCATCCACTATTTTGGGGATTGTGAACAAGCCACCCAAGCGCATCGCTTTTCGGAATGGCAACAACTCGGCTTACATGCCAATCACTTAAAACGCGTAGAAACATTCCAAACAACTCAAGGGCGACAACAGTTTGAACAACTGGTTCAACTGATTTGTCAACATAGCGATTTTATTCTAACTCCTGACGATATCGGCTATCCCACCCAACTTTTACCTTATGCTGATCATCCACCAATTTTATTTGGACAAGGTCAAGCGCAAGCGCTGTTACAACCACAAATTGCCATGGTTGGCAGCCGAAAGCCCAGTCCACATGGGCGACAAGTCGCTTATGATTTTGCCTATTATTTAAGTGAAAAAGGTTTTTATATTAGCAGTGGTTTAGCACATGGCATCGACCAAGCCGCGCATCAAGGCGGACTCGCTCATCAGCGCACCATTGCCGTCGTCGGCACAGGTTTAGATACCGTTTATCCAGCGCAAAACAAACAACTTGCGCAACAGATTATTCAGTCAGGTGCGATTGTGACCGAATTTCTACCCACCACAATGCCTTTACAACAACATTTTCCACGGCGTAACCGTATCGTCAGTGGTTTAAGTCTCGGTGTGGTCGTGGTAGAAGCTGCATTAAAAAGTGGTTCTCTGATCACCGCAAACGAGGCGGCTCATCAAGGCAAGATGGTCTTTGCGATTCCCGGACATATTTATAGTGAGCACCATCAAGGCTGCCACCAACTGATTCGTGAAGGCGCGATTTTGGTCGATCATCCTGAGCAAGTGATTGAAGATTTGGCTTTGCCCACCCAATGGCAAGCACAACAGCAACACGCTGAAAAACCGAATACCACCACACCGAATCTCCCCTCTCATTTGATCGGACTCTATCAACGCTTAGACTGGGTCGGACAAGACTTGGATCAACTTGCTCAAGCCAACCAAGCTGCAATTTCAGAGTTAACAGCACAATTGATGGAACTTGAGTTATTAGGTTTATGCACACAACAAGCTGGACGCTATTTACGTTGTCGCCCAATGCTTTAAACTAAGCTTCTCTTATTAACACTCTGCACACCTCACATGATAACGTCCTCAATCTCTGAAGCCGCTCAGCTCCTCAAACAAGGTCAAGTACTGGCATATCCGACAGAAGCTGTTTGGGGATTGGGCTGTGATCCATTCAATGAGCAAGCTTTTCAACAGATTCTTGAACTCAAACATCGCCCGATTGAAAAAGGCGTGATTTTACTGGCGGGGCAAATCGCACAAGTCGAACATTTATTACAAAGTTTGACTCCCAAAATACGTCAGCAAGTGATCAACAGTTGGTCTAACCGCACACCAGTTGAGCGCGCAACCACGTGGTTACTGCCTGCTGATCAACAGGTTCCAACATGGATTAAAGGGCAACATCCTTTGGTTGCCGTGCGTGTCACCACCCATCCGCTGTGTGTCGAGCTGTGCAACGCTTTTGGTGGCTTTATTGTCTCGACCAGTGCCAATCCCGCAGGTTTAACCCCTGCACATCGTTTAGAACAGGCGCAAGGCTATTTTGGTTCTGCATTGCATTATCTTGACGGTGCTTTGGGACAAAGCCAAGAACCGAGTCGAATTTTAAATGCGCTCACTGGCGAAGTGATTCGGGCATAAAACAATGGATAAAAATGAGCCAAAACGCGGACAAAAAAAAGCTCAGTTATATAGGGATAACTGAGCATAAAAAGGATGTGTATAATCACATCCAGAGGGTTCGTAAATTCGGCAAGCAATCTAAACACTAAAATGTATCAATTTGCTTCTGTGCTTATTATGGATCAATCATCTCATTTATACAAATATATTATTTGCCGTGCAAAAAAGGTGAAAAGCGTACCAATTTTGTCACTTCTATATTTTCAATAAAATTATATTTCTATTTTTATTCAGCTTTTTTTTGATCACAAATTTAGCATTTCTTAAAAATATACGTTTAATTTCAAATAGAAAGAATTGTCTTCATATCTATTATTTTGCGTGTTTGTCTATTTTTTAAACAAACACGCATTTTAAATACATCTTAAATCGTCGGCTTTAACACTTGGGCTGATAATTTCACGGTTTTTTTCTGTGCCATAACGATACCTGCAAGAATCATCGCCCCTCCAACAGTATGATAAATCGTCCAGCTTTCTACCAACCAAAAACTGGCAATAATGGCAGTAAACACTGGCATCAAATTCATAAAAATACTGGTTCGGTTTGGACCGATCGATTGCACAGCAAGCATCCATAATAATGGTGCAATCAATGATGGAAACATACCTGCATACAATACACTTGCGGCATTGTCAGCATTGATGCGGTCTAGCCCAAACCACAGTAAAAATGGCAGGTGGTACAACAACGCAAATGCAATTTGTACATATAAACTGGTCATTAAGGGCAATTGCAGTTGCCATTTTTTTAGGAATACACCATAGAAGGCATAGAAACCAACAGCAACGACCATCACCGCATCGCCCCAGTGCCCGCCTTGGGCAAATAAACTGGAAATATGCCCTTGGCTCATGACATAAATCAAACCTGCAAATGACAACAGACTACCGAAGATCGCAAAACGATTCGGTCGATCTTTCAAAATCAGATAAGAAATAAATATGGTAAATACAGGAACAAAAGCATTCACAATACCCATATTGGTGGCAGTGGTATAATGTGCCGCGGTATAAGACAAGCCTTGGTATAACACCATACCAAATGCACTCAATATGGCTAACTTACCGATTAATGGGCGAATTAAAGTGCGTTGCTGCCAAACTTTCGGCAACATAAACGGTGTCAAAATAAGAAAAGCCACAAACCACCGATAAAAACTAATACTGACAGGTGAAATCAGATCAGCCACATAACGGGTCACCACAATATTCAATGACCAAATTAAGACCGCAATCAAGGGCAACACAAATGCCCATTTTTGATATTTTGTTAACTGACCCATCACTTGTCTCACAATATTTCAGCAATGTGAGTATTGTGAAAGATGTCCAAATTAATTGAAATATCGTATTTCAGACATTTATATCGCAGTTACGACATCCTTTAGAATAGCTCCCAAGCACGCATGGCGTGTTCAACCACTTTGTGCAACTGTGCGACGGTTGCCCCGTCTCTTGCTTGTATGGTTAAACCTTGCAAAACCGTTGCGTAGAAATCAGCCATTTCTGCTAATGGGGCTATTGCTTTCAAATCACCATCAGAAACACCTTGCTGTAAACGTTGCAACATTTTTTGTTTGGTTTTCAATCGCTTTTCAAGAATATTGTGTTGTATCGCTTGGGTATTATCAGAACAATTCATGGTTGCAACCACCAGCATACAACCCGAAGGTTTATCGGGTTGCGCTAGACGTTGTACATTGTCATAAAGAAAAAGTTCAAAAGCCACCTTTGCGGTTTTGGCTTCTAAAAAAATTGCTTCAATTGGACAAGCTTCATGGGCGAGATAGTAATCAATACATTTATAGAATAGCCCTGTTTTATCGCCAAAACTACTATAGAGGCTCGGAGCTGTAATCGTTAAAGCCTGAGTTAAATCGCTAATCGAAGTCGCTTCATAGCCATGTTCCCAAAATAACAACATCGCCGTTTCTAAAGCCTGCTGCTCATCAAAACACTTTGGGCGTCCACGCTTCTTTTTTAGCGTGTCATCACAAGGTGACGGCAGAGACATATCTGGATGAGTCATAAGGGTCACAAATATTTTTATAACGTTCACTATAAAATAATTGACTGATTGGCTTTTATCAACTATTTTATTTTTTAACGATCGTTATAAAATATTACTCATTTTCAAATTTTATTGTTATCTTACTAACAATAAAGGAATTTTTATGGAAAACTCCCTTTCTAGCGAAATACCCCCCATTCAGTCAAGCCAAACACAAGGCAATTGGTTTGCACTTCTATCCGTGACCCTCAGTGCTTTTGCCTTGGTCACAGGTGAGTTTCTTGCCGTTGGGGTACTGAATGAAATCGCGCGTGATTTTCAGATTTCTGTGGGCACAGCAGGTCTCACCGTTTCTTTAACTGCGGTTGTCGGGATGTTTGCAGCAGTACTCATTCCTGTGTCTGCCAAAACACTAGATCGGCGGCCGCTGTTACTAATGTTAACCTTGTTGATGATTCTCGCGAATTTCATCACGGCATTTGCACCAAATTTCACGCTTTTACTGCTCGGACGAATTATTTTAGGGATTGCGATTGGTGGCTTTTGGGCAACAGCAGTTGCTTTGAGTGGTCGTCTTGCCCCACCACATTTACCTATTGCTAAAGCAACCGCATGGGTCGCGTTCGGTGTCACGCTGGCGAGCGTACTGGGTGTGCCAATGGGTACGTGGCTCGCGCAATATAATGGATGGCGTACATCTTTTACAGTCATTTCATTAATGGGGATTTTGCTTTTTATCTTCCAATACTTGTACCTACCTCAATTAAAACCATCTTCTTCGCTACGCTGGAAAGAACTCCCAATCCTCGTACAACATCCCGCTGCTCGTAAAGGACTGATTATTTTTATCTTTATGGGTTTTGCACACTTTGCCGTTTATAGTTATTTTTCTGCCTTTTTTAAGCACCAGATTGACTTTTCTGACGGCCTGATTAGCCGTTTACTTCTGGTATATGGAATTGCAGGAATTTTTGGCAATATCTTTGCGGGTTATCTCGGACAAATTAATATTCGCTATACTTTTGCAGTCAGTGGCGTTGCCTTCTTTTTGGCATTTTTAAGCCTCCCTATGTTTGGCACACATATCATGGTCGCGATCGTACTGACAGCGTTGTGGGGCTTTGCCTATGGCATCATCCCAACGGCGGTAAATATCTGGATGTTTACACATGCACCTGAAGCGGTTGAAAAAGGTATGCCGATGGTTACATTGACCTTCTTAATTTTGATTGCTTTAGGCAGTATGTTTGGCGGAATCATTGTCGATCATTTTGATGGCACGATCTTGTTTTTTGCTATGCTCCCTCTGGTACTCTGTTCTCTGGTATTGATTTTTACCCTCGCACGCGGTTTAAATAATCCTAAACTCACCTGCGAAAATTAACATGAGCGCCCACAATGAAGCATGATGTCGCTGCACAACTTCCCTTTCTAAATGGTATCGAAGTACATGAATTTCTTTATCAGAAAGATGATGTTGTCAGTCCTCATACTTCACTTTGGGGTGACTTTAATTTTAGTTTGAACGGTACTTTAGAATTTGACATTGAAGGAAAGTACTATTTATCACCACCCAGTTATGGGCTTTGGCTACCACCGCGTACCGAACACCAATCTTTGCCTGTTGAACATGAAATTCATTATATTTGTATTCGGATACACCCTAAATTCGGGCAGTTTTTAGGTAATAGCTGTCGTTGCTTTAGTATCGAACCTTTTTTTCGTGCTTTGATCGTGCAGATTTTAGAACAACAAAAACAAGCGGCGCAGCCTGAATACCTTGAACATTTACTGCAAGTTTTATTTGATCAACTCAAACAAGCCCCAGCCCATTCGCACTATTTGCCACAAAGCAGCCACCCAATTTTGGCACCGATTTTAGAAAAATTATCCGATCCTGATTTATTCAACATCAGCTTACAGCAAATTTTACAAAACTTTTCTGTCAGCGAGCGTCATGTACTACGCTTGAGTCAACAAGAGTTACAACTCTCATTATCCGAATGGCGTAATCGAGCGAAAATCATTTTTGCGATTCACCAAATCCGCCAAGGCATGACCATTAAACAACTAGCCTTTGCATTGGGTTATCACCATAGTTCGAGCTTTATCGAATTTTTTAAACGTTATACGGGGCAAACGCCGATTCAACTTAAAAATGCGACGATATAAATATTATTTGTATGTATTCATATCAATAGCATTGCACTCTAAAAGATTAGCAGTTAAAACAAACAAGTGATTTCACAACAACAAATTAGGACACACTTCATGAGCCAATCGGTTTATCACATCCCTGTTCAGGATATCAAAGGTCAAGACGTTGATCTCGATCAGTATCAAGGCAAAGTTCTACTGATTGTTAACGTTGCTTCAAAGTGTGGTTTAACACCACAATATGAAGGGCTAGAAAAACTCTATCAAGCAAAAAAAGAACAAGGTTTAGAAATTTTAGGCTTCCCTGCCAACAATTTCTTAGAACAAGAACCGGGTTCAAATGATGAAATCCAACAATTCTGTTCTCTCAACTATGATGTGCATTTCCCATTATTTGCCAAGATCTCAGTCGCTGGCGATGATAAACATCCTTTGTACCAGACCTTAACCCAAGCGATACCAGAACGTACTGGCGAAGGCCCTTGGTGGAAAGATCTGGTTGATTATGGTCTAACACCAAATAATCCACCTGAAGTGTTATGGAATTTTGAAAAATTCTTAGTCAATAAGAATGGTGAGATTGTGGCTCGTTTTGCGCCAGATATTACCGCAGATGATGAGCGTATCGTGACTGCAATTGAAGCTGAATTGGCAAAGTAAATTAAAAAAACCAAAGGGAAGGATCATGTTGCGTTCCTTCTCTTTTCCAGAAGAAAAACGCTCCCCTTGTTATTTTATTTGTTTGACTAAAATGTTAATGAATTGCAAAAATCACATTTTTCTTCATACTTTCTCATTATAGTGACGATCTTCTCATATTTTGGTGCAGTTCAGCCACGATGAAAAATCTAGCCATCAAAGCCATTTTCTCTGCAACAGTACTTGTTACTGCATTCGCGTTCGTCGGTTGTGATCAAGTGCCTCAAGAAAACCATCAAGTTGCTGAACCAAACACTGAGTTTGACTCAAACATCAGTACCGATGATGCCAATACAACAACACCGCAAGATATTCAAAAGCTAAGCAGTGGCAACCTATTTAATATGGTACGTGACGTTGCACAACTACAGCTAAAAACTGATGATTATACGACTCTGCTCAAAAGCTCACAAAACCAGCTTGAGCAAGCGATTCAAGAAAAGAATACCCAGCAACTGCAAAATGCAACGGCAGATCTCAAACAAAATTTGCATGCTTTACACGATACCTTACAAGCACTTCAACTAAAGAGTCATGAGGTCGATCAAATTCGTCAGAGTCTACTTAATGCAAATCAACAACTTTTAAAAATGCCCATCCTTCATGGCGAACTGGATATTAGCCAATTAGACCTTGAAAAAATTGAGCAGCAATTCAATCGTATTCAAATGGATATGCTTAAACTGGCAACACTTATATTAGGAAAAACGGATACTGAAACCCAGACAGATATCTAAATCTGCATTGTTTGCATCTGATAAGCGGGTTTAGCAACATCATTCGATGCATGTTGAACATTTGATAAGTGCAAACCATGTTGTGTCGTCTGTTTATATTTTATGAGTTCGGCATTGAGTTGAATGACACGTTGTTTTAATTCAATCGACATAAACTGATCTGACTGTGCCAGAGCAACCCAGCCTGCTTGTACTCTGCGCTTAGGATTTTCATAAGCAAGTTGTTGTTGCATCCATTGATGCAATTTCAATGCACGTTGATAAGCTTCAAATTTATACGCAAATAAAGTCGTGGAAATCACCGCTTCAGGTATTTTACCCATCAGCTTCATCTCAATTTGTCGAAGTTGATACGCATATAAATCAACGCGATATTTTAAAAGATTGTGATTAAACCATTCGGCAAAATCAATGAGTAAGTCCATCATCTGATTGCACTGTGCAACCAATTGTTGTTTTTCTTGCAATGGTTTTGCTTGCTCAACTTTTTGCACGCGCCAAGTACGATAAACAGCGAATCCGCTGACAACAAAAGCACCGATAGACCCCGAAACAAGTCCTCCAATCGCAGCGCCGATCGCCAAACTATTTTTGATCACGGAGTTGGATTGTTTATAAGCTAAATATGGACGGGAAACTGGCTGAGCTTGTGAGGCAGAAAAATTACGATACACCGCAAAGCCTGTATTCATCAGTGGAATTGAAACAAAGTCATCAACTCCAACCACATGTTGCAAACTGGTTTGGGCGGTGCGTTGCACGGACTCATAACTCAATGCCAGATCAGCAAAAACAGAAGCATATTTCTCTTGCAGATGCGCCAATTCAATATTCACAATAATCGCAATATGCGGGTGACTTTTTGCAAAGGACTCTACTGCATCCGATGCTAAAGTACACTTCACCTGCATCGGTGTACCATCTACAATCAAGTCAAAACCTGCTAAGTGAGCATGTTCTGCAAACTCAATCGTATGTCCCTGCTGGCTTAGGTTATAGGCGACTTGTTGCTTTGCCAAATAAGAGGATAAGCGTGTCAGAGCTGCATCATGATCATCATCAGGCGCTGGAATTTGTTTTAGATTATAAAAAGCATCAGGATGACCTTTGGACGCGGTGACCAAGGCATCCAAAACTAAGGGATTGATCTGTAAGTAGTTCCAGATAAAACCCAGACGATAATGCGCAGGATGAATACCACTGACCAATTTTAAGTCTCTACCTGTTAAAATTTTCTGCAAAGCATCATTGGCCGCTTTATGCCGATCCAAGCTCACCACAAGCTCACTGTTATTTAACAGCTTCGGTGCACTTTCAATCACATTTTTATAGTAAGGCACGATAAACGCATGGGTGACCAACCAATGGTTTAAAGAATGACCCATATATTTTAATCGGTATTGTAGATCGATCAGTAGCTTGGTTGATTCAACTGGACTGGATTGTAAGCGCTCAGGCAACATCAATGAAACAGCCCACTGGGTTAACTGCTCATGTTTCGCTTGTTGCTGGATATGTTCTAAATTTCCCAAGTGCTGTAAGGCATCAACCGCATCACGATTACCCTGCTCATTGTGATGACGATTTCGACTCAATAGGCAGTGTATAAAATCATAATGAACACTTTCAGGCTGAATGGCTTGCTGCTGAAATACGATACGGTAGTTTTCAATTGCTGCTGACCAATCCTCTAAACGCTGATAAAAAGCAGCTAAAGCATACTTAATCTCAACATCATCATATTCAGCGTGTAATTGCTTCAAGATACTTAATTTTAGCGGGCTATCTTTACAGTTTGCTAACTGTGTTACCGTTTCATCGCGTTGTTGCTCGCTAAAGCCTTGGGTCAAATATTGCAGGCGAAATGCCACGCATTGTTCAAACCAAGCAAAACGATGGGCATGTTGCTGATAAGCAGGTATAAAAACTTGATGAATCAATGTAATTAAACGTAATGAGCAATTTATTTCTTCTGTAGTATCGTGTTGAAAATGCCATGTTTTAGGCAAAGTGACCTGAAGTAGATGGCTGTATAAGCCCGCAGTTAATTCAGGTTGAGCAAGTGTGACCAACTTCAATTGATCTTTTACAGAAAAATGATGTCCCTGTTGTTCAATACGATCCAAGCGCAACTTTAAGACATTACTTGCTAACATATTTTTCCTAATTTTTTATTCAATATACTCGTTATTTATTGCTTAGCGTGACGTGATCCATATCGCACCAAGTCTTCATCATATTATGTTTTTAGATAATAAAAAAGCACCTTCAAAGTCGATATCAAGATCAACTTTAAAGGTGCTTAAATTGGATTTATATCTTTTAATTACATTTAGGATCGTTACCCAAGGCTCTTAATTGCTCTTGTTCAAACCTTTTTTTGGCCAATTCAACGTTTTTATTATTCGTCAAAAGTTTAGCTTTCGACAAATATAAAGTTAACAATGTTTGCTCATCTGGAATTTCTTTCAAAATAACCTGAGAAACATAAGTCCCAAAATTGGCTGTTGCAGTAATCGTCCCTTGATGCTTTTCACGTTCAAGCTTTGAATCAATCGCAACATAACTCATATCATTTGGAACTGGGCTTTTATAAGCTACACATCGATCATAAGCACGCTTTAAATTCGCATAAGCATCAACATAATTAATCTTTAGTTCTGCTTTATGCCCACCGTCAATAGACTGTTGAACAAGCTGCGATTCAGATGTAGGCAAAAGCATTCTGGCACACCCACTCGACACCAGAATTGATAAGAATAGACTGAGTTTTAATATAGATTTAGTAAATTTTAACACGCTTCAAACTCCCCTGTGGAATACCTTCTACAATTTTATTTTTTATCACAATATATTCTGGCTCATTTGGTTTAAACCTTTGATCTACATCATATTCTGCAATAAATAATCTTGAGCCTGCCTCTTTAGTATAATCACGCCCAATCACATATTTCTTGTCTTTCTCAAACTTAACATTCTTTATTTCAGTATAGTCATTGCTATTTCTAAAACCATTGATAATGACTAAGTCATGAATACCTACTGGAACTTTTAGATCTTGCTGAGCAAGTTCAGTTAAAAGTACATTTTGAGGGTGAAATATAATAGATTTTGCTACTTTTACTCGATGCTCATCAATCGTATGAATCATATAAGGACGTGGAGTGAAAGAATCATATGTTTGGTACACGCTATATGGAAAAGTCCGGACCTCTGCATAATTTTGATTTGGGTACCTTTCTAGCAATTGATCACTATACTTCTGAATTTTATCAGCCTTACTCGCATTATTAGGGATATCTAAATAACGGTCTTGCTTTGCTTCCGCAATGATCGGTAGCATGCCAATAGTGCTACCTTCAGGAGTTTTAGTGACTGCACACCCTGCAAAAAAAACTGTTAAAAATATCGGGAGCAAAATTTTCATTATGGTATTTCTCATTTGATTATATAATGCGTGACGCACTTTATATGAAAATGACAATTATTTAAATATTCTTTTTAAGTTATTTTTCCATAAAAAAAGCCACCTGACGGTGGCTTTTTTTATCTCAAATCAGCAATTACATTGCACGATTTTTGATTTTACGAATCGTTTCAAGCTGAGCTGCTGTTTCAGCAAGCGAAGCAAGTGCAGCAGCAGAGTCCAAATCACTCTTTTGATTCGCCAACAATTGTTCAGCTTGTTTACGAGCTTCCAAAATTGCTGCTTCATCTAAGTTGTCGGCACGGATTGCAGTATCTGCAAGCACGGTCACAACATGAGGTTGAACTTCTAACACGCCGCCTGATACATAAACAATTTCTTCTGTACCATTTTCCAACTGAACACGAATCGGTCCAGGCTGGAGTAAAGTTACAAGTGGAGCGTGCCCAGGTAAAATACCAAGCTCACCACCTGCACCTTTAGCGATCAACATCGTTACTGTGCCAGAGTAAATTGACTCATTCACACTTACGACATCACATTGCATCGTCGCCATGAGAACCTCCTAAATTAGAGTTGCTAATTAAAGTTTCTCGGCCTTAGCAATCACTTCGTCAATACCACCCACCATGTAGAACGCTTGTTCTGGGATGTGATCGTATTCACCAGCTAATAGACCTTTAAAGCCACGAATGGTTTCTTTAAGCGATACTAATTTACCAGGTGCACCAGTGAACACTTCAGCAACGTGGAATGGTTGAGAGAAGAAACGTTGGATTTTACGCGCACGGTAAACAACCAACTTATCTTCTTCAGCCAATTCATCCATACCCAAGATCGCGATGATGTCTTTAAGCTCTTTATAACGTTGCAA
>NZ_JAVDVH010000021.1:0-31659 GCF_031456775.1 Acinetobacter sp. 3657 | reverse complement strand
CACAGATGTTGCGTGACATGGCTGCTAACAACACAAAATTCTACGGTTAAGGAGCGACGTGAATGGCTACTTTAAATCCACGTGACGTTGTGATTGTTGATGGCGTTCGTTCTGCCATGGGCAAATCGCGTAACGGTATGTTCCGCAATGTACGTGCCGACAGTTTATCTGCTGAATTAGTACGTGCACTGGTTGCTCGCAACCAGTTCGATACAAACGAAGTTGAAGACATCATTTGGGGTTGTGTCAACCAAACTTTAGAGCAAGGTATGAACATTGCTCGTAATATTGGTTTATTGGCTGACATCCCTAAGACTGCTGGCGGTCAAACCGTCAACCGTCTTTGTGGTTCTTCTATGCAAGCAATCCACACAGCTGCTGCACAGATTGCAACCAACCAAGGTGACGTGTTCATCATCGGTGGTGTAGAGCATATGGGCCATGTAGGTATGATGCACGGCATCGACCTGAACCCAGAAGCGTCTAAACACTATGCGAAAGCATCTAACATGATGGGCTTAACTGCTGAAATGTTAGGTCGTATGAATGGCATTAGCCGTGAAGAACAAGATGCGTTTGGTGTTGAATCTCACCGTCGCGCTTGGGCTGCAACACAAGAAGGTCGTTTCAAAAACGAAATCGTTGGTGTTGAAGGTCATGATGCCAATGGCTTCAAAATCCTTTGCGACATCGACGAAGTGATTCGTGCTGAAGCAAACCTTGAAGCGTTCAAAGCATTGAAACCTGTATTTGATCCTAAAGGCGGTTCAGTAACAGCAGCAACATCTTCTGCTCTTTCTGACGGTGCTTCTGCAATGTTGTTGATGTCTGCTGAACGTGCACAAGCTTTTGGTTTAAAACCACGTGCCGTGATTCGCTCTATGGCGATTGCGGGTTGTGATGCTGCGATCATGGGTTACGGTCCAGTTCCAGCAACTCAAAAAGCACTTAAGCGCGCTGGTTTAACGATGGCTGATATTCAAACCATCGAATTAAACGAAGCATTTGCTGCTCAAGGCTTATCAGTCATGAAAGGCTTAGGCGTTTATGACAAACAAGACATCATCAACTTGAATGGTGGTGCGATTGCATTGGGTCATCCATTGGGCTGTTCAGGTGCACGTATCACAACAACATTGTTGAACGTGATGGAACAACAAGATACACAAATCGGTCTTGCGACCATGTGTATCGGTCTTGGTCAAGGTATCGCGACCATTATCGAACGTGTTTAATCGACACTAAAAAAAAGAAACCCCGCTTATAGCGGGGTTTCTTTTTTTGAACTAAGTTCAAATTTTAGGGTATGAAAAACTGATTTTTAGGACCTTTTAACCCGTCTTGAATCTGTTGCTGCAATTTCAAAATATCATCCATATTGATCTTAATCGACCCATCACGAATCCCTATTATATTATTTCGATCAATATTCAAAGGTTCTAACATTTTAAACAGACCACTAGTCGGATCAGATGATTGTAGACCCTTAGCAACGGCTAAAACATGTTGCTCTAATAGCGGAGAAAGTTGCGATGAATCAGGTTCTTCCATTTTTTGTTGATAATTAACCGTCGTTACGCCCTCTTTCACTCCAGCATTCTGCATATCACTATGAGCTTTATAGATCTGATGTTGTAAGGCTTCACGTACTTTTTCATCCTCTTGAAAGGGAATGAAGCCTACTTCTTCACGCAACTCAGACTCCGCCATAATACGAATCGTTGGCAATGTAACCACCTCATTTGCTTGAGCCGTTGGTATACCAATAGCAGCAAATACGGCGATAAACACTGATCGTTTTAGAAAGTTCATGACTCGGCTCGCTCCAAAAATCCGTCACCATACGAAAAGATGATGAGTTAAATAAAAGCATCTATTCATAGGCTACAACAAAGTCGGGCTTGATTCAGTAAGGCTCAGATAAACGGTAAATATCAAGAAAATTTTGAACAAAAGATCAAATGAATTATGAGTATCAAGTCATTCTATTTTATGAGTATTTCTTTCAAATATCGAGCCAACTGAGGAAAGTCAGTATAACCATCCTCTGCCAAAAAATGCCCCGCTTTAGGAATAAGGGTAAATGGTATATCAAGTTTTTTTGCGAGCTTAATACTCAACTCAGGTGGGACATATTCATCATTTTCTGAAATAAACAGGTGTTTATTTGGGGAATTCTTCAGATTTATCTGCATATTTTGACTTTTTATAATATATGAGTCGAGTTGAGGTAGCGCAGGTAAAGTTTCAGTAAACCCAGCAACAAGAATAACTCCCCCAATCTTGGGAGGATTCCGCTTTGATAAAAAATTTAATAATGTGATACCGCCTAAACTATGGGCTACAAAATACGTCTGTTCATCAATCATTTTAATATTTTGTTCTAAAGCATGCTGCCAAGCCTCAACATCTGGCTGCATCGGATTGGGTAACTGTAAAATGGTTACCCGAGTATGTGAATCCTGCATCTGCCTCTGTACTGATTCAAACCAATGATCGTGTGCTGTAGCGCCATAACCATGCACAATAAAAATCTGACGATGTATCGTGGTCTCTGGTGGAGGCGCAGCATATCCAAAAAATGAAGTGAACAACAATCCCAAAGAATAAGCCAATTTTTTCATCAATATACTCTCAGTAAAATCTACTTATAGCCATGCTAAACTATGACAGCAATGTTAAGGTCAAGTGATATTCTATGAATCTTGCAAAAGTTGCCAAATTAACGCAGGTTAGTCCTCGTATGTTGCGTTACTATGAGGACGTAGGGCTAGTTCATCCCAAACGAAATACAAATAATTATCGCGATTACAGTCAAAAAGATATTGAAGATATTTATAAGATTAAAATATTGAATGATGCAGGGATGAATTTGAAAGATATTCAAGTTTTATTACCTTGTTTCGATTTGGATTATTATCGATTTAGTTTATGTCCTGTTGTGCAGACAAAATTAGAAAATGAACTTAAAAACGTAAATGAGCAATTAATCAAACTACAACGATCACATGAACTATTAAAATCATTTTTAGAACATGGTACAGTTGAACCAACCATTTAGGACCATACATATGAATCATATAATAAAAATGACATTATCCGTTGCTTTATCAAGCATGGTTATCTCGGGCTGTGCCACCAAAACCCTCATCACCAAAGACAATAAAACGTATACTCGGACGGCAAAGGTTACTTTAGTTGAAGACAATGTGGTCGCTTTTGGGCGACCGGCACAAGCAACAGCCAATTTACCACGCGATAGCATCGTCATTGCAGGTCAAAAGAATAGTTACATCCTGACCCAAGGCGGCGCTCAGTTTGCGACCATTATCAATAAGCTTGATCCCAAAAATATTCAAATCACACGTGATCTAAATTTCTTTTCTGAAAAAAATGACGGTCATTTTTCAGGAACATTGCCCATTTCTTATGTCAAACTCAAAGAGGATTTAAGCAAAAAAGACTTAGAATTTTTTATTGAAAATGGTGCAAAAGAATGTTCGTCTTCAAGTGATACACGTATGCAAGCACAACGTTTTTGTTTTGATATAAAACTTGCTGGTGTAGTCTACCCTGTCGCAAATAATCTGACTTCATTGAAAGCATTAAGCAAACCTTATCAAGTTACAATCTATACCAATCAACAAGAAAGCTATAAATCAAGATCAAGTCTCAATCCTTTTGAAAAGTTAGTATTACTACCTTTCGCCGTAGCAATTGATGTGGTGAGCTTACCGTTCCAAGCTGCCGAAAAGATTTTTGATTAATACTTAATGCGATTTCACTGATTAGAACATATTTAATTTCTTTTTTTTCGTAACATCCTCATTTGAAATGAGGATTTTTTAATATATTCAAGTCCATGATAAAGAAACGAAACTCTATAACCTTAATGAAAGCCTATAAAAAGAAAACACCGCTATATTCTGTACTAAAGTACGTTGTAATATTGATGTTTATAATAGGAGTTATTGTTTTATCTATATATAAATATGATCAAACCAACTATCCGTATTATCCCTCACAATTTGTCCAAATCATAACCTTCATCATCTCGATACTGAGTGCATTGTACGTTTTTATATATGTCTTTAATTATCTTTGGAAACGAGATATTCCAACGCTCAAAAAAGACAATTTTTATCGTCCTATACGATTAAAAATTTATTTAGGCCTATTTTTAGTTCTTGATCTATGTGGTAGTTCATTACTGGCTTGGATGGCTAAACAATCAACTGTATGGATGATGAATGGCTTATTCAGTGCTATTACGCATGTTTGGGGTAACGAACAAGTCATCATGGTTCAAATCCAACAAAAAGTTTTCGAAAATCCTGATCACCAACAATCCATCACGCTTGGCAGCGTCAGACATTCATACACATTAATCGATCCTGCACCTTACAAAATAGCAGCAAAGATTTCAATCAATGATCATCAACACTGGCTGCCTATACACTGTTATATAGGGCCGTCTCAACCACAGCTAACCACGTACCAATACAACTTAAATGGTAAAGTTTCATTTCTAGGCTTCAAATGTATTGAAAAATGTACTTTAAATTATAGATTCCAAACACATAATCATCAGCCAGTTACCAACCAAAATCTAATCGAATGTGAAGAACTATATAGAAAAACCTATCAAGCAAATCAAAACAAATAGTTTCTGTATAGATCAGAGATATCACTCTAACTATGTGTCTCTTCTTCACCTTCATTATCAAAGGTTTTGGCGATTTTATCGATATTTAGACTTTTCGCCATCGCATCAAAAATATCCTTATAAACACCTTGTTGTTGGTAAAGTTGATAATGTTCACCGTGCTCAACGATCGCACCATCCTGCATCACATAGGTATAATCCGCATCAATGATCTGTGACAAACTATGAGAAATAATGATCACTGTCCGCCCCTGTTTGATTTCATCTAAGCTATGTTTAATCTGTTCAGTGGCAATGGCATCCAAACTTGCTGTTGGTTCATCTAAAAAGATAATCGGTGGGTTTTTCAGAAACATCCGAGCGATTGCAATTCGTTGTTGTTGACCACCCGATAACTGTAAGGCATCTGATTGATAGCCTTTTGGTAGTTTCAAAATTTGTTCGTGGATAGAGGCTTTTTTTGCTGCTCGGATGATCTCTTCTTCAGTTGCATCCATTTTTCCATAGCAAATATTGTCTTGGATAGTGCCTTGGAAAATATGATTTTTCTGTAATACCAAGCCAATATGATCACGTAAATATTGGGTATCCATCTGATTTAGATCAATCCCATCCATGAGAATCTGCCCAGATTGCGGTAAGTAAAACTTATCTAGCAAACTAATCAGGGTCGATTTACCTGCACCTGATAGTCCAACCAAGGCAGTAATTTTATTGGGTTGAATAACCATGTTGATATTTTTCAGGGCATGATGGCCATTGGGATAATAAAAATCGACCTGCTTTAACTCAAACTTTCCTCTCAGATGCGCTGGCTTTTGCTGCCCCGAATCCTCAATCTCATCATCTGCCTGAAGAATCTGAAAAAAACTTTCTGCATAAATCATGGCATCATTCACTTCATCATAAATGCGGTGGAGTGAACGAATTGGAGCAGATACGTTGTTAAATAACAGAATATGGAACATGATCATCCCAATACTCATGTCTCCAACCAATACAAAATAGGCCGTTAAGATAATAATAAAAACAATACCAATTTGTTCTGTAAACGTTTTCAAACCATCAAAAACAAAGCTAATTTGACGGGTATACATCTGATTATCTGTTAGCTGCTTCTGTAAGATCAGTTGTTTTTCAGCTTCGACTTTTTCCCGATTGAATGATTTGATCACCGTGATGGAATTGATAATACTCAAAATACCCTGACTCTTACGCTCGCGTCCATCACGTAAATTTCGTCTAACCCCACCTAACTTCTGTGCTTGCTTGAATGTCAGCCAGAAGTAAATCGGCACGATACTCAGCGCAACCAGTCCAATCCAAAAATTAGCATAGAACATCAAAACCAATGCCAAAATTGCACTGCTAAACAGCGGTAAAATATCGATAAAGAAGATTTGAATCAAACGGGTAATCGAGCCAATTCCTCGATCAATCCTTGTTTGTAATTTGCCTGCCTGATTGTCATCTTGTGTAAAAAATGCCAAACGATAAGTGAGAAATTTCTCAATAATCGCCTGTGCGACATCTTGGGAAACCATAATTCTGAGGCGTTCACCAAATAACTTCTGGCCAAACTGAATCAAAGTACTGAGGACTTCCTTACTCAGCAAAATCACACTAATCGTTATTAAAATATGCAAGCCTTCCGCCAAGCCGCCGCCTGCTTCAACCAAACGATTGATCTGGTCGACAGCGTATTGAAGCGTTAAGGCATTGACCTGAGCGGTTAGTGCACCGATCAAGGTCAGAACCAATGTCACAATCACCAGTAATTTATACGGTGCAACAAAGGGTTTAACTCTATTAAAAAGCTGCCATAGATTCATATTTTTACGATTTTTCCCAAAATGCTTTCGACGACAGGTTTTAACTTACAGCGATGAACTCAACGACTTCGATGCGATTCTCCAGCTTAAACATGGCGAATGATGATCTAGATGCACTATTTTTAACGGTGCAAGCAGAAAATAACTATAGTTCCTCCTCCAACACTTCGACGTTATTGTTTTTAATTTTTTCCATCTGACTATTGAGCTTAAGGACATCTTGATACAGCGTATTAAATTTTTTCACGGGTGCATTCTCATAAAATAGAATGGTGTTATTTTTTCTTTGCCATTGATGGGTCTTTAACAGATCAAACATAACTTCTGCCTTTTCTAGGATCTGTTGTTCAATTGCAAAAATATCTTGGCTTTGATCAGCATTCAGGTTGCTTTCTAGTTTTGCTTGCAACAAATCACGCATATCACGTTGAATAGACAAACTCTTGGCTTGTTCAAGCGCGTCTAATTGAATTTTTTGACGTGTTTGCTCATATCCGGCCGAGACTTTACGCACATCGCTAAGCATCTGCTGTGTCTCTTTATAGTCCTGTTTACGATCACGATCTAATCGCTCTACATTTAAAAAGGTATCCCAATTCGCAGCTTTCAGTGCTCGTAGATACTCATTTCGTGCTTCAACATTTTGCATCCAATAGGTTAATAAGAATTCCGACATTAATTTATAATCACCAGACAAGCGATCATCTTGTACATCGAGCTGAACTGGCGTTGACCAATCTTGTGCTTGGTCATATAGCTCACGCATCTTCTCGGCCATGACCACATCAAACATTTGCTTATTGTTCTCTGCACGCTGTTGTAGCTTATGTTGATATAGAAAAAATGAACCAATACAAATCGCGATTACAGCAACAAATAATAGAAAACGGCGCATAATGCCTCCAAGCTTAATTATATTTTTTATGTCCTAACTTTAGTGTAATCATTAAAACGTATGCATTAATATGATTTTTATTTCACTTCACGTAACGGAGCATTACATATTACTCACTTTAAATTCAAGCACTTCATCCCTATTATCTCTTTAACTGAAATTGAAGAGATACGCCATGCGTGTAGATATTTGGTCAGATGTGGTCTGCCCTTTTTGTTATATCGGTAAAAAACGTCTTGAGCATGTTGCAGCAGAAGCTGGGATCGAACTTGATATTCACTGGCATAGTTTTGAACTCGATCCAGATGCGCCAGCAAAACATGACACATCCAATACAGAACGTTTAGCCAAAAAATATGGTCGAAGCTATGCTGAGATGGAAGAAATGGAACGCAATATTGCGGCCATGGCTGCTGAAGAAGGCATCGACTTTCAATGGCAAAAAGCCAATTCAGGCAATAGTTTTAATGCACATCGTATTATCCATCTCGCGCAAAGCAAAGGCATGGGCAATGAAGCAAAAGAAGCTTTCTTTCATGCCTATATGACCGAAGGTTTAGCCATTGGTGAACGTGAAGTGGTTGAAGAAATTGCTTCACGGATTGGCTTAGACAATGCTGAAGTCGAATATGTTTTGGACTCAGATGAATTGGCTGATTTTGTTCGCCACGATGAAAAGATTGCACATGAACAATTGAAGGTAACAGGTGTTCCCTTTTTTGTTTTTGATCAAAAGCTCGCTCTTCCAGGTGCACAGCCTCGTGAGATCTTCTTACAAGCACTACAAAAAGCTCAATCAACATCTGAGCAAGAAATAGTATCCACTGATGCAGCACAGTGTCATGATGATCAATGTGAAATAAAGCCGCAATAACACAACTTATGGACAAGCTTCAAATCCAAGATTGAAGCTTGTCTTGTTTCGTATAAATTTGTCTATTTTCTATTTATTTCAATATTTTATCTTAGATAATTAACCCATCTTCACTGAAAGTGATCTTTTTGCATGCTTTTTAGCCATTGATTTGTGCAGCTGATCACAACTCATGTATAGATTTATAGATACCTTTCTATTTTATGATCTATTTATCCGATTTGTTCTTTTAAAATGTTTCTATTTTTGCTCACAAAGCATGAACAACATCTCGATTTAACCCTATCAAATGAGATTGTTTGCTAACTCAAGTGCTATAGATTTTGCATCGTTTTCTTCTATAATTGTCATAAAGTGACAATCTTTTGTGATGAAAATACACACATTACAGCCCAGATAGATCGTTAAATTTAAGCAATAGATAGATATCTCGAATGGCATGTAGGGTGAGTAAAAAAGTATCGGCTCGCCACTACAAGTGACAACAATTTGTTAGAAATACGATGAATTCACTTTATTTAAAACAGGCTCAAGCCTATCTCTAAGGAAACAATAAATGGACGTATTAGAGAAAGCACTCTTGGTAGATGAGCTCCAGCATCTCATTGAAGGGCTCAATGATGATAAAACCTCACTATTTGAAATTGCCAAATCAAAACAACGAATTAAAGATATTTGTGCCTCTTGTGACGATCCTGCTTTTCAGGATCAAATCACGCCTTTTAAAGCATATATTCAAAATGAAGAGTTCTCAACGGATGAGTTGAGCAGCCACGGTTATGCCATGACTTATCGCGGTACTTATAATTTTATGGGACGCGTAGAGAATGCTTTATTTGCCTCTGCAGATATGGGATGGGCTGCATTGCGTCAAGCACAACATTGGCAAGTCTGGGTCATTCGCCCTGCTTTATCATTTCTTAAAAGCCCTTGGATGAATTCATCTCAGCATGCATTACAATGGCTAAAAAACCATGCCAGTGAATATGTTAAAACAGACCATGAACTACAACATTTAATTCCAGTTTTAGAGCCAATTAGCCAAAACTCAACCTCATCATCAAGCTCAAATCAAAGCATTCATACCGATCCCTTATCCTTAATAAAAGAAGAAACGGCTCAGTTTCAGTCACAACTCGACGCGATTATCCAAGAGAGGATTCAACCCGTCTCAGCCCCAAAAACAACAGCGGTGAAAGCGAACCTTAAACAGACCACAGCTACGTCTAGCAATCTAAATAAAGCGAAACCCGTTGCACTGAATGATTTTAATTTAGATGGATTAGTTTGCCGCTTAGAGCGGATTAATGCGCGCACCTTCCCTTCTTTATATCGTGTTGATTTACACAATGAGATTGATCAAAACATCAAAATTGATTGGTTATATTTAAAAGCTGAAAATGACGTTCAGCCTGTATGGGAATCCGCACAGATTTTCATTGCAGAACAACTCTATGCACAAGGTCAATTTTCGCATTATGTGGTGCTTATTGGTACGCACAGCATCGAGTATGCCATTTCAGTCCTACAATCCTATACAAACCCACTGCATACTCAAACCAGCTCGATTCATCAAACCCACTGGATTAATTTTAAGCAACATTATCATCAACATGAAAGTTTGTTTAATCAATGTATCATGAATGGAACATTGATCTGGCAACGTGATCAACGTGTTTATCCATATATCCCAGCTTCTTTTGTGAATACGCAAAAATTCATTCCATTTGAAGAAACTTCGGCAACTTTTTTGACCCCTGTGATTTTATTAAGAGAGCGTCATAAAATTCGTGTGATTCATGGTGCTGAACGGATTAAGCTCTCCAATGAAGACCAAGCTTATCCTTATCTGTTATTGGACCGCGCCGATGGTTATACATGGCAGTTGATCCGCCAAGCCATTAGCCGCTTACCTCAACCGATTTCAGTACATGACTTATACCAAGCACTGGAAAATAGTGCGCTATCAGAATCAACCTAGCATTGAGCGTATACAAAGCCAAAACCCTCCTATCTATCATCGACCCTACGAGATTTTCTCCGCATTTTAGGTGATAGATTTTGAGTGTACTAAGTCATTCTGTTGACTCACCTTTTATACGATTAAATTGCAGTTTTTTGTGATTATGACTTGATTTTATAGGTCGAATCATCAAGAGTTAAAAACAAGAACAATACATAAGCTTGCACCATGACAATTTCCCAAAGAACGGTATCACCTCATCTCTTTTATACGATACTCACCCTGTCCTGCGGGTTCTTGAGTATGGCAAATGCCGCTGAAGCAACGCCACAGCAGCCAAGCAACAACATGCAAACATCAAATGGGAAAAATACTGAAAGCGTTTTGAACTATATTCCCAAGTGGGTTGATGCAACACCGACTATTCTTCCAGAACAATCTAGTCAACCTGTTGTACCTCCCGTTTCAGAAACAGAGGAACGAACCTGGGTTGATCGCAAGCAACGTGATATCAGAGAATGGGCTGATCGAACCTCAGTTAAAATTGATGATTGGTTTGGTGAAGTCGATCCAGAGAAGCCTGCTTCTGCAACCATTCGGTTGATGCTCGACAATTATTGGAATGAATATGATAACTATGAAGTAAAACCACGTATCCGCGGTAAAATCAAACTACCAACACTGGAAAAAAGACTCAGCTTGGTGTTTGGTGATGATTCACTCGATGATGAGTTTGATAATCATATTTCCAGCACCAACCAACAGCCAAACCAAGATCCTGATAAACGATTCGACTCTAAGCAAAGCCGTGATAACAACGGCTCAGTCGCTTTACGCTTCTCCGACCTCTCTAAAAAATTACCTTTTGAAACCAATGCCGATATTGGTTTGCGTTCAGGCAGTGATATTTATCTTCGTTTAAGAGCGAAAAAAGATTGGCAATTAAATAACGATTTCAGCTTCAATGCTGAGCAAATTTATCGCTATGGCAGTAAAAGTGAAAATTATCTTCGCACTAATTTAGAACTTATCCATGCTCGTCCCAATCAAGCTTTTTTATCCAACCAGCTCAGCCTGACTTATGCAGATAAACAAGATGATGATTTACGTTGGGATAATCGAACCTTCCGTGAGCATCAGTTTTTTGCACACAATCGTTTTAATTATGGCATTTATACGGGTGGTTATTACAATGACAATGACTTGCGCCTGAATAGCTGGGGGCCTTTCATTTCATGGAGACAACCACTGTGGCGTGAATGGTTTTATGTGCAAGGTGATCTCAATTATTTTAATGATCATCGTGAAGACAGAGACCACTATGTCCGTACCTTTGTTCGTCTTGAGACCTTATTTTAGTTTTGATGGAATTATCAGCACAACTGTGGATAACTTTAATGTTATCCATAGACATAAAAAAAACTCTGCCGAAGCAGAGTTTTTTTATGAAAAACGTTTATTTCAATAACAAGCTATTAATGCGTTTTACATACGCAGCAGGATCTTCAGGTAAACCGCCTTCTGCAATCACAGCTTGATCAAAAATCACATTGGCGAGATCATCAAACTGCGCAGAGCTCTCTAATTTCTTCACTAAAGGATGTTCAGGGTTAATTTCCAAGGTTGGTTTAATCTCAGGAACAGCCTGACCCGCTTGTTTCAGCATGCGAATAAGTTGTGGAGAAAGCTCACCTTCACTGGTCACCAAACATGCTGGAGAATCGACCAAACGTGTCGTGACACGTACTTCTTTGGTCTTGTCTTTTAACGATGTCGTTAAACGATCCACAACAGGTTTGAATTGTTCAGCTGCTTGTTCAAGTGCTTTTTTCTCGTCAGCATCTTGTAGATCACCTAAGTCTACCGCACCTTTAGAAACGTTCTGTAATGGCGTACCATCAAACTCAAATACAAAGTTCATCGCCCATTCATCAACACGGTCTGCCATGAGCAAAACTTCAATGCCCTTTTTCTTGAACAATTCCAGTTGCGGCGAGTTTTTCGCTGCCATTAGGCTATCAGCAGTCACGTAATAGATGGCTTTTTGTCCCTCTTGCATACGTGCTTTATAATCAGCCAAAGACGTTGATATCTCATCATTGTTTGAAGTCGCATAACGTAATAACTTCAAGATACGATCACGATTTCCAGTATCTTCACCCAAGCCTTCTTTCAGAACTGAACCGAATTCAGCATAGAACGTTTTGAACTTCTCTTGGTCTTTCTCATCTTCAGACTTCGCTAAACCATCGATCAAAGTCAGCACACGGCGCGCATTGCCTTCACGAATGGTTTTAACATCACGGCTTTCTTGCAATAATTCACGGCTGACGTTGAGTGGTAAATCAGCACTATCCACCACGCCTTGTACAAAACGTAAATAGTTTGGAATCAGATTATCCGCTTCATCCATGATGAAGACACGTTTAACGTAAAGCTTGATGCCAGCTTTGGCTTCACGGGTAAATAAATCTTGTTTGGCCTGACTCGGGATATAAAGCAACTGGGTATATTCAGTACTGCCCTCCACACGGTTATGTGCCCACGCCAACGGTTCAGCAAAATCATGGCTGAGGTTCTTATAGAACTCGATGTATTGCTCATCACTGATTTCACTCTTACTGCGTGTCCATAGCGCACTAGCAGAGTTAATCGCTTCCCACTCATCGGTCTTGACCATTTGACCGCCTTTCGGCTCTTCACCCTCGGCAACTTCTTCTTCCTGCCAGACTTCTTTTTGCATCTCAATTGGCAAGCTAATATGGTCAGAATACTTATTGATGATTTGCTTAACTTTCCACGATTCTAAATACTCAAGTGCATCATCACGTAGGTGCAGGATAATATCAGTACCGCGTGTCGCTTTATCGATGCTTTGAACTTCAAACTCACCGGTACCACCACTGATCCAACGTACCCCATCAGCAGCCTCTGAACCTGCTCGACGAGATTCAACCGTAATCTTATCAGCAACAATAAAACCTGAATAAAAACCCACACCAAACTGCCCAATCAACTGCGCATCAGATTTTTGATCGCCAGTCAGCTTAGACATAAAATCTTTGGTTCCCGATTTCGCAATCGTTCCCAAATTATCAATCGCTTCTTGTTGGCTTAAACCAATCCCATTATCAGAAATGGTCAGCGTTTTATGCTCTTTATCTAAAGTCACACGAACACGTAAGTTCGGATCATTTTCATAATATTCAGGATGATTGATTCCCTCAAAACGCAACTTATCACATGCATCTGAAGCATTTGAAATCAATTCACGTAGGAAAATCTCAGGGTTGGAATAGAGAGAATGCGTCACTAAATGCAATAACTGAGCAACTTCAGCTTGGAAACTATAATTTTGTGATGCTTGTTCACTCATAAATCACTCCTTATCTGTGAGGCGTATTAAATTGGACTGATTTATGAATGGTGCATATCTTCAATTTTTCAATCCTTATTTTCTAATTTTTTTTATTCTTCTCTCTGTATTTCTTTGATACTTAAATTGCAAAAAACCCCACTAATCTGTGAGGTTTCTTTAAAGTATTTAATGATCTAATTTAAAACTTATAACTATAGCCAAGGGTATATACCATCGGGTTGATATCCAAATCTGTCAACTTTGTGCCATTAAGTTTTACTTCTGGTTTTAATTGAGCATAACGGGCATCGAAGAAGACTCCCCAATTCTTTGCATCAGCAGGCTGAAAAGTAAAACCTAACTGACCCGCAAAGCCAAAATCCTCTTTCACTTTGATTTTTTCGCCTGATAACGGACCTACTGCTTTTTCATCCCAAGCAAGAAAAGCAGTACCGCCTACCCCAATATAAGGCGTAAAAGCAGTTGAGTTTTTAAAGTTATATTTCGCCGTAATCGTTGGCGGTAAATGTTTAAGCTTGACCACTTTCGTTCCGTCTAAAGAAACATCATGTGATATCGGTGTTGCAAGCAATAATTCAGCAGAAAAAGGCGTATCTCCAAAGAAATACTCAACAGACGGTGTAAATGCAAACTCATAATCCGCCTTTAACGTACCCACGCCCGCAACTGTTGTTTCATCCGTTGGTGCAATAACACTTGCCCCGACTTTAACTTGAAAACCACCTGCAAAAACAGTTGAAGACATCCCCAATAAAGTAACAATTAATAATTTTTTAAACATTTAAATGACCTCTTTAATAAAAATCTAACCGTGCTATTAATAATAATCATGGGTTTTTATTTTATGCAATATGTATTAATTCCGACCAATTTGATTATATTTTTAAACAACTGATTAACAACAATATATATTTGTAAATATATGTAACAAACATCATACCCAACTTAATCACTCGGCTTAAACACATGAAAACCAAGTATTTTTGTATGGATTAATACAGCAAAAAAACAAATCCACCAAGCGATTTAAAAATCAAATAATGTAGTTTTATTTAAGAATGAAGCCTTGATAAAAACACAAGCAAAATCACATAAAAGACAAAAAATGTCACTTTATAACCAGATAATTAAATTAAAACCAAATTTTATAATCAACCATCGCATGATAATAAAAGCGATTCATTAGAAAACAAAAATATTATTTTAAGCATCGATCATCATTTTATTATTTCTTAATATTAAAAATGGCCCTAATTAGAGCCATTTTTGTATTAAAGAACCATCGCGGCGATCCAGCCGAAGACAATCAATGGAATATTAAAATGTATGAAGGTCGGTACAACCGTATCCCGCATATGGTCATGCTGCCCATCTAAATTCAAACCCGATGTTGGACCCAAAGTTGAGTCCGATGCAGGAGAACCCGCATCTCCTAATGCCGCAGCCGTACCAATCAATGCAATCGTTGCCATTGGGCTAAAGCCAAATTGCAAACATAACGGGACATAAATAATCGCAAGAATTGGCACCGTTGAAAATGAAGAACCGATCCCTAAAGTAATCAATAGCCCGACCAAAAGCATGACCAAAGCAGCGAGAGCTTTACTATCACCAATCCAACCAGCAGTTGCTTTGACTAGATCAGGAACTTGATTGGTCGCCTCAATGACAGCAGCAAAACCTTGCGCAGCAATCATGGTGAATCCAACCAATGCCATCATTCGCATCCCACTGACGATGACATCATCAGCCTCTTTCCACTTAAAGATACCCGCACAACTTAATATGGCCACACCCACCAAGCCAGCAACAATCATCGAATCTGAATAAAGCTGCACCGCAATGGTTGCAATAATCGCAAAGGCCGCCATCCATAAGGTAAAAGTGGCAATTTGAGGCGCTTGTTGCTGTTGCGCCATCTCTCCGACAATACTACGTGTCACGTTATGTAAGGGTTTATCTTCATAAACACGCGGCTTACGGTAACTAATAAATACAGCAACCAGTAGACCTAAAAACATTCCGCCAACAGGAATCATCATCGCACGGGGAATCTGCTCATTACTGATCTGCAAGCCGTAGCCTTGACCAAAATGATTGATGTTATGTGCAAGGATATCATTTAAGAAAATTGCCCCAAATCCCATTGGCAGGAACATATAGGTTGCAACCAAACCGAAGGTCAGCACACTCGCAATTGCTCTACGGTCTAAGTGCAAATGATTAAACACACTCAATAAAGGCGGAATTAAGACAGGAATAAATGCAATATGAACTGGAATGACATTTTGTGAGGCAATCGCAGCTAAGCCAACAGTGAAAAATATAAGAAATTTCACCTGTTTTTGAGCACGAATGTCGGTATCATTTTTAAGAATTTTAACGAGTTTATAGGCCAATAAATCAGGCAACCCAGAACGCGCCAAGGCCAAGGCAAATGCACCTAGCACCCCATAGGCAAGTGCGATTTTCGCTCCGCCACCTAGACCATTATTAAATGCATCTAATGTTCCTTGTAACCCCAAACCAGCCAGTAAACCGCCTGTCAAAGCACCAATCACTAAAGCAAAAACAACAGGAACTCGGCCCAAGGAAAGACCGAACATGACAGCAACCGCAGCAAGAATTGCAAACATAACTTTGAACTAAATGAAACGAGGTCGCCATTTTAGCAGAGTTTAAATTCTGCGATTGCCATCACGTGATTTTTATTTATGCATTTTTCACGATAAATTGACGAATATAATCCGCAATTTTTTCGGGTTGGCTCAACACCGCCCAATGGTTGGCATCCAACTCAACATACTCAAAGTTCTCAACCCATTTCGGCATAGATTCCGTAATATATTCAGGGCTAACAAAAGCATCTCTTTTTAAGACAACAGCCTGTACAGGGCATTGAGCATAACGTTGGCGCGGTTGAGTTAAAGATGGAATAAAATTAGCGCGGTATAGATTAATCCCATATTTGCCATCTGCCACAATATTTGCATTCAAAGGTAAATCTTGTTTTTTCTCTAGGCCGCTTAACACCTTGCCCCACTTCTCAGGACTAAACAAAGTCCATACCGTTGGTGCAAGTAGAGGTAAATGGAATGCGCCGATGTACCAAGATTTGGTCAACATTTTTAACACATGGCTCGGTGCTGATTTAAATTTTTCACGTAAATACAAAGATGCATGATCTAAGCAAGGCCCTGAAATCGTCGTATAAGACAATAAACGACCTTTTAATTTTGGTTCAGTCGCCGACTCCCATGATTGTAAAGAACCCCAATCATGCGCTGCCATATGAAAATTACGATTCGGTAATACCTGATCAACGACTTCTTGTAAATCTAATGATAAGCGCGGTAACCGATAGTCTTTAATGCGTTTTGGAATCGAAGATAAGCCTGCACCACGTACATCATAGGTGACAACAAAATAATCATTCACCAGTTTTTCAATAATCGGTTCCCATACTTCTTGGTTGTCAGGATAGCCATGTACTAACACCAATGCTGGCTTTTTCTCATCACCCCATGTTTTTACACACAGCGTTTGCTGATCAGAGGTTGTTACAGTTTCTACTTGTACTTGCATAATTGTTTCCCATTTTGTTTTCAGACGGCTTGGTCGTTCAATCAGCCATTGCCAGCGATACTATAAAAATGATACTTATGCAGTATGAATTGAGTTGTAAGAAAAAAAATTGACCATGAAAAGCTTTTTCAAAAAAATTCGAACCATTCCTGTGGTTGCAAAATTTATGATCAACCACTACTCCCCGTATCGTGGTGCAGGAATTGCGATTGAGACCATGGATTTGGATAATTACCACATTCGAGTCAAAATGCCGCTTACCAGAAAAAATCGTAATATTGTGGGTACACATTTTGGTGGTAGTTTATATTCAATGGTTGATCCGTTTTATATGCTAATCCTGATGCACCACCTCGGGCATAAATATATCGTCTGGGATAAAAGCGCCACCATTAATTTTATATCACCCGGTCGCAATACGGTTTATGCAGATATTAAACTCAGTGCCGTGGAAATTGCAGAAATTAAGCAATTGGCTGAAAATCATAAACCCGTGTTACGTCATTACACCTTAAATATCATCGATGATGCTGGCACACGCATTGCGGAAGTTGAAAAAGTTTTATACATCCGTCGTAAAAAGCCGAAAGCCACATCAAAATAAAAGCGCTTAAAAATAAAAAATGCCTGCACTTTATCGCTTGCAGACATTCTTATTCATCACATTTAAGGCTGTTGAAAGCTCCAAGAACTATTTCTTTTCTTGGATTGCGGCACCAGCACCACCACCGATCGCGCCACCAATCGCAGCACCCGAGTCGCCGCCAAAGATGGCTTTACCGACAACCGAGCCAATACCTGCACCGACGGCACTACTGGTCGTGGTCTTGCTACTACCACCTTGGGTATTTGCACCAACACCAGCACCTGCTGCCGCACCGACACCAGCACCGAGACCACCACCAACATGATTACCTACACCACCGCCTACAGCACCACCTAATGCAGCCGCACCAATACGTTGATCAGATGCACTCATATTTTGACAGCCTGTAAACATAACCGTAGACAACATAGCAGCAGAAACTAAAGCAATTGTTTTTTTCATGACCGTATTCACTCCTTCTGTTCTTATAAAAAGCATAATCTTCTTTTATGAGTATTTTGATCATATTGTGTTATCACACTGTCCTAATCGATTGAAATTTTGTAAAGCACCTTCCCCTATTCAGCAATCCATCTCGCTAGAACTGCATAGCCCTGAGCCAATCAAGAGCCAAATCGAGCATAAGTTTAGTGTTTTAAAAGCTGTTTAAAAATTTCTAAACATATCCGTATCAGAACATGGCAGTTGTGCAAAGCTTCTGACCTCCCGCAGTATTGATCCCATCATGCTATCTGGAAAGCTTACTATTGCAATGCCACCTAATTAAAAAAGCCCTTATCAAAATAAGAGCTTCTTCAAATTTCTAATAAACACTCAGCGTATTTTTAGTACTTACCCTTTTTTTCGCCATACGCAGCACCAGCACTACCGCCTAGTGCACCACCTGTTGCCGCACCTGCTTCACCACCTAATACTGCACCACCCAGCCATGCACCTACGCCAGCACCTATCGCACTGTTACGTGTATTCTTACTATTCGCACCTTTTGTATTCGCTGCAACACCAGCTCCAACAGCTGCACCAAGGCCCGCACCTAAATTACCACCTAGATTTTTACCTACAGCACCACCTGCACCACCGCCAATTGCTGCAGCACCGATACGTTTACTTTCTGGACTTGCGTGCTGACAACCTGCCAAGATTGTCGTTGACATAAGCACAACACCCGTAAGCATCATCATTTTTTTCATTGGAACTACTCCTCTCTTTCTATGCAATAAGATAGTCATGTTTCATGAAGTATCTATTCAGATCCGGTAATGAAACATTAACGCTCTGAGGTGTTTTTGTAAGGCTTTGCTCTCATTTTCTCCACAAAAAAAGACACCCGAAGGTGTCTTTTTTGATTTAGCTAGAACTTAGAATTGATCAGAGTTCAACGCTTGGCTAAATGCTTGGTCAACTTCACTAAAGTCATTGTGAAGTTCTAATTCAGCAGCTTCAGCTTCTTGACGACGACGTTCTAAGTGATACGCAAGACCCGTACCCGCTGGGATCAAACGACCCACAACCACGTTTTCTTTCAAGCCACGTAAGTCATCTTCTTTACCTGTTACAGCCGCTTCAGTTAACACACGTGTTGTTTCCTGGAACGATGCAGCAGAAATAAATGAGTCAGTAGAAAGCGACGCTTTGGTAATACCCATTAATAAACGCTCAAACTTCGCAGAGAATTTATTCTGAGCAGACACCGCTTGGTTCTCTTGAACAACGCGAATGTAATCCACTTGCTCGCCTTTGATGAAGCTGGTATCACCACCCTCAGTAATATCAACTTTACGCAACATTTGACGTACGATAACTTCAATGTGCTTATCGTTGATTTTTACACCTTGGAGACGATATACATCTTGAACTTCGTTCACGATGTAGTTGGTCAATGCCACTTCACCTTTCAAACGCAAGATATCATGTGGATTCTGCGGGCCATCAGAAATGGTTTCACCACGATTCACATGTTCGCCTTCAAACACGTTAATGGTACGCCATTTCGGAATAAGCTCTTCGTAAATCTCAGAACCATCATCTGGTGTAATCACCAAACGGTTCTTACCTTTAGTCTCTTTACCAAAACTTACAACACCTGACACTTCAGCCAAGATTGCATGCTCTTTCGGCTTACGTGCTTCGAACAAATCAGCTACACGCGGTAGACCACCGGTAATATCACGTGTACGTGAAGTTTCTTGTGGTACACGACCAAGTACATCACCGACACCAATCGTTGCACCATCACGAACGGTTACGATCGTGTTTTGTGGTAAGAAGTAGAACTGTTCACCACCATCGGTTGTATCCAACACGATTGCAGGACGCAAATCTTTACCAGAAGCAGGACGTGCTGTAACTGGTAAGATTTCAACAGTGGTCATACCTGTTGCATCATCTGTTTTAGAGGTCGCAGTCACACCATCAGCGATTTGGCTGAAGCGTGCTTTACCCGCAACTTCTGTCACAAGTGGATGGGTATGTGGATCCCAAGTCGCAACGATACCGCCCGCTTCTACAGACTCGCCATCTTTCAACAAGATGCTTGCACCGTAAGGAAGTTTATAGCGCTCACGCTCACGACCTAAGTCATCCGCAATACCAATTTCACCTGAACGTGAAACTGAAACCAAGTGACCTTTGTTATGTTCTACTGTTTTCACATTGTGGAAACGTACAGTACCTTTATTACGGACTTGAACACTGTTTGCAGCAGATGTTCGGCTCGCAGCACCACCGACGTGGAAGGTACGCATCGTTAACTGTGTACCTGGTTCACCGATTGACTGTGCAGCCATTACACCAACAGACTCACCTGGGTTCACCAAGTGACCACGTGCAAGATCACGGCCATAACAACGTGCACATACACCGAAGGTAGATTCACATGCAATCACTGAACGTACTTTAACTTCATCGACACCCGCTTCTTCAAGCTGAGCAGCGATTTTCTCATCGATTAACGTACCACGTGGCAATACCACTTCATCATCAGACGCACGACGTACATCTTCAGCTGTTACACGACCCAATACGCGATCGCGTAATGGCTCAATCACGTCACCACCTTGAATGAATGGTGTCATCACTAAACCGCCAGCTGTACCACAATCAGGCTCAGTAATCACCAAATCTTGTGCTACATCGACTAGACGACGCGTTAAGTAACCAGAGTTTGCAGTTTTCAATGCAGTATCGGCCAAACCTTTACGTGCACCGTGTGTTGAAATGAAGTACTGAAGTACTGTCAAACCTTCACGGAAGTTTGCTTTAATCGGCGTTTCAATGATCGAACCATCTGGTTTCGCCATCAAACCACGCATACCAGCAAGCTGACGAATCTGCGCCGCACTACCACGGGCACCAGAGTCAGACATCATATAAATTGAGTTAAATGATTTCTGCTTCTCATCAACACCGTCACGGTTTTTAACCGTAACAAAAGACAAGTTGTCCATCATTGCTTTCGCAACTTGGTCATTGGTACGTGCCCAAATATCGACAACCTTGTTGTAACGCTCACCCGCTGTTACGAAACCTTGCTCAAACTGTTGTTCGATTTCACGAACTTCTGTTTCAGCTTTATCGATAATCGTATACTTGGTTGGTGGAATCAACATGTCTTCCATACCGACGGATACACCTGAACGCGTCGCTTGACGGAAGCCCAAATACATCAATTGGTCAGCGAAGATAACGGTATCTTTCAAACCAAGTTTACGGTAACAAGAGTTAATCAACTTAGAGATGTTTTTCTTGGTCATCTCAAGGTTAATCGATTCAAAGCTTAAACCTTGTGGAACAACTTCCCACAATAAGCAACGACCAGGCGTGGTATCAACAATAATGGTTTGTTGTTCACGTTGACCATTTTCATCGATCACTGTTTGATGTACACGTACTTTTACGCGTGCATGAATCGCAACTTGACCAGTTGCCAACGCACGGTTTACTTCGTGTGTATCCGCAAACATCATGCCTTCACCTTTGGCATTTACCGCATCACGTGTGATGTAGTAAAGACCCAAGACAACGTCCTGAGAAGGAACGATGATCGGCTCACCATTTGCAGGTGACAAGATGTTGTTGGTTGACATCATCAAGGCACGAGCTTCTAACTGTGCTTCAAGCGTCAATGGAACGTGTACCGCCATTTGGTCACCATCGAAGTCGGCGTTAAACGCAGCACATACGAGTGGGTGGAGACGGATTGCCTTACCTTCGATCAGAATAGGTTCAAATGCTTGAAGACCTAGACGGTGAAGTGTTGGCGCACGGTTCAACATCACTGGATGTTGACGAATTACAGATGCTAGAACGTCCCAAACTTCAGGTGTTTCACGCTCAACCATTTTCTTCGCAGCTTTAATGGTTGTAGCCTGACCTGATGCTTGTAATTTTGCGAAAATAAATGGCTTGAATAATTCAAGTGCCATTTTCTTCGGAAGACCACATTGGTGAAGACGTAAAGTAGGACCAACAGTAATAACCGAACGACCAGAATAGTCAACACGCTTACCGAGCAAGTTCTGACGGAAACGACCTTGCTTACCTTTGATCATATCTGCCAAAGATTTCAATGGACGTTTGTTCGAACCTGTAATCGCACGACCACGACGACCGTTGTCTAACAACGCATCGACAGACTCTTGCAACATACGTTTTTCGTTACGCACGATAATGTCTGGTGCTGATAGGTCAAGTAGACGCTTCAAACGGTTGTTACGGTTAATCACGCGACGATAAAGATCATTCAAGTCAGACGTCGCAAAACGACCACCTTCAAGTGGTACAAGTGGACGAAGATCTGGTGGAAGTACTGGAAGTACTGTCAACACCATCCATTCTGGCTTGTTGTTTGAATCTTTGAAAGCTTCCATCAATTTCAAACGCTTAGACGCTTTTTTAAGTTTCGTCTCAGACGTTGTTTGAGGAATTTCTTCACGCAAACGTGCAATTTCAGCTTCAAGATCGATATCTTTCAATAGATCTTGGATTGCTTCAGCACCCATTTTTGCAGTGAATTCATCGCCATGTTCTTCAAGCGCATTGAAGTATTCTTCGTCTGTTAAAAGTTGATACTTTTCAAACGGAGTCATGCCTGGATCTGTAACGACATATGATTCAAAATACAAGACGCGTTCGATGTCACGTAATGTCATATCAAGTAACAAACCGATGCGGCTTGGCAATGATTTTAAGAACCAAATATGCGCAACTGGCGAAGCAAGATCAATGTGACCCATGCGCTCACGACGTACTTTAGCAGTCGTAACCTCGACGCCACATTTTTCACAAATGACGCCTTTATATTTCATACGCTTGTATTTGCCACACAAGCATTCGTAATCTTTAACTGGACCAAAGATTTTGGCACAGAACAAACCGTCACGTTCAGGTTTAAAAGTACGGTAATTAATGGTTTCTGGTTTTTTTACTTCACCGTGAGACCATGACTTAATCATTTCTGGTGACGCAAGACCAATACGGATACGGTCAAATTCAACAGGTGCATGACCTTCTGAATCCGTTTTCTTACGCATGATATCGAGCAAGTCTTTCAATTTTTTTCTCCGTGTGTCAGGGAGCTAAGCTCGCCCGACTGGGTCACAAATATTGTTTTTTAACTGAATAATCCTCCCTCAGTCCCTTCTTTTTCTAAGGAGGGAAGCTCCTACCCTTTCAAGTGGGAACTCCCCCTTTCGTAAAGGGGGCTCGGGGGATTAATGGCTAATTAGTCACCATTTTTCAGTTCAATGTTGATACCTAAAGAACGGATCTCTTTGGTCAATACGTTGAACGATTCAGGCATACCCGGATCCATATAATGGTTACCATCTACAATATTCTTATAGATGCGAGTACGACCTTCGACGTCATCCGATTTCACAGTGAGCATTTCTTGGAGTGTATATGCTGCACCATATGCTTCAAGTGCCCAGACTTCCATCTCACCAAAACGCTGACCACCGAATTGTGCTTTACCACCAAGCGGCTGCTGTGTCACAAGCGAGTAAGAACCAGTTGAACGCGCGTGCATTTTGTCATCAACCAAGTGGTTCAATTTGAGCATATACATGTAACCAACAGTTACAGGACGGTCAAACTGTTCACCTGTACGGCCATCAAACAAAGTCTGTTGACCAGAACGCGGCAATTCAGCAAGTTCAAGTAATTCTTTAATTTGGCTTTCTTCAGCACCATCAAAAACTGGTGTTGCCAAAGGAACACCTGCACGTAAGTTACCTGCAAGTTTCAACACTTCTTCATCAGTTAAGCTATCAAGATCTTCTTGCTCGCCACCAACTTTGTTGTAAATCTTATCAAGGAACAAACGAAGTTCAGCAACGGTACGTTGTTGTTGCAGCATCTTATCGATCTGCTCACCTAAACCTTTTGCCGCCAAGCCCAAATGGGTTTCAAGAATCTGACCCACGTTCATACGCGACGGTACACCCAATGGGTTCAATACGATGTCAACAGGTACACCATTGGCATCATGTGGCATATCTTCAACAGGTAAGATGTTAGAGACAACACCCTTGTTCCCGTGACGACCCGCCATCTTATCACCTGGTTGGATACGACGTTTCACTGCAAGGTAAACCTTAACAACTTTTAATACACCCGTTGTTAATTCATCACCTGTAGAGAGTTTGCGTTTCTTCTCAGCAAATTTCTCATCAATCTCGATACTCTTCTCTTTCAAGAATACCTGAATTTGAGTTAAACGTTCAGCGATTGCTTCATCTGTTGGTTGGATTTCTAACAAATCAACCAGCTCTAAACCAGACAACATATCTTCTGCAAGTTTATCGCCGCGCTTCGTTGTACCGCCACCATTAGACTCTTTGCCTTTCAACAAGCGAACAATACGTTCACGTGCTGCTTCTTCAAAGATTTTGTATTCTTCTTTCAAATCTTTACGGTAAGCATCAAGCTGTGCTTTTTCAATCGCTTGTGCACGATCATCTTTTTCCAAACCATCACGTGTGAAGACTTGAACATCGATCACTGTACCCTTGGTACCAGATGGAACGCGTAAAGATGAATCTTTTACGTCAGCTGCTTTTTCACCAAAGATAGCACGAAGTAATTTTTCTTCAGGTGTTAACTGTGTTTCACCTTTAGGTGTAACTTTACCAACAAGGATGTCACCTGCTGTAACTTCAGCACCGATATAAACAATACCAGACTCATCCAACTTAGAAAGCGCTGCTTCACCAACGTTAGGAATATCGGCAGTGATTTCTTCTGCACCTAATTTGGTATCACGTGCAACACATGACAACTCTTGGATATGAATAGAAGTTAAACGGTCTTCTTGAAGCACACGCTCTGAAAGTAAGATCGAGTCTTCGTAGTTATAACCGTTCCATGTCATGAACGCGACGCGCATGTTTTGACCAAGCGCAAGCTCACCCATGTCCGTCGATGGACCATCAGCCAAGATATCACCACGCGCAACTTTGTCGCCCATGTTTACGATAACATTTTGGTTGATACAGGTATTTTGGTTCGAACGGGTATATTTGATCAGGTTGTAGATATCTACACCTGCTTCACCAGCAATCATTTCATCTTCGTTTACACGAATAACGATACGTGAGGCATCAACATACTCAATCGCACCACCACGGTTTGCGATCACACACACACCAGAGTCACGCGCTACGTTTGCTTCCATACCCGTACCAACAAGCGGCTTGTCAGCACGTAACGTTGGAACTGCCTGACGCTGCATGTTTGAACCCATCAATGCACGGTTCGCATCATCGTGTTCAAGGAACGGAATCAATGACGCTGCAACAGAAACAACCTGCTGTGCAGATACATCCATATGAGTGACACGCTCAGGTGACATACGAACGAAATCACCCTGATGACGTACAGAAACCATTTCTTCAGTCAAAGTACCTTCTTTATCAATTGCTGAATCGGCCTGTGCAATAACAGTACCTACTTCTTCAATCGCAGATAAATACTCAACCGCATCAGTAACACGACCATCTACAACTTTACGGTAAGGTGTTTCTAAGAAACCAAAGTTGTTTGTTTTTGCATAAACAGAAAGCGAGTTGATCAAACCAATGTTTGGACCTTCAGGCGTTTCAATTGGACAAACACGACCATAATGCGTTTGATGTACGTCACGAACCTCAAAGCCCGCACGTTCACGTGTCAAACCACCAGGCCCAAGCGCTGATACACGACGTTTGTGTGTAATTTCAGATAATGGGTTGTTTTGATCCATGAACTGAGACAATTGGCTTGAACCAAAGAACTCTTTGATCGCAGCAGCAACTGGTTTTGCGTTGATCAAATCCTGTGGAGACAGGTTATCCGCTTCAGCTTGGCTTAAACGCTCTTTAACAGCACGCTCAACACGTACTAAACCAACACGGAATTGGTTTTCTGTCATTTCACCAACAGAACGTACGCGACGGTTACCCAAGTGGTCGATATCGTCGACTTCACCTTTACCGTTACGGATTTCAACCAATGTACGAAGTACATCAATGATATCGTCGTGCGATAAAATACCTTCAACTTCACGAGACTTTTGATCAGTACCGACTTCGTATGGACGACCCAAGCGACGGTTAAACTTCATACGACCAACAGGCGACAAGTCATAACGCTCAGAAGAGAAGAATAAGTTATTAAATAAATTATCTGCAGCTTCTTTCGTCGGTGGCTCACCTGGACGCATTACTTTGTAAATTTCAACGAGTGCTTCTTCACGACCCGTTGTAGTATCTGCACGTAACGTATCAGCAATAAAAGAACCACGGTCGATATCGTTAGTAAATAGGATGTTAAATTGCTTAACACCGCCTTCAGCTAACTTCACCATTACTTCATGGCTTAACAAGGTATTTGCAGCAATCACCTCACCATCTTTTAATGGGATATCTTCAGCGGTGATACGCTCATACAAGTATTCATCAGGTACAGAAAGCTTGGCTAAGTTAGCCGCTTCCATTTGACGTACGTGACGCGCATTAATACGTTTACCTTGCTCTACAATCACTTTGCCGTCATTGTCTGCAATATCAAACTGCGCCATTTCTCCGCGCAAGCGATCTGGAATGAGGTCAATTTGATAGCTACCCATATCAAGATATACAGGTACTTTTTCGTAGAACAAATTCAAAATTTGCGCATTGCTATAATTTAAAGCACGTAAAATCACAGTCGCCAACAATTTACGACGACGGTCAATACGTACAAACACAAGATCTTTTGCGTCAAATTCAAAGTCTAACCATGAACCACGGTAAGGGATAATACGTGCTGAATACAACACTTTACCACTTGAGTGAGTTTTACCCTTGTCATGGTCAAAGAACACACCTGGCGAACGGTGTAACTGAGATACGATCACACGCTCAGTACCATTGATAACGAAAGTACCGTTATCGGTCATGAGTGGCATTTCACCCATGTACACTTCTTGCTCACGAACGTCTTTAATTGATTTCGTTTCACGATCTTTAATGATCAAACGAATTTTTACGCGCATTGGTGCTGCATAAGTCGAACCACGTAAAATACATTCACGCACGTCAAACTCAGGCTTACCAAGACTATACTCAACAAATTCTAAAGCAGCATTGCCAGAATAACTTTCAATAGGAAAAACTGAACGAAATGCGGCTTGGAGACCGATATCTTCGCGGTTCTTTGGAGTTTTGCCACCTTGTAAAAACGTACGGTACGAATCGACTTGAATCGAAAGTAAGTACGGTGCTTCCATCACTTGGGGCAATTTACCAAAATTCTTACGGATCCGTTTCTTTTCGGTATATGAGTATGCCATCTGGAGTCCTCGGGAAGTAAACTAAGCCCGCCTGCAGAACGGGCCTAGAAGGATTACGCAGGCCGATATGGCCACCACTGTTTACAAATGCTGCAATTTTTAGTGGTATTAAAACGCTTAACAATATTTTTATAAGCAAAAAACATTGTTAAGCGTTTGATATTAGTCTTTTTATTGCAAAAACCCGCATATTATATGCGAAACTAACAAAAAACGAGCCGATTATTGTAACGCAAAAAGGCTGATGACCCAAGAGCCATCAGCCATTTTTTGGAGCCGATTATCAAAAAAACCGACTCCCTACAGTATTACTTAAGTGTAACTGTAGCGCCAGCAGCTTCAAGCTTAGTCTTAAGCTCTTCGCCTTCTTCTTTAGAAACGCCTTCTTTAAGAACAGCTGGAGCGCCTTCAACAAGATCTTTCGCTTCTTTAAGACCAAGACCAGTCGCTTCACGTACTGCTTTAATTACTGCAACTTTGTTCGCGCCGAAAGAAGTCAACTCAACGTTGAATTCAGTTTGCTCTTCAGCAACAGCAGCAGCAGGACCAGCAGCTACAGCTACAGCAGCAGCAGATACGTTGAATTTTTCTTCGAAAGCAGAAATAAGTTAAACAAGCTCAAGAACAGTTTTTTCAGCAACTGCGTTTAGGATTTCTTCGTTTGTTTAAGCCATGAGAGTAACTCCAACTGGGTATTGAAGGGTGTGAAAGTAGATTTAAACTTAAGCAGCTTCTGACTCGTTTTTCTCTTGAAGCGCTGTAAGTAAGCGACCCAATTTCGAAATAGGAGCTTGAAGAACAGAGGCAAGCATAGTAAGCGCTTTTTCTTGGTTCGGAAGATTTGCGATAACGCTAATGTCTGCACCTTGATAAACTTTGCCATCAAATGCGGCAGCCTTTAATTCAAATGCTTTATTAGTTTTAGCAAATTCTTCGAACAAGCGTGCAGCTGCACCCATATCGTCTTCAGAAGTTGAGAATGCTAAGATTGTTGGACCAACAAGGTCGTCATTCAAGATAGCGAATGGCGTATCTTGAAGAGCACGTTTAGCCAAAGTATTACGTACAACACGTGTAGCAACACCTAACTTACGAGCTTCAACACGGAGAGCAGTTAATTGCTCAACCGTTAAACCTTGGTAGTCAGCAACAACGGCAGCGAACGCTGTAGAAGCAATTTCACTTACTTCAGCAACGATCTGTTTTTTGTCTTCGATAAGAAGAGCCATTGTAAAACCTCCTAACGGTGATTTATGTACTCAAATGAGTACACTCCCAATTCGCAAGTCTTATTCAGACTTACACGCGGAGGAGGAATAAATCACACCACCGCGTCTACTCAGACTGGATTTTTAAGAAGAATATTCGAAAATATTCCTCGCCTGAGGTCTTTGACGCTGATAAATATTTATTTATCAATTCAAAGTTTGCCTAAGTTTGCAAGTAATCCGAAACCGGTTTCTCTTGCGCAATATTTGAAGCAGTGCTTCAAATATTACTCAGGGCTTTAAAATTCTTTTCTAAATTATTTAGAAATATTGCTTACGTCAACGATCAAACCAGGACCCATAGTAGAGCTCAAAGTGATCTTTTTAACGTATACGCCTTTAGATGTTGCAGGTTTTAACTTTTTCAAGTCTGCAATCAAAGCTTCAACGTTTTGACGTACAGCTTCTTCGCTAAAGCCAAGTTGACCGATCGCAGCGTGGATAATACCCGCTTTGTCGACACGGTAACGTGCTTGACCAGATTTAGCGTTTTTAACTGCATTCGCAACATCAGGAGTCACTGTACCCACTTTAGGGTTTGGCATTAAGCCACGTGGACCAAGAATCGTACCAAGCTTACCTACAACACGCATAGCGTCAGGTGCAGCAATCACAACATCAAAGTCAAGATTACCTTTCTGAATGCTTTCAGCTAAGTCTTCAAAACCAACGATATCAGCGCCTTCAGCTTTAGCAGCTTCAGCAGCAGCACCTTGTGCAAACACTGCAACACGTACAGTTTTACCAGTACCCGCAGGTAAAGTTGTCGCACCACGAACCACTTGATCAGATTTACGTGGATCAACCCCAAGGTTTACCGCTACATCTAGAGATTCTTTGAACTTAGCAGCTGGAAGGCTGTTGAGAACTTGTACTGCTTCTTCCAAAGTGTAAACTTTGTTTGCTTCTACAGCAGCAGCAATGGCTTTTTGACGTTTAGTTAACTTTGCCATGTCTTATAGCTCCACTTCCAAGCCCATAGAACGTGCAGAACCAGCGATGGTACGAACACGAGCGTCTAAATCAGCACCAGTTAAATCTGGTTCTTTAGTAGTCGCGATTTCTTCTAGTTGAGCACGAGTCAACTTACCCACTTTAGTTTTGTTAGGTACAGCTGAACCCTTTTGAATACCAGCAGCTTTCTTAAGAAGAATAGATGCAGGTGGAGTTTTCATGATGAAAGTGAACGACTTGTCGTTGTACACAGTAATCACGACAGGAATCGGCAAACCAACTTCAAGTTTTTGTGTAGCAGCATTGAATTCTTTACAGAATGCCATGATGTTTACACCACGTTGACCCAAAGCAGGACCAATTGGTGGAGATGGATTTGCTTTACCAGCTGGGACTTGCAGCTTGATATAGCCGTCAATCTTCTTAGCCATTAAAAATTACCTCTGGGTACAAACGCCGTTAGGCTCCCCAAAAATCAAGTAACGCCAAAGCATTACAACAACAATGCCCGACAAAATCGGGCGCTTTCCAACCAACTCAAATTAAATCGTTTTTTCGACTTGGCGAAACTCGAGTTCAACCTGAGTAGGTCGATTAAATACATTAATCGTCAACGTTAAACGTGACTTCTCGTATTGTACTTCCTCCACGACCCCTTTAAAGTCAGTGAACGGACCATCAATAACGAGTAATTCTTCACCTGGTTCAAACATCGTCTTAGGACGAGGTGCTTCACCAAGATTACGTACACGAGCAAGAATTGCATCTGCTTCACGCTGTGTGATTGGTGCTGGTTTTTCTGGTGTTCCACCAATAAAACCAAGAACCTTTGGACACTCTTTTACGATGTGCCAAGTATCATCATTCATTTCCATTTCGACTAACACATAGCCTGGAAAGAATTTACGTTCAGACTTGCGCTTCTTTCCGTCCTTCATTTCCACTACTTCTTCAGTAGGAACAAGGACTTCACCAAAGCTATCAGCTACTGTGCTACGTTGAATTCGTTCATTAAGTGAACGCATTACTTGTTTTTCAAAACCTGAATAGGCATGAATAATATACCAACGTTTCATTGCGCTCTTACCCGATAATTAACTTAATAAACCAGCCTAACCCGTAATCAAAACACCACAATACAATTGCTGTTACAATTACAACCAAAAGCACTTGCCACGAGGTCGTGATCGTCTCTTGTTTTGTCGGCCAAGCCACTCGACGTAGTTCTATTCGCGCATCTTGCAATAAACGCACAAAGCCCTTACCTTGATGGGTGGCGTATAATAAACCTAAAGCGACGACGATACAAGCCAAAATTACCCCGATGCGCACCCAAATATCATTTGCGGGTGCCCAATGGGCTGGCAAATACTGATTTACCATTGCTGAACCAATCAATAAAGCTAGAGCAATCAACCATAAGACGATATCTAATGGAGAGCCCGAGCGCACAACTTCTGCAGCATTATTTCTTTGGGGAATTGGCGCGTCGCTTAATGCGTCACGCGATTTATCATTCGACATTTTTTTACTCGTCGTAGAATTCGCGACTTATTATATGACAACTTAGCCAGAATCAAGCTTTTTTATTTAAAAAAAGTGGCAGGTCAGGAGGGACTCGAACCCCCAACATTCGGTTTTGGAGACCGACGCTCTACCAATTGAACTACTGACCTATTATGCAAATCGAAAGCCGAAGCTTCCGATTTGAATCACATATCGTATTATGCAGTTACTTTCGCAACAACACCAGCACCTACAGTACGACCACCTTCACGAATCGCAAAACGTAGACCTGGGTCCATTGCGATTGGGTGAATTAATT
>NZ_JAVDVH010000020.1:0-37555 GCF_031456775.1 Acinetobacter sp. 3657 | reverse complement strand
GTTTCGCTGAAATCGCTGAAGGCGTTGAAGGCTTAGTACACGTTTCAGAAATGGACCACACAAACAAAAACATCCACCCATCTAAAGTTGTTCAGATCGGTGATGAAGTTGATGTTATGGTTCTTGAAGTTGATGAAGAACGTCGTCGTATTTCATTGGGTATCAAACAAACTCGTGCTAACCCATGGGAAGAGTTTGCTAAAGCAAATGAAAAAGGCGAAAAAGTTTCTGGTACGATCAAGTCAATCACTGATTTCGGTATCTTCATCGGTTTATCTGGTGGAATCGACGGTTTAGTACACTTGTCTGATATTTCTTGGAACGAACAAGGCGAAGAAGCGATTCGTCGTTACAAGAAAGGCGACACAGTTGAAGCAGTTATCTTATCTGTAGATGCTGAAGGTAACCGTATCAGCCTTGGTATCAAGCAATTAAACAGCGACCCATTCAATGACTTCTTGGCTGCGAATGAACGTGGTGCTTTAGTTAAAGGTACTGTAACTGCAGTTGATGCTAAAGGCGCAACAGTTAAACTTGCTGATGACATCGAAGCGACTCTTAAAGCATCTGAAATCAACCGCGATCGCGTTGAAGATGCGACTAAGTTCCTAGAAGTTGGTCAAGAAGTTGAAGCGAAGATCATCAACGTTGATCGTAAGTCTCGCTCTATCAACTTGTCTATCAAAGCGAAAGACGAAGCTGAAGAGAAAGAAGCTGTGAACACTGTTCGTCAAGCTGCTGCAACTCAAACTGCAGAAAGCAATGGTCCTAAAACCATTGGTGACTTAATTAAAGCTCAAATGAAGTAATTTGTTAAAAGGTACGTTTCTTGTAACAGATACGTACTTTTTTATACAAAAATACTGTAAACGGTAGCGTAGTATTGATGTACTACGCTACCGTTTTGTATTTAAACAGGTTATTATTAAAAAACTGAGAAGTAGCAATAATTAAAGAGGTCATCAATGACTACTGAAGCACTTAATAAATCTGATTTAATTGAACGGATTGCACTTAAAAACCCACACTTGGCTGAACCATTAGTGGAAGATGCTGTTAAGATTATGATCGATCAAATGATTGAAGCACTTTCAACGGGTGATCGTATCGAGATTCGTGGTTTTGGTAGCTTTGCTTTACATCACCGTGAGCCACGTTTAGGTCGAAATCCTAAAACTGGTAAATCTGTTGATGTTGCGGCAAAAGCTGTTCCTCATTTTAAACCAGGTAAAGCACTTCGTGATGCAGTAAACGAAACCGCTGATTAAGAGTTGAGGTGTTTATGCGTTATGTATTAATTGCATTGCTCGTTGTTATTTTTGGCTATTCGCTTGCTTTAGTGCTTCAAAACCCAACAGAGCTGCCAGTAGATTTATTATTTACTCAAGTTCCTGCCATGCGTTTAGGTCTTTTGCTTTTATTGACTTTAGCATTGGGTGTTGTGGTTGGATTATTGCTAGGCGTACAGGTTTTTCGCGTTTTTCAAACGAGTTGGGAAATCAAGCGATTACGTAAAGATATTGACCATCTTCGCAAAGAGCAAATTCAACTTGCTCAGCAAGCTGCCGCAGAAGTTGCAGCCAGTGTGAGACATGAGAAAACGGTGATGGATATTAATTCAGAAAGCCAACCTCGTAATCCGCTATAATTTAAGATATTTCAAGTGCTTTAAAATCCAGCGATTTTACAGCTAAAAAAAAGCTCTTTATTTGATTAAAGAGCTATTTTTTTACTTTAAGGAAAGCCAAGGTATCTTCATGTGGAACGTTTCTGCCGAGCAGATGTCGCTAAATCTATATTATCTGAACTGAGAGATAGCTGAAAGGTATCGTGGTGAGAAAGCTTTTTTCATTATGGATGCTTTCTTACTTTGTTCATTTTATTAATCATCTTATAATGAACTGATTTTTATGTGATGGAACTAGATTCGTGAGTATTATTGTTGCCTTAGACGCAAAAAGCCAATTTGACGCTTTAACTATTGTAGATCAGCTTGATCCGTCACTTTGTCGTGTAAAAGTGGGCAAAGAGCTTTTTACTCGTGAAGGTCCATCTATTGTTAAAAACCTACAAGATAAAGGTTTCGATGTTTTCCTTGATCTAAAGTTTCATGATATTCCGAATACAACAGCGCAAGCCGTTTGTGCAGCTGCTGATTTAGGTGTGTGGATGGTTAATGTCCATGCATCTGGTGGTCGTAAAATGATGGAAACTTGTGTAGAGCGGTTGCAGGCAGGAAATTATAAAACTCAATTGATTGCCGTGACTGTTTTAACCTCGATGGGACGTGAAGATTTACGTGATATTGGTTTGGATATTGAACCCGTTGAGCAGGTACAGCGTTTAGCAAAACTTACACAAGAAAGTGGTTTGGATGGTGTGGTATGTTCTGCACAAGAGGCAAAAATCTTACGTGAAATGCTAGGTCAAGACTTTGCACTTGTAACGCCAGGTATTCGTCCTGAAGGTTCAAATGCCGATGATCAAAAACGTATCGTGACACCAAAACAAGCAATGCAAGATGGTTCTACGCATTTAGTGATTGGTCGTCCCATTACCAAAGCAGACAATCCAACCGAAATGTTAAAGTCGATTTTAGCTTCGATTTAAATCTATGCTTGTATAGGCGAACCGTGTTCGTCTATCGTGTGATCGACGAATTAGAAATCTGAATAGCTATTATAATTTCAGATTTAAAAACAAGCTGATTAACAGTGGTGCAAGTAAAGAAAGAATTAATCCGCTCATCATCGCATGTGGTATGTAATGCGTACCACATGATTGTTTGACCATGGCGAGTGTGACATCCATCGAGGTTGCGCCAGCACTTGAAATTGCCGATCGTGGAAAACGCCAACCGAGACAATACATCAATAGAATCGCGAAAATTTCTCTAAATAGATCAGTTAATAACGCAATCCCACCGAGTTTGGCTGAGTGTAGTTCGGTAAATAAAATGCCTGACATAGAATACCAACCATAGCCTTGGGCCAAAGCCATCACTTCATTCAAGCTATAGTCATTGGATAAAATAAAATAGTTGAAAATAGAGGCTAAACACGAGCCAATAATGGCAGCAATAGGAACAAGTAAAATTTTCCAACTCAACCAACTGCGATCAAATTGTGTAAAGGCGAGCTCAATACCGATCAAGCAGATAAATATCAGTAATAAATACCAACTATTAAATGTGATTTGTAGATTAGAGATATTTACAAGTGTGCCAAGCAGAATTCCGACACCCAATGCTAAAAATGCTTTAGCAATATTTTTCAATGCATTGATGAATAGATGTAATGAAATTCTTCCTTGTACGCTTTGGCGATCAATGATTTTGTAGGTAATCAAACAAATGAAAAATGAGCCGATCGAGGTGGTAAATGCGATTAATACTGCAGGTGGTAAAATTGCAATAGGATTTGGAATGTGGTTCAACGCTTGGCTGAGTTCAAATGCAACACTAATTAATAGAACATAAGAAAAATAAGGCAGGATTTGAAAAACAAATCGCTTAATTTTTTGTGATAAGTGGGGAGCTAAGAAATAGCCTAAGCTTATTGCAATAAAAATTTGGAAAATAAGGACGACAGATTGCATAAAAAAAGCAGGTCACGAATAACCTGCTTATTATGAAGAATTATTGATTAGGCTGCATTGTTTTTTACATTTGCTGTTGTACTGATAAAATTATAATCAGCTACATTTACTTTACGGGTTTCTAACCAGAATCTCCAAGTGTAGGTTGGCCATAAAGAGAAGTTTTTACCGTCAGCCGCTTGGTACCAACTACTACAACCACCTGCTTGCCATACTGTACCTTTAAGTTGTTCTTGGACACGTTCGTTAAATTGATCCTGTACGTCATGTTTGACTTCAATTGCTTGAGTACCTGTTTTATCTACGGTTTGGATCAACTGAAGAATGTAATTCACTTGTGATTCGATCATGAAAATCACAGAGTTATGCCCAAGAATTGTGTTCGGACCCAATAACTGGAACAGGTTAGGGAAGTTCTTGGTGCTGATACCATAGTAACTTTCTGCGCCATCTTTCCATGCTTGTTTGAGTTCAATCCCATTGCGTCCAACACAATTGAAATGCTTCAAATAGATGCGTGGATCAGTGATAAAACCTGTGCCATAAATTAAGCAATCGATTTGACGTTCTTTACCATCTTTGGTCATGATGCCATTTTCTGTGATTTCTTGAACGCCATCGGTAATTAATTCAACATTTTTTCGATTGAACGTTGGGAAGTATTTATTTGAAATCAAAATACGTTTACAGCCCATCACAAAATCTGGAGTCAGTTTTTTCGCTAATGCTTTATCTTTGACTTGGAAGCGAATAAAGGCTTCTGCAAGTTTTTGACCATATTTCATGATCTGAGGCTGTACGATAGGCACAACACGAGATTCATTGGTCCAGTACAAACGACTACGGTGAATTTGACGATAGAGATTGGACGCTTTAAATAATGTTTTACTTAATTTTGAGTATTTACGTTCATCACGAGGAATCACCCAAGCGGCAGTACGTTGAAAGACATAAAGCTGCTTAACTTCGGGTGCGATTTCAGGGATATATTGAATCGCACTACCACCTGTACCAATCGAGGCAACGGATTTACCGCTTAGATCGTAATTGTGATCCCATTGAGAAGAGTGGAACACTTTACCTTTAAATTTTTCTATGCCTTTGAGATGTGGAACTTGAGGGACATGGAGTGGACCAGAAGCAAAAATAACAAACTGCGCTTCAAGCGTAGGTTGGTCTTTAAATTCTACTGTCCAGATATTACGTTGTTCATCAAACTCGGCATGTGTGACTTCATGATTGAATTTACAATAATCTTTCAGTGTGTATTGTTCAGTAATATCTTGAATATAATCAAAGATTTCATCTGCCTCGGCATAGCGCTTCGACCAGTCTGTTTTCGGTGCAAATGACAGGGAATACATGTGTGATTGCACATCACAAGCAGCACCTGGATATTGGTTTTCACGCCATGTACCACCAACATCATTGGTTTTTTCTAAGATTACAAAATCCTTGATTTGGCTTTGTAATAGTCGAATTGCCATTGCTAAGCCACCAAAACCTGCACCAATAATTGCAACTTTAGTTTTTTGAATTGCATTCTGGTTTACATTACGCATAGTCCACGCCCTATACCACTAAATTTTGTGTCAGTTTAAAGGTTTTGGCGAGATTAAATATGATTGTATAGACGTAAAACTTGATCATTTCGGCAATTCATTTATATGTGTTTTTATAGTAAAACATTAAAGTTTTGAGAATTGTATTCAGAATTATGAAGAGATCTATCCTCGGATTGATGTATTTGATTCAAGGCATGCGCCATGTTGGTATTGATGTGGATGCACGTTTAGCAAATATGGGAATACAGGCTGATGCTTTAGATCCAAGTTCAATTATACCTGATGCAATTGAATGGGATATTTTGCAACATATTAGTCAGGATATTGCGCCAGAACAAGGTCTGTTCATTGGGCAGCATTATGCACTGGCTGGATACGGTCCTTTTCTCATGTTGATCGTTACCAGTGACACATTACATCATGCCTTGTTGAATGGCGTGCGTTTCCAACAGTTAACTCATTTATTTGGTTCTTTACAGCTCGAAATTGACAATAAAGCGATTCATTTATTTTATCAACCTACTGATCTAGATACCCATTTAGGGCAGTTTAGAGCGCAATGTGAAATCTCAGGAACCTATAAGTTCCTGCAAGACATATTTAAGATGATGGGACTTGATACACCCAATATTCAGATCGAACTGCCTTTTCAAAGACCCGATGATGTGCAACTCACCGCTGCATATCAGCAATACTATGGTCAAGATGTCAAATTTGGGTGTAAGCAAGCCGTATTTATTTTAGAAAATACTCAAATTTTGGATGTTAGTGTTCCTTCGGCTGATGCACTGACTTATAGAATGTATGAAGAAAAATGCCTACGTGACATAGAACTATTAGAGAAGGTTTCTGATTCAAAAGTGACGATCGTCGAATATGTCGAGGATTATCTAGAGTTGCAAAATGGAGTCATACCAACCATGACTGAAACAGCATATGCATTGAAAATTCCAGAGCGAACTTTAAGGCATCAATTGCAGCAAATGCAGACCAGTTATAAAGAAATTCGTGAAAGACTGATAAAGCAAAAGGCAATAAGATTCATCGAAGGCAGCTCATATTCAATTGAACAAATTGCCGAAATGTTAGGTTATTCTGAGCCAGCGGCTTTCAATCATGCATTTAAAAGGTGGTTTGGACACAGTCCTCGCCAATATAATCGAAATCATTAAATGATTAAAAATGGTACATTATGATGTTTAAACCTGATGATAAATAAGCCTAAAATCTAATGTCTTTGAACTCAATGTTCGATATAATTTTCCTCAATTAAAATTGCAATAACACCTTATGTCAAATTCTAAACCAGACTCACATAGCACTGCGTATATTCCAACGTCACCTGCTGAGCGTTATGCTCAAGCAATTCAGTCAGGACAATTCATGCCTGATGAAGCTCAGGCTCAGGCAGTGCAAGAGTTAGATCGAGTATGGAAAGAGTTACTCACTCGCTATAAGGCTTCAAAAAAAGCATTTCGACGTTTCCGTCGTCAAACCTACCCTAAAGGTGTTTATATGTGGGGTGGTGTTGGTCGTGGAAAAACTTGGCTTATGGATCAATTTTATGAGTCAGTTCCATTTCGTCGCAAAATTCGAATGCATTTTCATCACTTTATGCAGCATGTACATAAAGAGTTAAATAAACTTTCAGGTCAGCGTAATCCTCTAGATTCGGTTGCTGATCAAATTTATAAAAATGCTGTGGTGATATGCTTTGATGAGTTTTTTGTATCAAACGTAACTGACGCAATGATTCTGAGTGATTTATTCCAAAAATTATTCGAGCGTGGCGTTACGCTGGTTGCAACGTCAAACATTGCGCCAGAAGGTTTATATAAAAATGGTATTCACCGAGATCGGTTCTTGCCTACGATTGAATTGGTACAGAAAAACTGTACAGTTTTGAATGTAGATGCAGGAATTGACTATCGTTTGCGGGTATTAAAACAGGCACAGTTGTTTAAGCACCCATTAGGTCATGATGTACAGTCTTGGATGTCAGAGCGTTTCCATGCTTTAACACAAACTCAGGTGCAGTCAAACTCACCGATCATGATTAATAATCGAGTAGTAGAGACTTTGGGACACACTGAAGATGTTTTGTGGTGTGAGTTTTCGGAACTCTGTTTTAAACCACGTAGTCCGGCTGATTTTATCGAGATTGCCAATATTTATAATACGGTATTGGTAAGTGGTGTGCCGCATTTGACTGATTTCTTGTCAGAGGGAACACGTCGTTTCATTTATTTAGTCGACGAATTCTATGATCGCGGTGTGAAGTTATTACTAACCTCAGAAGATTCAATTATTGAGCTTTATGAAGGGGATAGATTGGCATTTGAAATTGAAAGGACACGTTCAAGATTGTTAGAAATGCAATCGGATGAGTATCTAAATTCTGAGCATCGGCAAATTCAAATTGCAAAAACATCATAAATTTAAAAGGCATTCTTCGGAATGTCTTTTTTTATAAATTTAGATAGAGAAAGCTTTATTCTTGGTTAAATTTTGCTATAACTAGGTAGGTTTTAGAATTGAGTGTGTTGCAAACTGAAACAGTAAGGACGTTATATATTTTATTTTTCTGGTAAGGTGTAAATTGATATTTGTCAATACCTTCTGCTTGGAAAATGCTTACTATTTAGGAATGTGATATTACTATTCAGGCTAGTATAAATCGGTATACTAGGTTTCTTGTTATAAAAAGTTAGCACCATCAGGAAAGACAATGACTGCACGTATTCAAAAAGGCAAGCTAGCGATTGCTAAAGAACTTTACGATTTCATCGAAAATGAAGCTTTACCAGGTTCTGGTTTAGACAGTGAAACTTATTGGAAAAACTTCGAGCAAGTCGTTGTCGATCTTAGCCCAAAGAACAAAGCATTATTGGCTAAGCGTGAAGAGCTCCAAGCGAAGATTGATGAATGGCATCGCAACAATAAATTTGAACTAAATGCATATAAAGCGTTTTTGACTGAAATTGGTTACTTAGTACCTGAAGTTGCAGATTTCCAAGTTACAACTGAAAATGTAGATGAAGAAATTGCTTTATTGGCAGGTCCACAATTGGTTGTGCCTGTACGTAACGCACGTTATTGCTTGAACGCTGCCAATGCACGTTGGGGCTCTTTATACGATGCGCTTTATGGTACAGATGTAATTTCTGAAGAAGACGGTGCGGAAAAAGGTAAGGGTTATAATCCAGTTCGTGGCGATAAGGTAATTGCATTCGCTAAGAACTTCTTAAATCAAACTTTCCCATTAGCGCAAGGTTCACATGCGGATGCGACCAAATATGCGATTGATCACAATCGTTTAGTCGTCACTTTGAAAGATGGTTCTACATCATCTTTAGAGCATGAGTCTCAGTTTGTTGGTTTTAATGGTGATGCTGCCAATCCAACAGAAATCGTTTTATTAAATAATGGCTTACACGTTATCATTGATATCGATGCAAATAGCCCAGTGGGTAAAACTGACGCTGCTGGTGTTAAGGATTTAACGCTTGAAGCTGCGATTACAACGATTCAAGATTTAGAAGATTCTGTTGCAGCCGTTGATGCAGAAGAGAAAGTTGAAGGCTACCGTAACTGGTTAGGTTTGATGAAAGGCGATCTGCAAGAATCAATCGAGAAAAATGGCAAAACCGTTACTCGTGCGTTGAACAAAGACCGTACCGTTCAAAACTTAATTGGTGGTACCACAACATTACATGGTCGTTCACTCATGCTACTTCGTAACGTTGGTCACTTGATGACAAACCCTGCGATCTTGGTTGAAGGTGAAGAAGTTTTTGAAGGTATTATGGATGCTTTAGTGACGCCATTACTTTCAATTGCAGATATCCGTGGTCAAAACGAGAACAAAAACTCTCGTAAAGGTTCGATGTATATCGTTAAACCAAAAATGCATGGTCCAGAAGAAGTTGCATTTGCAGTTGAGCTATTTGAGCGTGCAGAACAAGCGCTTGGCTTACCAGCAAAAACACTCAAAATCGGAATCATGGATGAAGAGCGTCGCACCTCTGTAAACTTGAAAAACTGTATTGCTGCTGCTAAAGACCGTACAATTTTCATTAATACTGGCTTTATGGACCGTACAGGTGATGAAATCCACACCTCTATGGAAGCTGCGCCAATGGTGCGTAAAGAAGCTGTTAAAACACAAAAATGGATTGCATCTTACGAAAACCGTAACGTTGCGATTGGTTTAGTTTGTGGCTTACAAGGTAAAGCACAAATTGGTAAAGGCATGTGGCCAAAACCAGACAGCATGAAAGACATGTTAGCAACCAAGACTGCACATCCAAATGCAGGTGCAACTTGTGCATGGGTTCCTTCACCAACAGGTGCGGTATTGCATGCAATGCATTACCATCAAATCAATGTGAAAGCACGCCAAGATGAGTTAGCTGCAGAAGAAATGTTGACGCTTGATGACTTGTTGACACCTCCGTTTGCGCCTGAAACAAATTGGACGGCTGAAGAGCTTAACAATGAACTTGAAAATAACTGTCAAGGTATTCTCGGTTATGTTGTTCGTTGGGTTGATCTCGGTGTGGGTTGTTCTAAAGTTCCAGATATCAACAACGTTGGTTTAATGGAAGACCGTGCAACATTACGTATTTCTTCTCAGCACGTTGCAAACTGGTTGCGTCACGGTATTGTAACGCGTACGCAAGTTGAAGACGTACTAAAACGTATGGCGGTTATTGTTGATCAACAAAATGCGAATGATGCGCTATATACACCAATGGCACCAAACTTTGATGGTATCGCTTTCCAAGCGGCTTCAGACTTGATCTTTAAAGGTGCAGAGCAACCTTCAGGTTACACAGAGCCATTGTTACACGCTGCGCGTTTAAAATTAAAAGGTTATACAGGTGATTAATCTCATCTAATCCAAAGAGCCTCTACGGAGGCTCTTTTTTATGCATATTAATTTGTAGAGGGGAATATAGGGTTAACAGAAGTACGGGATAGATGATGTTGGCGAGATAATGAATATGAAGTAATTGTTAAAAACACGAAACATAATACAAATGAAATATTTGCTATAATTCATTCTAATTTGATCATTCAGTCGAATCGTAACGATGTCTCATATTTTAAAATTAGATGCTTTAAAGCAAGCACAAGTTTCTACATCTCCATATCCATACTTTGTTGTGGAAAACTCGATAGTAGACGAAGAAGTAAAAGCCGTCATTCAAGATTTTCCAAAGATTGAACAAGGTGGAAGTTATAATATAGAAGATGTAGAGATCAAACCCAACTTTGATCGTTTTTTAAAATCATTAGATAGTAAAGCGTTCCGCCAAATTTTGACTGAAAAATTTGATGTAGATGTGATGGAACATCCAATGATGATTACGTTACGTGGTTATTCTCGTCAAAAAGATGGGCGTATTCATTCTGATTCTAAGACCAAGTTATTGACTATTTTGATTTATTTAAATGAATCGTGGGATGCACCTACGGGTCGTCTTCGTATTTTAAATGATGAAAAGAACATGGATGATTATGTCGAAGAAATTAATGCTGGTCCAGGCACGTTGGTTGCTTTTAAAGTGACTGATAATGGTTGGCATGGCTATGTCCCTTATGAAGGACAACGTCAATCGATCCAAATCAATTTTTTAACCAGTGATAAAGCCAATGCCAAACATCGTTTTGTACATGGTTTAAGTGCGAAATTGAAAAAGTTATTTAAATAAGCTTTGAACAAAGTGAGGAGGTGAGCAGACCTCCTTTTTAATATCTTATTTTGAGCGTTGTATGATTAAGTGATCTTATGTGTGCTAATTATAAACCTTTGACTATTGAACAAGCGAAGCAACTTGAACTTCCGCTTATTCCTTTTGAATATGCGGATGAGGTTTATCCAAGTTATAAGACTCCTTTATTGTTTAAATCAGAACAAGGTTTGGAGTGGCGTGAGGTATTATTTGGGCTAGTGCCTAAATGGTCTGAAGATACCAATATTACGAAGCATACTTATAATGCGCGGCACGAAACAATTTTTCAAAAGCCGAGTTTTCAAGAGGCGGCATCTAAGTGTAAGTTTGGCGTTATCCCTGTCTCAGAGTTTTATGAAAGTAAATATATTGATCATAAGCCCCAAAGATGGGGAGTTCGCCGTAAAGATGGCAAAGGTTTTTTTATTGCGGCGGTTTATGAGATTCGAAAACTAAATGATCAGATTATTCGTTCTGCAACGATGTTAACGATGGATGCAATTGACCATCCAATGATGAAAGACTTTCACGAACCGGGTGATGTAAAACGATCAGTTGTGGTTGTTCCTCACGATCGTTTAGATGAATGGCTGAGTTTAAAACAACCGAATCAACTCTTCGATTTTATGCAAGGTTTCCCTGTAGAAGAGTTTGAATGTTCATATGTACCTAAGGCAAAGATAGAAAAAATCACACCACAGTTAAATATGTTCGATGCATTCTAGCGTTTTATCATCCAAATAAAAAAAGGCTTCAAATCGAAGCCTCCCTCGCTAAGCAAAAATCAACGCGCAAGATTTTTAAACATAAGCTTTAGAATTTCCATGGTTTTTTCAATTTGAAGAGGCGTTAAGCCATCAAAAGATTGTTCCAAAATAACAGAAGTTAGATCATTGATTTTGATGACCATTTCCTTGCCTTTATCGGTTAGATAAACGCGGGTAATACGGCCATCATCTTTACAAGAATAGGTTTCGATATAACCTTCATCTTTCAAGCGATAAACAATTTTGGTTGTAGTAGACATTTTTGAAATGACCATATCCGAAAGTTCGGAGACGCTTGCATGAGGTTTAACTTCTAATGCAATTAAAATACGACGGCGAGAGTTGTCTAAACCATATTTCTTGAGTACGTTGTCAATATTTTGAACGTACTGAGAATTTACTTGAGAAATCCAATAGTATGGAAAATCTTCTAGCTTAAATGATTCGGCTGTAGGTAAAAAACGCGCATATTTCTTTGTCATTTACTTCTTTCCCATGCTTGTATATCGAGCAATATAGCGTCGCTCTTAGATTCCATGAAATGTCTACAATTTATCTGCTAAAAAAACCTTTTCTGATTTTTTTATCATTTCATTGATAGCAAATCTACCAAAGATAATTATGAAACTATCTTTATAAATGATTAAGGGAATTATCACAAAATTCACATAAATTTGTAATGAATAATGTATTTCCTGAATCATTTTATTTCAGTGATATTCCTACAATTTTGCATTTCTGCTCATTTGTAGAGTAATCGTATTGTAGGAAAAAAATACGCGTTTTGACGTGACTTTTTTATAAAAAATTCTGTCTAAAATGTCATAAAAATACAAAATCATTATATTTATAAAATAAATAATCGTTAAATATATAAAAAATACATGTGTTTGTTTTAATCATTTGGTTAAAATTTGATGGAAAAGAAGTGATAAGTAATGTTGAATAAATACATGCTTTATCACACTTTATAGTGACGAGACTTAAATTTATTACTTTAAAAGTGTTATTTATTAAGATTTCCTAATCAATAATATTGTTGGATAAGAAAAATTAATTGATAACACAAGAAATAAAAAGTCATACCTAGCAAATCGCAGCCATCAAAACACAATAAAAAAACGCATCTAAACTGGATTACGCGTTTAGATGCGGAAAGTGTGAATCTAAAAGAGGAGATAGATGCAGAGGATTAGACTGTTAATTCATTTTCAATAATAGGCCATAACTTCTGATGTGATTTTTTAAACATTAACATATGCCCAATCTGCTTATAGCCAAGTTGTTGAGGTTTTAGCTCAATTAATTTGGTTTTGGCATTTGGATATAAACCTAAGAGCTCTTTGACGTTTGCTTGAGTAGCAATCTCATCATCAGTAGCCCAAAATGAAGTAATAGGGCATTGAATTTCCTGATGATAATCTTCAAATATGGTTTTACCCACTGCGTTCATGACATAACCCGGTTTACTACAAAATTCCGCCCATTGCTTCGCCACATTTTTGGGTAAATTTTCGCCCATTCCGATAAATTGTGTTGCACCATAGCCTTTGATAAAGCTAGAGAGTGGAAAAATTATATTAAACATAACGGGTGCTAAAAATTTGGTCTTGCCTTTTAATCCTTTTACATGTCCAGTAGAACCTGCAATTGCGACTACTTTAGCGACTTTGTCATAGTTGGGGTTAATACCAAGTAGCTGTCCACCAGCACTGTGCCCAATGATGATTACTTTCTCAGATTGTGTTTGATGCAATAAGCTGTCAACTGCAGCGGGGATGTCTAAGATTCCCCAATCGTTAATACTAGCCGTGGAGTTTTTCAGCGGCTCATGTAGTGATTCTCCGATTCCTCTAAAATCAAAACTCAGAACAGGATAGCCTCGTTGGCTTAACCATTCAGCGAAAGAATGATAGAACGTTTTAGTAATGCCTGTTGCAGGGCAAATCAAAATTGGATAATTTTTGCTGTCAACTTGTGCTGGATAAAATTGGGCAGCCAGTTGATAGCCATCTTTACAATCGATCCAGCATGATTCATAGGTATTCATTTGAAAATACTCTTGTAATTGCATCTTTTTACTTTACCTGAGTTCTAAAAAGAAACTCGATTAAAAAATGACTGCAAAGTCAATTTTTAGGTAATATAGGTGCGCATAATGAATCATATTTATATTGGGGAGATGAGATGTATGTTTTGAGTAGCGCGACACAAATTGCGATTGTGTTTAGCGGGATTTTTTTATGGGTTGGTATGCTGACAGGGGTTTGGAAGTATTATCAGATTAGAAAAACAGAACAAGCACGAGCCCATTATTATGTAGATATTGCTCATCGGAGTAGTCTACTTTATGCGGCTGCAAGTCTAATTCTTGCTGTTTTAAGTCACTTTACTGTTTTATCAGCGTCTATCGCTTTGTTTTGTGTCATTGCCAATTTATTCTATTTTGCGATGTCTATTTTGACTTATATCATCCATGGATTTTTAAGAGATACAACCAATCAATTCAAACAACCACATCAATTAGGTCGGTGGACACTTCCTGCTTGGGCAATGAGTTTAATCATGTTGAGTTTAATTATTGTTGAACTAGGTGCGACAGCAGTATTGGTATTTGGAACCATCGCTAAATTTCTGTATTAAAAAAATGGATGATTACTCATCCATTTTCCTTAAAGATTTTATCTTACGTGCGAGGCTGAGCTGTCGGAATTTTTGATCAACGACTGCCCATACACAAAACGCTAATGAAACAATCAGTGCGTAAACAAAATATTCAGGTTTCAAGTTGCCTTTAATTGTACCCTGAACTAACAGTGTCGCCATGAGTGCGAGTGTGGTAATGGCATAAACAATTGAGTCATTGGTCTTCAGAGTGTTAATGAAGACTTGCTTGTTGAAATGTGTTGATAACATCTCCATCCCTCCTTGTCTTAATGACAAAACCATGCGATTTTGTCGGAATTGTTATTAAAGTTGTACTGCGATTTTCTCTTTATTTCAATAGGTAAATCTATAATTTTTTTGAATAAGTTTATATTGATATTGATTGTTAAAGTTTTTTAGTATTCTTAATGTGTGTTGTTGGTATTTTTTGTTAAATATCAACTCCATTTTTTTACATTTTGAAAAATTTAGAACTGCTATTCATCTGTGCAAATTGGGGATTCGGGTATGAAAAATGCGATATTTTATGTGGATAGCGATGTTTAGGTGAGAATAATTTGTCGTAAACAAAATACGTCCATTGGGTAAAGGAACATTTTTTGTATAGCTAAAATCATGTTTGGGTAAAACACTATTTTAACGACAAATTATTTTATCTTTTTGTTGCTAGCACTCGATCCACGATCATTGCAATTACAAGAATGATTAAAGATGGAAGTAACCATGCAAGATTTTGGTCATTTAAGGGTAATTGCTCAATGAATGTAGGTAAGTGAGTACCAAAGCCTGCTGCTTTAATGGCTTCGATGATACCAAAAAGGAAAGCAACACCAGTCACTGAACCGACGACAATAGAGGGCTTATTCCAATATTTCCAAAAAAAGCTCAGCATAATCACCACAATTGCAGGTGGATAAATTGCGCTCAAAACGGGAATTGAGAAGGCGATCAACTTGGTTAAGCCTAAGTTAGAAATTAATAGTGAAAACCCTGTGAGAATAAACACCAACAATTTGTAAGGTAGACCAGTCAACTCTGTGAAGTATTCGGCGCATGCGCAGGTTAAACCAATTGCTGTCACCATACAGGCAAGGAAAATCAAACCTGTGAGGAAATAAGAGCCATAATCGCCAAATGCGTGCTGTACATAGGCATGCAAAATAATTGCACCATTGTCTGCATTTGCAGCGACTTCATGGCTACCTAAACCAAGCTTAAATAAGCTGACATAAACGAGAGTAAGGCCTACACCCGCGATCAGACTTGCGATGATGGCATACTTGGTTATGAGTTTAGTGTCGGTTACGCCACGAGACTGAATCGCTTGAATGATCACAATACCAAAGACTAAAGCGCCTAACGTATCCATGGTCAAGTAACCACTGACAAAACCTTCTGAAACTGGACTAGCCACGTAGTTATTGATGGGTGGTGAGATCAATCCAGTCGGTATGGCAAATGCAGCAATACCGAGTATTGCCAACGCAATAATTTTTAATGGTGCAAGTACATGACCTACAGTATCTAAGAGTTTGTTTGGGTAAAGCGAAATAGCCGTAACAAAAGCAAAGTAAATGATACTGTAAATAAAAAGGCTGCTGCTTGATGTTCCAAAGTAAGGCGCAAAGCCAATCTCATAGGAAACAGTAGCGGTGCGTGGGGTTGCAAATAGTGGCCCTACAGTTAAATAGCAGACGATTGTAAGCAATAAACTGGCAAAACGTCCGAGTGGTGAGCTGATATTTTCAATTGAACCTTGGGTGCGAGACAAGGCCATGATGGTAATAACAGGAAGACCAACTGCGGTGATTAAGAAGCCAAATGCAGCAAGCCACACATGTTCACCAGCTTGCTGGGCAACAATGGGAGGAAAAATAATATTGCCAGCACCAATAAACAGTGCAAAGGTCATAAAACCTAAAGCAATAATATCTCCTGTACGGAGTTGGTTCATAAAAGAGGGGAGTTTAAAATAAAAGTGCGAATTTTAGAGCATAAGTGCGGTCATTTGAAACTAATTTATGTGAAAGTTGCTTTATTTTTGGCTAAAAAGACCGCATTAGAACTTTACAGTGTTATACCTTCATTGAATTTGTTAAAAGCCAGGGCAGGTATCATGTGTGCTATCGTTTTTTCCTGTGATCATAATTGAAATTAAATGTAAAATAAAAATGCTGTTTTAGTCATAAAATGATTGAAGATTTGATGGTTGAAGCGTACAACTATCTGAAATACACAATGCAATACTTGATCTGCATTTTTCGAATTAATTTGTTTTTTTATAAGGAATATCTCGGATGAGAGCTTCTACTGTGACCATTAAAACAGAACAAGATATTGAGAGATTACGTATCTCGGGTCGTTTGGCGGCACAAGTATTGGAAATGATTGGTCCTTATATAAAGGCTGGTGTTTCAACTGAATATTTAGATGATATCTGTAATGATTATATCGTCAATACATTACAAGTTATTCCTGCCAATGTTGGCTATCACGGTTTTACCAAAACCACCTGTATTTCGGTCAATGAAGAAGTGTGTCACGGAATTCCTTCTGCGAAAAGGATTTTGCAAGATGGTGATATTCTAAATATTGATGTTGCAGTCATTAAAGATGGTTATTTTGGTGATACCAGCCGTATGTACTTTGTGGGTGAACCTGCCTCGGAAGCAAAAAAATTAGTCGAAACAACCTACGAAGCGATGCTAGCGGGTATTCATACGGTTAAACCAGGTGCGACATTGGGTGATATTGGTCATGCCATTCAATCCGTTGCGCAACGTGAAGGCTATAGTATCGTACGAGAATACTGTGGGCATGGGATCGGACGTGTTTACCATGAACAACCGAATATCTTGCATTATGGTCAAAAAGGCCAAGGCATGGTATTGAAAAAAGGAATGGTTTTTACCATTGAGCCGATGGTCAATGCTGGAAAGCCACAGATTAAAGAGTTAAGTGATGGTTGGACGGTGGTCACCCAAGACAAGTCACTATCAGCGCAATGGGAACATATGGTCGCAGTTACTGATGATGGTTTTGAGTTATTGACCCCGTGGCCGAATGGAACAGGTCATTATCCAAGTATTTAGTTATAAGCACTGCGAAGTACAGCAAAGGTTCGATATTTTAATATCGAACCTTTTTTGTTGCACACTGAGCCAGTTGCTCAACCAAATAGTCGATAAATACCCGTACTGCCGGCAATAACCCTCTACGTGAAGGATAAACGGCATGGAAAATACCATGTGGTGCAGTCCATTCAGGCAATACTTTTACCAATTGACCAGATTGAACGAAGTCTTGTGCGATGCTATCAGGTAGCAATGCAATACCACAGTTTTGACTGGCTAATTCAGCAAGCATGAGTAAGTTTGAACCCATAATGACAGGATTCACTTTGATTTTTTTCTGTAGTTTATTTGGGTCGGTGAGTAAGAAATGTTGATCGAGATGATCTTCAGCCATACTGATAATACGATGATCGGTCAGTTGTTCTGGTGTAGTTAAATGTCCAAATTCATTTAGGTAGGCTTGGCTAGCAAAGAGGCGTTGCTCAATCGCTTCAAACTCTCGTAAAACCAAATTTGGATCATCATCTAATTTCGAGCGAACACGTAAGGCTACATCTACTCCCTCGTTGATGACATCAATACGACGGTTGCTCACCATCATTTGTACTCGCACCTCAGGATATTTCTTTAAAAAATTGGGTAGGATTTTCGTCATTTGATTTTGAGCAATATCAACTGGAACGCTGACTTTTATGACACCACGAGGTTCACTACTTAAATGATTCACCGCATCATGCGCTGCTTGAGCGGCATTCATCATCACTTGAGCATGTCGATAAACATCCATACCAATATCTGTTACAGCAAAATGGCGTGAACTACGTTGGATGAGACGCACGCCTAATTGTTCTTCAAGATTATAGACTCTACGGCTGAGTTTAGACTTTGGGATTTCTGTGGCGCGTTCCGCAGCACTAAAGCCCCCATGTTCAACGACAAGGGCAAAACAATAAAAATCATCTAAATCAGTTAACATTATTCAATTCCATTTCTGCAACATTCATTATTTTATAGATATATCGTTGCAAAAATAAGTGATGAGTAGAGGTTTTTTGTGAAGCATAAATTCTTTTATAATCTTTAAAATTTTTTGAAATAATCAATATGCCTTATCAACTGGTTGAAGTGTCTAGCGCTACAGCAAATGTTTGCTGCCCTCATTGTGATCATGCAGTATTAGATTGGGAGCAAGAACAGTATATTCAGCCTTGTGAACATACTTTGTTTATCGCAATGGATCTAGGTTTTGAGTATATAGCTGATCGTTTTGAGGCGGAATTGCCACAGTCTGTTGATGAAATTCATGAAGATCCAAACATGAATGTTTTTCTCAGCGTCACACAAGCAAATTATACTGAAATGCAAATTTATAAAGCAGATTTAGGTGTGGAAGGTCTGTTTAGATATATTGGTTTTAATCAGAATTGAATTTAACTAAATAAAAAAGCCAATCATTTGATTGGCTTTCGTTTGTACAGCTTAGGCTTCAGGCGCTGCGCTGTGTTGTTCAACTAATGGTTTTAACTCACCATTTTGGAACATTTCAAGCATGATATCGCTACCACCAATAAGCTCGCCGTTTATCCATAATTGTGGAAAAGTAGGCCAGTTCGCAATTTGAGGTAAAGTTGCACGAATATCTTGATTTTCTAAGATATTTACATAGGCAAATGGACGACCAATTTGGCTAAGTGCTTCTACTGCACGAGCAGAAAAACCACATTGCGGGAATTGTGGAGTGCCTTTCATGTAAAGTAAAACAGGGTGTTTCGCAATTTGATCACGAATTAACGCTACTGTATCACGCGCTTGTTCCGTCATTAGATAGATCCTCAACTAAACTTCCGACATTATATACCCAAAAAAATGGCTATGCGGGGGATTACTCAAGATTTTTCTTATATAAATGTGAGTTTACGCTTTCAATCTACGCAAGTTTTTGCTTATATAACTTTTTTCCCCACAACTAATGATAGATTGAGTTTGTTATGACTAATATTACTCTTGCGCCTGTGCAACCTGATCAACCATCACATATTATGGCAACCTATGGTCGCCAAGCGATCAGTTTTGTGCGAGGACGAGGGGCGTATTTATATACAGCAGATGGTACAGAGTATTTAGATGCTTTAACGGGCATTGCTGTATGTGGCTTAGGTCATGCACACCCAGTTATCGCAGCAGCAATTGCTGAGCAAGCAGCTACATTAGTGCATACCAGTAATCTATTTGAAATTCCTTGGCAGACAGCCGCAGCACAGAAACTTGCAGAGGTTTCTGGGATGGAGGAAATCTTTTTCTCAAATAGCGGCGCAGAATCAAATGAAGGAGCAATTAAAATTGCACGTAAATTTGGTGCACAACAAGGCATAGCCAATCCCAAAATTATCGTTGCTGAGCAATCGTTTCATGGTCGTACCTTAGCGACTTTATCTGCGACAGGAAATAAAAAGGTTCAAGAAGGCTTTGCGCCACTTGTTGAAGGTTTCGTCCGCGTTCCTTTTGGTGATGTCGAGGCAATCCAAGAAGCAGCTATTCATCATCCTGATATTGTTGCGATCTTAATTGAACCGATTCAAGGTGAGGGTGGTGTCAATACTGCGCCTCAAGGTTTTAGTTATTTGGAAGAAGTTCGCGCTCTTTGTAATCAGCATAACTGGTTAATGATGCTCGATGAAATTCAAACAGGGAATGGACGTACTGGTAAATACTTTGCCTATCAACACACCAATATTATTCCTGATGTAATGACCACAGCCAAAGGTTTAGGCAATGGCTTTCCTGTTGGTGCTGTGATGACACAAGGCAAAGCTGTTGGGATATTGGGAGCTGGTAGCCATGGTTCGACTTATGGTGGCACTGTGCTAGGCTCTCGTGTGGTCTACACCGTAATAGATACGCTTCAACAAGAAAATGCGGTTGAAAACGCGGCAAAAGTAGGCGCGTATATTGTTGAAAAGTTACGTGAGCAATTGACAGAGCAACACGTTCAAGTGCGTGGTTTTGGCATGATGATTGGAATTCAGTTACCCAAAGATTGTGCTGAGTTGGTTGCGATTGCGCGTGATCAATATAAATTAATCATCAATGTCACAGCAGGTTCAGTGGTACGTTTGTTGCCGCCTTTAAACATGACTCCAGATCAAGCCGATGAGTTGCTCAAGCGCCTCGTTCCTATGATTCAAGATTTTTTGGCTGCATAACGGTAAACTAATCTAAATAAAAAATGGGCAATTTTAGAAATTGCCCATTTTTTATTAAGCATATAGACCCCCTCCTTTATGAAAGGAGGGTTGGGGAGGATTTTTAGCCAGAAATATATTGTTGAAGCTGTTCAATGAGAATACGTTGATCATCCATCGCAGCTTTAACCAAGTCACCAATTGAAATAAAACCCACAAGTTTCTCATCATCAAGTACTGGTAAATGGCGTAAATGGCGATCAGTCATCAATTGTAAGCATTCTTCTACGGTATTGTTTAGACTGACTGAAATAACCTTTGAAGTCATAATATCCGCAACAAGTGTGCTGTTTGAAGAACGTTCCATCAATGCAATCTTACGGGTATAGTCACGTTCTGAAAAAATACCGATGACTTTTTCATCTTCAGCAACGACTAAAGCACCTACACCTTTGTCCGCCATAATTTTAATCGCTTCAAGTACAGTCGCATTTGGTGAGATTGTAAAAATTGATTGTACAGCTTTATTTTTTATGACTTGAGCAACGATTGTCATTGTTTATCCACCTGTGTTGTATTGTCATTTTCATTTAACTTAACGGTATTTTTTTTAATTGCAAAGCCCTAATTTAATTTCAATGATGACTTTTTAAGCATTTATAAGAAAAAGCCATCATTGAGTCGTTCTTGACTGCACTAAGCGGCAATAATTGGTTGCTGCGGCATAAAAAAGAAATGCTGCATTTGCTGAGTCGAAAGTTTAAATTTGCAATGAGACGAGTTAAAAAGGGCTGGTTCGACTTGTAAGCGTGTGAGCAAGGGAAGTAAGGATTCATGAAAATCCTTTGGTGTAATCTTACGAGGTGTGTAGTGTTTCCAGTTTGATCGTGCATAACGATGTGCTTGCACACCATTCAGCCAAAAAGGAAATACATGCCCATCCTGATCAGACGTGATCGCCCAACCATCGTGATAAAGTCCCCATAGAACGCCACAATACATCATGGTCTTGAGAATCGAGATTTTGATCATCAACTCTCGTGATACTGGCTGGAAATGATTGAACCTATACATATTATTAAACTAATATTATTTAAACTTATGTTTTATTATAAGAAATTTAGATGACATTTATGTTTAAACTATTCATCAAAATCGTAAGCAAATATTCTTAAGCATTACAAAACGCCACCTGAGCAAGCCAAAGCGACTAAAGCTTTGGCGCAGTGCAAGATAAGCGAAGTGCGTAGGTTAAAAGCGATTGTAGCTTTGGTGCAGCGCAAGATAAGCGAAGCGCGTAGTATTCTGGGAATAATATTTTTATTTAGTATAGGCATAAAAAAACGCCACCTGAGCAGATCAAAGCGATTAAAGCTTTGATGTAGCGCAAGGACGTTTTATCATGCTTGTAAGGTTGCCATCTTCTGCCAATACTGGGCTTTCAGGGAGTCACGTTCGACTCGGAAACCTTGATAGTACAACTCTGCTAAAAATAATGCCGCTTTCCCGTGACCTGCTTGGGCAACTTGTTCAAGCTCTTTCACGGCATCTAGAAAGTTTTTTTGCGACTGGATTGTATTTACCGCGTTTGCATAAACATGTTCTAGTTCATGTTGTGTAAAATGTTGAATCATATATAACTCCTTATTTTAATTATGATTACCGCATATTCTATTCAAAGCTACATTGCTCTGAATTTAAGCTAATTTAACATTGTATTGTGAAGTTATTATGACAAAATTAATGGAATTGTCAAATATTTAACTCGTTTTTACGTTCATTCGCTTTGTTTAAATAAAAGCTTACACGATTAAACACTGTGAACAAGTAATTTTAAGTAAAATCAAAGTGAAAATAAAAGAAAAGGAGAATAACATGTCAGCTATCATAGATGGTTTAAGCTTTGATATTCCGCCATCAGAAAACCAAATTATTGCTCTGGCCCATTACCATCGTAAGTTACTCGATGAAGCTGTATTTCATCAAGAAATCCATTTGGGTGACTATTGTCTTGCGCAGCGTAAACGCGTTTATGATTTTGCAATTCGTCTAACGCCTGAGCAAAAAGATCACTTTTATGAAGTTTATAATGGAGAGTTGATGCGTATTGCTGATGATGATGAATTACATCCAGCGGATGCTGAGAACGGTGTAGGGATGTTTGCAATCTTTATTAGTTTGGCGATTATTGCACTGATTCTATACTTTGCTTTTGTTCGAACGCTGATGGGTTAGTGTTTTGCGATCTCCTTTAGGGGTTGCGTTATTGTTGGAAAAACAGCCTATAACGCAACCATCTATGAAAGATCGCTAAACTTGATGCTTGTTCTTAGTGAATCAGAGACATACACTACTTCATAACACTGAGGTAGGTTATGTTGTCTATCATTTCTAAATATAAAGTCTTGCAATCCCAGTTCGGATTTAAATTTGACCATTTTTACAATATTTTGGTCAGTCTTATTTTATTGGGTATTTTTATACTTGCGTATGGTGCATTGCAGCACCCGATCAATAATTTTCAATATCAGCACGTCATTCAGCTTTCACAACAAGCAAGCCACCCCAAAACTCAAGATATGGCTGAGAATGTGCTGCAACAACATCAAGTGCGCCGTGTAGAGTATCTGAAGCTTTTGAATGCGTATCAATTTGAATCAAATCGTATTCGACAGTACCCAGCAATGGCCAAAGAGGATGAATAAGTTTTAGCTGATTGGCTTCCATTTATAACTGAATGCTTGGTCTTGGTCAGTAAAAAATAGGATTTTATGCTAGACTGGCCATCTTCTAAAAAGCTGCTTTTTTCTCAAGGAATCGACATGCAACAGCAATCGAATATGCAAAATAAATTCTTGATAAATGCTGATATCGGTGATGATGATGTCACGTTGCCGAGTTTACCTGCTGTCGATGTTCCAATTATTGAACCTGTGCAGACTCAAGTTGAAGCTACTCCAGTTATTGAAATTTCAGAATCAACGTCAGAATCAGAGAACGATGATCAACAAAAAGTAGGTGGTTTCTTTGGTCGAATGAAAGATGGTTTGACCAAAACTCGTCGCAGTTTTACGGATGGGATGGTCAATATTCTTATTGGTGGCAAAGAAATTGATGATGAGTTATTAGAAGAAGTTGAAGAACAATTACTTGTTGCTGATATCGGTGTTGATGCGACTAAAACGATTATTGCAAACCTGACTGAAAGAACTGCACGTGGTGATTTGATTTATTCAAATGCTTTGTATAAAGCTTTGCAAGAAGAGCTGGTCGCTTTACTTGCGCCACGTGTAAAACCGTTACATATCGATCCAAACAAATCCCCTTATGTGATTTTGATGGTTGGTGTAAATGGAGTGGGTAAAACCACAACGATTGGTAAGCTTGCAAAACGTTTACAAGGTGAAGGCAAAAAGGTCATGCTTGCGGCAGGCGATACCTTCCGAGCTGCGGCTACTGAGCAATTACAAATTTGGGGTGAGCGCAATGACATTCCTGTGGTTGCTCAAGGCAATGGTGCTGACAGCGCATCCGTAATTTTTGATGCTTTTGAAAGTGCACGAGCTAAAGGTATGGATGTCTTGATTGCTGACACTGCTGGTCGTTTGCAAAATAAATCGCACTTAATGGAAGAGCTTAAAAAAGTGAAACGTGTGATGCAAAAGATTGATGCGACTGCGCCACATGAAATCATGTTGATCGTAGATGCGGGCACGGGTCAAAATGCGATTAATCAAGTGCAATTATTTGATGAAGCAGTAGGTTTGACGGGTATTACGATTACCAAGTTGGATGGTACAGCGAAAGGTGGTGTGTTATTCAATATCGCTAGCCGTACTCATGTGCCAATTCGTTATATCGGTGTGGGTGAGAAAATTGATGATCTACGTCCTTTCTCAGCGAAGTCCTTTGTTGCTGCATTATTTGAAACAGATAAATAAGTTCTGATGATATTAGGAACTCCACTTTATGATGAGGTGGAGTTTTTTTTTGCTCTAGAAAAAGAGATATGTTGCGAAAATAGAACGATCTGTTATGTTTTTGGGGCTATGCCTAAAAAATGAAGCGTTATAAACTGACCTCAATCCAAGATAACTCCCTTTAGGTCATAGGTAGGAATAACAACATGAGTAACTTTTTAAATAGTATCAAAACACGTCGTACAATTTATGCAATTGGTAAAAACGTTTCAGTTGATCAAGCAACTATTGAAGAAACCATTCGTGAAGCAGTAAAACAAAGTCCATCTTCATTTAACTCACAAACCTCACGTGTTGTTACTCTATATGGTAAGTCTCATAGCAAATTTTGGGAAATCGTTCGTGAAACTTTGCGTAAAATGGTTCCTGCAGAAGCATTTGCAAATACAAGTGCAAAAATTGATAGCTTTGCGGCTGGTTTTGGTACGGCATTGTTTTACGAAGATCAAGACGTTGTAAAAGGTTTACAAGAGCAGTTCGCGTTGTACGCAGATAATTTCCCAGTATGGTCTGAACATTCAAGTGCGATTGCTCAGTTCGCGACTTGGACGGCATTGGCTGAAATCGGTGTGGGTGCTTCATTACAACACTACAATCCAATTGTAGATGCCGAAGTTGCTGAAACTTTCGATATTCCAGCAAATTGGAAATTACGCGCTCAGCTTGTATTTGGTTCAATTGAAGCTCCAGCAGGCGAAAAAACCTATATGGATGATGCCATTCGCTTTAAAACATTTAATTAAGTTTAAATCGTTGTTAACCTAAAAGAGCACTTAATGTGCTCTTTTTGTTGTAATAAGAAAAACAGCAAAATTCGCCAAAAGCAGTACGAATTTTTTAATTATACATTTTTATCGACAATCGGCGCGGTAGGTAATTTTAATCGAGTGTATTTAGGCATAAAATTACAAGATTTTAATGAGTTAGTTTGGTTAAATCACTGGCAGCACTATTATTCAACACACGTTTTGAGATTAAAATAATTGAATTATTGAAAAGGCAATACATTGTGTTCTTGACCTTTTCTTAAATAAGTTCTATTTTGGAACTCGATTAGTTTTAATTCAGATGAACATGTGCAAATAAGCTTTAAATTAACCATCCCAACACAATCAAGTCGAAACCAGTGTTGAATATGATCAAAATTTTGTAGATGTTATGAGATCAGCAAGGAAAATTTGTTTAATGGGCCAATTTTCATAACAATGATAAGGTGAAAACACATGACAATAACAACGGCAGCATCGAGACAGGATGTAACAGCATGCATTCTATGCTCACGAAATTGTGGACTGAGTGTAGAAATCGAAAATAACCAATTTAAGAAAATCAAAGGTGATCCACGGCATCCTTTTTCACAAGGTTATATCTGTCAAAAGGCAGCACGATTACAGCATTATCAACAACATGCTGATCGATTAACCAAGCCACTCAAACGCCAAGCTGATGGTTCGTTTATAGAAATTGATTGGGGGCAAGCGATTCAGGAGATTGCTGATCAACTGGTACAGATCCGTAATAGCTATGGTGGAACTGCTTTCGCTTCAGTTGGTGGTGGTGGACAGGGCAATCACTTAGGCGCAGCCTATGGTCGTCAGTTGTTATATGCCATGAAAAGTTTTTATGCATATAACTCTTTGGCACAGGAAAAAACAGGTGATTTTTGGGTAAATGGTCGTTTGTTTGGAAGCCAAGCTTGTCATACCACAGAAGATGTTGAACATGCTGATTATGTCTTGTTTATTGGAACCAACCCATTTCAGGCGCATGGTATTCCAAATGCACGGGATACTTTAAAACATATCAAAAAAGATCCCGATCGAACCATGGTGGTGTTTGATCCGCGGCGGACAGAAACTGCCAAACAAGCTGATATTCATGTTCAATTAAAACCAGGAACAGATTCGTATCTAATGTCAGCCATGATCGCGATCATGTTACGTGAAAACTTATACGACCAATCGTTTATTCAACAACATACCCATGGATTTGAACAAGTTAAGCAGGCTTTCTTTAACATTCCTGTGGAAGAATACATTCAAAAAGCAGATGTTCCAATTGAGCTGATTTATCAAATTGTTCGCGATTTCGCCAAAGCAAAAAGTGCTTGTGTACGAATTGATTTAGGTATTCAACATACTTTGAATACGACCTTGAATGGCTATTTAGAGAAGCTTTTATATTTATTAGCAGGGCATTTTGGTAAACAAGGGACCAATAACTTACATACGATGTTCATTCCGATTTTGACTGATACCGATGAGCGAAACCCTAAATATCGTCGTACAGTTCATCATAAAATGTTTCCGATTTCTGGATTTTTCCCGCCAAATATTTTACCTGATGAAATTCTAAAAGCAGGTGAAAAACGGGTTCGTGCGGTATTTGTCGATAGTTGTAATCCGTTACTTACATATCCCGATACTTCAGCCTATGAACAGGCTTTTCAATCGCTTGATCTCTTAGTCGTGGTAGATGTGGCGATGACAGAAACTGCACGTTTGGCGCATTATATCCTGCCTGCACATACTCAGTTCGAGAAATGGGAGTTTACGGGGTTTAATTTGGAATTTCCTAAAAATGGCTTCCATTTACGCCATCCACTTTTTCAAGCACAGGGCGATACCCTGACTGAAGCAGAAATTTACACGCGTTTGCTCGAAGCGATGCAGGTGATGCCGAAACAGTTTCCTATTTTGAGTAAGATTGCAGCAAAAGATTCGGCGAATCGGATTTATCTAGCGTATTTTGCAGCACTTGGAGTGAGTTTCGCTCGAAATAAGAAATTAATTCCTTTTGCAGCATCTATTGTGTATCGCACTTTAGGCAAGACTTTACCAAATGACGCTGCGTCTACCGCATTGTTACTTCCATTATGTATGCAGTATGCGGCTCAGCATTATAAAGCTGTGAAGCGAGCAGGATATGTGGGTAATCGTCTCAATTTAGGTGTTAAATTGTTCCAAACCATCTTAGAACAACGTTCAGGTGTGGTGTTGTCACAACATGAATATGCAGATGTATGGCGTTTGATTGCTTATAAAGATCAGAAAATTCGCCTAGCGATTCCTGAAATGTTTGTCGAGTTGGCACAATTGGCTCAACAATCACCACATTTATCGAATGATTATCCATTCATTCTATTGGCAGGTGAACGTCGTAGCTATAACGCCAATCAAATCTATCGTGATCCAGCATGGCGTAAAGTTGATGCAGAAGGACGCTTAAGAATGAACCCTGAAGATGCATTGAAACTAGGGGTGGAAACAGGTCATGCTTTGCAATGTATTTCTGAGCATGGGCAGATTCAAGTTACTGTTGAGCTTGATGAGGGGATGCGTAAGGGTGTAGTGTCATTACCACATGGTTATGGTTTGCGTTATCGTAGCGGTGAGCCAATAGGACCGCAGCTAAATCGACTAACGTCTACTCAGCATTGTGATCCCTTGTCCAAGACGCCATATCATAAGTATGTACCTGTGCGTTTAGAGCTTGTACAAGCGTCGTGAGACAAGAATGATGCCGCACTCATTTGTTTCGTTTTTATGGAATAGTGGTAAAAGATGGTGCGGTATGGTTTGGGGCGATATGATGCATAACTGCATTAATTGTTGTTTTATGATTGAAGAAGTTGCTTAATTGAACGAATAAACAACACAACACGCATCAATTATTATAGATTGGAATAATTATTGCTGTAAAAAAGCAACCCACAGCGATTAGTCAAACGATGATGCACAGCATTTGTGCTAACCACAGTGGGAAGATTCACAATATGAGTGCATATAATGACGCATGAGATAGCCAACACGCCATTACCGATTTTAAAGGATCAGTATGGTCGTATTAAACGGAAGTTACGGATTTCTGTGACTGATCGTTGCAATTTCAAATGCATTTATTGTATGCCTGAACATCCAGAATGGATGAAAAAACAAGATTTACTGAGTTTTGAGGCTTTGTTGGTATTTTGCCAGTATATGGTTCAACAAGGCATTGAAAACATCCGTATTACGGGTGGTGAGCCATTAATGCGTCAGGGTGTGGTTCACTTTATTCGTGATTTGCAAGCTTTGAGAGCTTTAGGTTTGAAGCGTATTTCGATCACGACTAACGCACATTATCTCGCAAAATATGCACAACAGCTTAAAGATGCGGGTTTAGATGATTTAAACATTAGCCTTGATAGTTTAGATGCTGCTCAATTTAAAATATTAACAAAAAAAGATTTAGCACCTGTTTTAGCGGGGATCGAAGCAGCTCAGCAAGCCCAACTGCCATTTAAAATAAATTGTGTATTGATGAAAGGTCAGAATGATGACCAAATCTTACCGATGGTGAAATGGGCTAAACATCACAATATTCAATTACGATTTATTGAATTTATGCCTTTGGATGGTGATCAGCATTGGACAGATCAAGCTGTGGTCAGTGAGGCGGAAATTTTAGAACAACTCAAACCGCACTATGATATTCAGCTCATCCAACAACAACATGAACCTGCACGTCAATATCAACTCGATGGAACATATCGTATCGGCATTATTTCGACCATTACCCATTCATTTTGTGGTGAATGTGATCGGATTCGATTGACTGCACTGGGTGAGTTATATAATTGTCTTTTTGCGCAACAAGGCTTAAATATTAAGCCCTATTTGCTAGATGCAATTCGGCAACAAGGTTTAGATAAAGCGACTGATTTCCAACAACTCGATTTACAAATAAAACCTTATATATGGCAAAAAGCGAAAGGTTATCACGCGATACAACATCAGCAGTTACGTAAGATTAGTATGCATATGTTGGGTGGTTAGTTTGGAAAATGTGGTCTGGAGAAGAAATGCAAACTGTTGAAATTAAAATTGAAGCCTTTGGCGCTATAGAGCGATTATTACCAAAGGCATTAGCATTTGAGTTTGCTGCTGATCAATTGGTTCAAGATGTGCTCGCACATGTAGTGTCACTTTATCCTGAGTCTGCAACCGCGATGGAAAAATGCGCTTGTGCTATTGGGGAGGACATCGTAGCTCGACAAACAGCATTGGCTTCTTCATGTACCTTAGTGCTGTTATCACCAGTAGCAGGAGGATAAAAATGCGTGAATTTGCTAGAGTTCAAGATCAAGCTTTAAGTTTAGATTGTTTTGATCCAATCCAAAGCTTTCCTGAATGTGGTGGTATTGATATTTTTGTTGGTACGGTGCGTAATCATCATGAAGGAAAAGCGGTCAAAGCCTTAAAGTATACGGCTTATACACCCGTTGCTGAAAAAATGATTCGTGAGATCGAGCAGCAAATAAAAGATAAATATCAGGTTTCATATGTGCGAGTTATGCATCGTATCGGCTTTTTGGATGTCAGCGAAACCGCGATTATTGCGATTGCTTATGCTGCTCATCGCCGTGAAGCATTTCAGGCTTGCGAAGAAGCAGTGGAACGGGTCAAGCATGAAGTGCCGATTTGGAAAGAGGAATTCTTTATGGATGGCACCAGCCAATATGTTGAGGGTTGTTGTATCCGCAAAGATACGACTGAAGTAGAGACTCAACCACATGTTCATAGCCATTGCACACATGAGCATACACACGAATAAGGTTTTAGGAAGTTAAAATGAAAAATGTTGGGATGAAACCTGAAAGTTATCGTGTCGCAGAAGCACAAGCAATTTTATATGCACCACCACATTGTATTCAGTTGCTGCGTGATGGAAATACCGAAAAAGGCGATGCCTTAAAAACAGCCCGTATCGCAGGTATTTTGGCAGCAAAACGAACTGATGAACTTATTCCACTGTGTCATCCTTTACCGATCTATCGTGCTGATGTTGATTATGATTTAAAAGAGGATCACGTGGTGATTCTGACAACAGTTGAAACCATCGGGCCAACTGGTGTGGAAATGGAGGCCTTAACCGCTGCCAGTTTAGCAGGGTTGACCATTTACGATATGTTAAAACCACATTGTGAACCTGACGAACTGTGCTTGGATCAATGTAAATTATTGAAGAAAAAGGGTGGTAAATCCCACTTTAAACGTACCTTGCGCCAACCAGTTTCGGCGGCTGTGATTGTCCTTTCTGACACGGTTGCTGCAGGGCGTAAACCTGATACTGCGGGTAAATCCGTGGTTGATACTTTGACTGAAGCTGGATTTGATCCGATTCATTATCAAATTTTAGCTGACGAATCAGATCAGTTGAAAGATTTGGTTTTAGAGCTGACCAAGTCCTATGCATGTATTATGACGGTAGGCGGAACAGGTATTAGTAAGCGCGATATTACCGTCGATACGCTTGAACCTCTCATGGAACGTAAATTAGATGGTTTGATGGAAGCTTCGCGTGCATTTGGTCAAAGACGTACCCCTTATGCCGCGATGTCGCGTGGTGTTGCTGGTTTTATTGATCGTTCATTGGTCGTGACTTTACCGGGTAGTCGTGGTGGCGCAAGTGAATCAATGGCCGCAATTTTACCAGCGTTAGTTCATATTTTTGATGTATGCCGTGACTTACCTCATCCTGGAGGTTATGAATAATGTCTGGATGTGGTGCTGAAAAAGGTTTAATCAGTATTGATGAAGCATTACAACTGATTCAAACACGACCTCAAGTACTTGCGACAGAGACATTGCCTTTAGGGCAAGGTCTTAATCGTTATTTAGCCAAAGCTGTGTATTCAGAAGTGAATCTCCCTAATTTTTCGCAAAGCGCAGTCGATGGCTATGCGTTGAATACTTCGCTTGAGTATCTCCAAGACGCTTATTTTGAGCTGAAGGGCGAAATCAAAGCAGGAAGTGTATCTGATCGTCCGTTGCAGCAGGGGCAAGCGATTCGGATATTTACAGGCGGAAAAATTCCTGAAGGTACAACACATGTTGCAAGACAGGAAATCGTCGTTGTTGAATCTGATGCTAAAATTCGGTTAGCTGAACATATCAAACCACAAGCAGATATTCGATTTACTGGTGAAGAAATCCAAGTTGGCCAACAATTGGCTGATGTTGGGCAAAAAATTAATATTGGTGCGCTTGCAGCGTTGAGTATGGCAGGGGTGCAAAGCATCGAGGTTTTTGGTGTGCCCAAAGTTGCCGTTGTGGTTACAGGTGACGAAGTTGCGGAAACACCTGCGGATTTACAAGCAGGTAAAGTCTTCGATGCTAATGGTCCATTGTTGAAAGCATGGTTCAATGATTATGGGCTAGATGTGGAGATTTTGCATATTGCTGATGAAGCAGGACAGGTCAGAGACTGCTTTGAACAGTTGAAACAACAGTATGATGTGATTATTACCACTGGTGGTGTTTCAGTTGGAGATTATGACTTTGTACGTCCCTGTGCATTTGAAACGGGTTTTGAGCAAGTTTTTTGGAAAGTAAAACAAAAACCGGGTAAACCGCTGTTTTTTGCAGAATATAAGCCACTAAATGGTGAGGGTCATCCTTGTTATTTACTTGGATTGCCGGGGAATCCAGCCGCCGTATATGTGGCAATGCAGATTTATGGCAAAACTTTATTAGATGCTCTACAAAATCAAGATCAACCATTACAGTGGTTTAGCGCTGTTCTGACGCATGAACTCAAATCAGATGCGCGTGAACGTTTTTTGAGAATGCATGCCTACTTTGAATACGGGCAACTTAAACTACAAAGCTTGGCTAAACAGCAATCTCATATGCTGAGTAATCTCATGCAGGCAAATTGTTTGGTTCGTATTCCTGCCAATATTAAAATAGAAGCAGGTCAACTGGTCTCTGGGCTATTTATTCACGATTAGGATTTGATTGTATTCTGTAAACTAATTGTTTTTTTCACTTTTAGCTCAGTACCAATATTGCATCTGATCGCTGAGGTCGTTACTGTATATTTTATATTGCTTAGTTTATAAGCTTACGGTTCAAGACAAGGTTCAATGTCTTTTAAAACTTTAAAATAATGATTTGGTGATAATAATGAAATGGGAAGAAATCGGTGATCAACCTTGTTCAGTTGCGCGAGCGCTTTCTGTGCTGGGTGATCGATGGACGATGTTGATCTTGCGTAATGCGTTTATGGGTATCCATCGTTTTGATGATTTCCAACGTAGCTTAGGTTTAACACGACATGTTCTTTCTGAACGATTAAAGCGTTTAGTTGAACATGGTATTCTGGTTAAAGTTCCCTATGTGGAGCGACAGGAGCGTTTTGAATACCGATTGACAGACAAAGGTTTAGACTTATATCCGATTATGTTGTCGATGGTACAATGGGCGGATAAATGGATGGATATGGGGCTTGGAAAGCCGATTGAGTTTACTCACAAGCACTGTGGAAAGAAAATGATACCTAGAATGGTCTGCTCAGAATGTGACGAGCCTATTCAAGTTAAAGATGTACGGGCGACAGCTGGGCCAGGTTATTTTGCATTTATGGATCAAAGGCAAAAAAGTGCATGATTTTTAGGGTCTTTTGGCATTTCAGCCATCACCCTATTTTTGTCGTTCTATTTCATCTTGAATTGCATGGGATAGAACATCGAAAATCTTTGGATCTAAAGATTGTGCGACATTAAAACGAATGAAATTTTGATAATTTTGGCTTTGGCTGAATGCATTTCCCGGCGCCAAAATTACACCATGTTCAAGGCAGGTTTTGGCAATGCGAGTACTGTCTAAATGATCTGCTAATTTGCACCATAGAAATATTCCTGCCTGTGGTTTAACCCAAGGCTTTATGTCGAGTGTTTCTAATTGCTTGATGGTTGAATCCATTGCTCTGGACAAGCGTATTTTTAATTCCTCTAAATACTTTCGATAATTCCCATCCGTTAATGCTGTATATAAGATTTCAGCTGATAACTGATTGCCACCAAAACAAGTTGCGATCTTTATATCGGTTAAATCTTCAATCCATTCAGATTTAGTGGCGAGATATCCAGTTCGAACAGAGCCCGACAAGGTTTTAGAAAAACTCCCAATATGAATCACACGCGATAATCCATCCAGTGCAGCAAGTCGTGGCGCTGTATGTAATTCTAAATCAGCAAAAATATCATCCTCGACTACAATCAAATTGGATTGTTCAACAAGCTTTAAAATTTGATACGCCGTTGAAGCAGTTAATATTGCGCCAGTTGGGTTGTGAATTGCTGAATTAGTTATGTATAAACGAGGATTATAGGTTTTAATTGCTTGGGAGAATGCTGCTATATCAGGACCCGTTTGCGTATAAGGTACACCAACGATTTGTATTTGATGAACTTTAAGTAATGCATGAAAATTAAAATAACAAGGGTCGTCGACGAGAACGACATCATTGGGTTTTAAAAAATAACGACAAATTAAATCAATCGCTTGCGTGCCAGAGTCAGTGAGTAAAATTTGATTTGGACTTGCTTCGATTCCTTTAGTTAAAATTTTACGTGAAAGTAGCTCACGTAATGCAGGTAGACCAAGCGGGGTTGAATAATCGGTCAGGATTTTTGCATTGGCTTTTGAAATTTTTCGAACCGCTTTACGAATATTCTCATGAGGCATCCAATCATCGGGTAACCAGCCGCATCCAGGTTTCAGAACATCTTGTGTTGCTTCTAATGCTTGTCTTGAAATCCATAATGGGTCAATGTTTCGATCTATCTTAGGGTGAATTTCCGAAATAGATAATGGCGCGAGAGGACCTGCAACAAAGTAACCTGATCCTGTTTTAGCTTCGATTAGACCTTGAGCGGCAAGGCGTTCATATGCTTCGACAATTGTTGAGATCGATAAATTAAGTCGACTAGCCAAAGCACGTACAGACATTAATCTCGAACCAGGCATCAATGAACGATTTTTAATCTGCTCATGGACATGTTGTATAACGAAATCAATTTTTGTTGTTTTCATCCATTCGCTCTTGAACTGTATTGGTGATCTATACAGTACGGTTATTTAAAATTGTACTGTACTGTGTGTGGTATATAAACCTTAACACAGTTTAAATTCTCCATATAGATGTGGAGTGATGAAATGAAGTTTTTAAGCAATGGTTGGGTGAATGGACTCATAGGTGTCGTGATATTTGCGGGCTCTTTACCTGCAACACGTGTTGCAGTCATGGATTTTAGTCCGACATTTTTAACTGCCGCAAGGGCTGCGATTGCAGGGGTGCTAGCGCTAATTTTAATCCTCTTATCACGTCAAAAATTACCTGAGAAAAAAGACTGGATGCCGCTATTGTATGTTGCAATTGGTGTTGTTATTGGTTTTCCACTGTTTACTGCTTTAGCGTTGCAATATGTTAGTGCTGCCCATAGCATTGTTTTTGTAGGATTATTGCCTTTGGCTACCGCCATTTTTGGTGTGTTACGAGGCGGTGAGCGGCCTAATTTTGCATTTTGGTTATTTGCAATCTTTGGAGCAGCACTTGTGTTTGCTTTTATGTTGTTTCAAACCCAAAGTTGGCTATTCAACTATGGTGACATTTTTATGCTGCTAGCCATCATACTCTGCGGATTTGGGTATGCTGAGGGTGGAAAGCTGTCAAAACATTTAGGCGGTTGGCAAGTGATCTGTTGGGCACTTATTTTGATGTTACCCATCATGCTTGTTATTTCTTATTTGTATATCCCTACTAGTTTTGAACAAATTTCATGGTCTGCAACATTGGGCTTAGCTTATGTATCCATTTTCAGTATGCTTATCGGTTTTTTCTTTTGGTATAAGGGGTTGGCACTTGGTGGTATTGCGGCAGTCGGGCAGTTGCAACTATTACAACCGATATTTGGGTTGGCGATTGCAGCAGTCATCTTACATGAGCAGGTAAGTATGACCATGTTTGTGGTGACCGTAGCAGTCATTGCTTGTGTGACTTGTGCCAAGAAATTTGCTTGAAATGAAAAATTAGAGCGTGGTTCTATGTATGTTGAAAATTTATAATGATGTTTATTTCTCTTTTTTATTATAGTCTGATATTTACTATGTAATATGATGAATTTTTGTGATTAAAATATCGATATTGTTGGGTTTTATTAAAGGTAATACACTATTAATTAAATTTTTGATTTTGTTGGTTATTTAATTCATTGATAATATTTTTTTTACAAATTAAGATGGAGTTTTATTTGTAAGGGGTAAGGTGTTATGGTTTATATAGGGTACGAAAACGGAATTTTGCGTTTAAGGTTTGATGATTTTAAATCAAATGACATTAAAAGTATAGAATATATTTCAGGAAAATTGAACATTTCTAATTATTCGGGTTATTATTACTCTTTAAACTTTCCTGACTTAAGTAGTGCAAAGCTTGTGTTTATGGATAATGTAAGTAAAAGCATCAAAATCCTAAATGGTAATAATATAGAGCCAATTAATATAAATAATAATGAATGGACTATCGGAACCATTGGTGCGGATACGTTTTTCACAAATAATGTTGGGGAGAGAGTTTTTGGAGGTTCTGGCGATGATGTTTATATAGTAAAACCTGGTTCTAATAATACGATAATTACTGATTTTTCAGGAAGTAACACCTTAGACTTATCCAATTATAAAGTCGAAGATATTACAATAAAGGGCAGTAAATCTGGTTTGGAAATCAAATATGCTGATGATCAGAAAGTTACTATAGAGGGTACAATACAAAATTATAAATTCTCAGATAATGTAGTGTTAACTCAGGATCAGTTTTTGACAGGAAGAGAAGTTATTATACAAGGTACTTCTGATTCAGAAAACTTATCTGGATATGTATCAGACGATGTTATGTATGCTGGTGATGGAGATGATACACTGAATGGTAATCAAGGTAATGACACGCTGATTGGTGGACGTGGGAATGATATTTTAAATGGTGGTCAAGGAAATGATAAATATATATTTTCAAAAGGTGATGGCGTAGATTATATTAATGACTTTTCTGGATCAAATGAAATTATTATTCAAGATGTGAAGTCATCAGATGTATACTATACCTTTGATGGTGGAACTTTAAATATACATTATACTGATAAAGATATAATAAAAATTCAAAATTTTCTTGCAAATAATAGAGATAACTTTTCTATAAAATTTTCAGACGGTAAGCTAGTAACGCATGAAAATTTTGATGCAGAAGTGGGCATTCAATACTGGGTTCGTAATTTGATAAGTTCTACAAATACAAGTGCAGATTTTAAATATGCATTTCCAGATACAGCACCGAGTTACATTACTAATTCAAAGGAATTGAATGGATGGGTGCAGTTAGGTTTATCAGGTCAAAATTATGTCCTGTCACGCTTTGATCAATTATCCGTTGCTACTGGCTTAACTTTTGATGAGACTGATAATTTAGCTCAAAAAAATGTTATTGCGGTACAGAAGAATATTCAGGCTAGTTCATCAGGTTATGCTTATTATCCATCTAACAGTTATATTGGTTCAGATATTTTCTTTAATGTTGACTACTCTAGTGAACCATTGAAGAGTTGGCAGCAGTATGTATATCCACATGAAATTGGTCATGCACTAGGTTTGCGACATTCGTTTGAGGGACCTAAAAAGGAGTTGTTTTCTAGTGCTGAAGAATCTACGCGCTGGACTGTTATGTCTTACAACACTGTAGACTATTCTGATGGTAATTTTAAAGCTTTCGATTATGCTGCATTACAAGCGATGTATGGAGTGAATCAAAATTCACGAACTAGTGATGATGTTTATCGTTTTGATGAAACTACTGGTATATTGGTTTGGGATGGTAGCGGAAAGGATACAATAGATGCAAGTGGTTCTAGCTTAAAAGCTTATATTAATCTTAACTCGGGTGCTTGGAGTTATTTAGGAGAAAAATCAGCATATATTTCTTCAGCTAATCAACTTGCAATTAATTTGTCTACGATTATAGAAAATGCAATTGGTACAAGTTTAGATGATATATTGATAGGTAATCATTATGACAATATCTTAGACGGTGGGGCTGGGAATGATACTCTAGATGGAGGTCTTGGGGCAGACACCATGATTGGAGGATTAGGTAATGATATCTATTATGT
>NZ_JAVDVH010000019.1:0-52488 GCF_031456775.1 Acinetobacter sp. 3657 | reverse complement strand
GCTGATCAGTAGTAATCACCTGGCATAAATATAAAAATCTAAGACAAGCCAGATATTCTGATGCATAGGTTATATTTTCTATAACTTTTTCATCATCAAGAGTTAAAACATGCCAAGACTTATCAATTAATCTTATACACCAGCTCTTCGATTTTTTTTTAAAACATAATTCGTTGCTGTGGCAATTGAGCAGTTTTGCTTTGTTAGATGAGAACAATGTTTGAATATTATTCAAGTTAAGAGACATACAAGAATAAGTTCCTTTTTTTATATTTAGCAATGTAACAGATATTAAATTAATGTTCTCTCAATGTTTATTTAACATAATGGGCGTTATGTGAAGCATATACAGTTTAATTAATAAAAAATCAAATACTTAAAGTTTTTGAGTAATATCAAAAACGATCAGAAAGACCAGTTTGAAACAAATCGCCTTTTTTGTGAGCAATTCTGGTATGTTTTGCCAAGCATTAAGCAGAACCCTGTACGCTTTTTCTTACAACGATTAGGGGCAATGTCCCATATTCAGACCCAATCGAATCACCTAATATTAACTCATCAGGAACAGGAAGTTCCAAAACATAAAACAATAATAATAAGTTTTCGCATCGGGATGTGAGATACAACAGGAATGGTATCTAGTGAAAGGAATACGGAAAAAAGCTCGACAGGATGTCGGGCTTTTTTCTTTCAAATTTTTACTTAAAGTCTGATCTATCACTTAGTGGATGCATTGAATGTCATTAATTTAAGTTTGCATCAACTGCATTACATTAATTCAATCAATGATTAATAATTTAGCACCATTCAAACTGAAGGATTGGTGCGGCTCGGCATGATCACCAACTTGATAGCTCATTCCTTGGGTTAAAATAAAGGTGCGGCCATCTTTTAATCTACTTTCAAGTTCACCTTCTAAACAAAATAAAATATGACCTTTTTCACACCAATGATCGGCTAAGTAATTGGCTGAATACTCTACAATTCTTACTCGAATTTTATTGGTTTCTTCACCAAAATATTGGGTCTTCCAATACGCTTTTCCTGTTTCTCCACTGTATTCTGTGGTTTCTATTTTTTCCCAATCAGTAACTTGAAATGGAAAAGGGAAGATATTCATATTCTGTTCCAAAATTTAGGTTCATTCTTAAACTATAGATAAATTTAGTTTTTGCAATACGCCTTTAATATAATGGTTACTATGTGAAAGAAAATTAATTCCATAATCAAAATTTTATTCACATTGATAACCATAAAAGCGGTAGATTTGAAACAAAATAGCTTTTTTATGAGCAGTTTAGGTACTTGTTGCCAGATTCTTAAACGCAACGCTGTACGCTTTTTCTTACAACGATTAGGGGCAATGTCCCATATTCAGACCCAATCGAATCACCTAATATGAACTCATCAGGAACAGGAAGTTCCAAAACATAAAACAATAATAATAAGTTTTCGCATCGGGATGTGAGATACGACAGGAAGTGTATCTAGTGACAGGAATACGGAAAAAAGCTCGACAGGATGTCGAGCTTTTTTCTTTCAAATTTTTACCTAATCTCTGATGTCGTTGAGTGGGGCATGCCTGATAACTCGACTAAATCCCTATTTCCCTAGCTTAAAGTTTTAAACGGAAAATGAGTGAATCTCTGTCTGGGTATTGGTATACAACAGGCAATAGTTGCTTAGCAATCTCCTTAAATCCAGCTTTACTATAGAATTTATGTGATTGAGTTGCTTTAGCTGGGGTATCTAAAAAAATCTCTAAAAAATGATTTATTTCAGCAAATTTTAAAAGCTCATTATATAAAGCCATTCCAACTTGATGGCCTCGATATTCGGAAATAACAAAAAACTTTTTTAAAATAGCTATTTGTGGGGTAAGTGCTTGAAGCCCAATTGTTCCGATCAATTTATTGTTTTGATCTAATGCTAACCAAAAATTTCCACCTGATGTAATAAAGTATTTATGTATATCTTGAATATCTGGTTGCTCAGCTAATGGGATACCGACATCAAATTCAATATTTTGAATACTTAAAATTAAATCAATAACGTCATCTTTAAACTTATCGTTATATTCAACAATTTTCATAGATCAACCACAGTAGTGAAAAATACGGGTATATACCCTCATGTTAGTGGAAAGATATCCGTTCTACAAGATTTATCATTTGTGTCAAACTAAGCTTAACCTGAAGGGATTAATTGGACTTATGATTTTACCTTGTTACAGTGCAAAGTTACGCAGTGCTTCCCGACGTTTAGGGCATCGTTATAATGCCGCATTGGCTGAGTTTGGCATCAACATTACCCAATTCTCTCTTTTATCAATGATTAAGAGAGCTGAACCGATTAGCCTCACATCTTTAGCTAAAAAGATGGAGTTGGAGCGTTCGACAGTGGGGCGGAATGTGAAAGTCCTAGCGAAAATGGTGCTTGTTGAACTGACACAAGGTGATAAAGATCAAAGAGAAGTGACTTTAAAGCTAACACAAGAAGGACTTCAGCTTTTAAAAGTAGCTCTTCCTCATTGGCAGAAGGTTCAACAAGAAATCGAGGATAGTCTAGGAGAAGATCAAATATCAATGCTAACCGATCTCTTAAAACGTCTTTGATTGTGAGTTGGTTTTCTACAAAGAATAATGGACGCTATATGGAAAAATCAGAAAATTTTCTTTAGTGGTAAAAGCGATATCAAAAACGAATTTGAGATTCTTTGGCTGTTGATCAGCAGTTTTTCACATCCAAAACCCTGTACGCTTTTTCTTACAACGATTAGGGGCAATGTCCCATATTCAGACCCAATCGAATCACCTAATATGAACTCATCAGGAACAGGAAGTTCCAAAACATAAAACAATAACAATAAGTTTTCGCATCGGGATGTGAGGTATGACAGGAATCATACCTAGTGAAAGGAATATGGAAAAAGCTCGACAGGATGTCGGGCTTTTTTTTATTCGACGTCAATTTGTTTAACCCAAAGTTCAATAAGCATCTGTAAGGTCTTACTCAAAGGTTTGTAACTCTGCCAAATCGCATGAATCGGCATATCAAGGCCATTGGTAGTATCGCTAAACTCTAATCGAACCAAACTTTGTTTAGAAAAATGCTCACTCACCACCGAAAGTGGAAAATTTCCCCAGCCCATGCCTTGTTCAACCATACTGATTGCCATCGATAAATTATCGGTATACCAACAAGAATCAGAAACCAACACCCGGGGATCGGGAAGCGGATAATTTTTACTGGCAACGATGATTTGTCTGAACTCGGAGAGCATGGTGAGTTCATTTTTATGATTCTCTTTTAATTGTAGTGCATCTTTAGGCGAAACAGCCGCCACAAATTTTTCAACGCCCAATAATCGGAAGCGTTCATTGATGTCGATCGACGATGAGCTATAGGCGACATACAGATCTATTTCATTATTTTGCAGACGTGTTTTTAGCTCTTGTTGTGGCGCACTGAGCATTTCAATATTTAGCAATGGATAACGTTGAATCAAATGTTCGATCCCGCCCAGTAGAAATTTCTGATTGGCATCCGCAGCGACACCAATCGAGAGACTGGTTTCCAGTCCCGTTGAAAGCTCGGTTAGATGCAGTTCTAATTGGCGCATTTTGGTTACGATCAATCGTGCATGCGGCTCAATCGACAGCGCAACGTCGGTCGGCGCAAGATGATTTTTACTGCGTTCAAATAATTTTAAATTCAATTCAGCTTCTAAATTGGCGATCGCCATACTGACCGCGGAAGGAACTCGATTTAGTGCACGTGCGGCAGCTGAAAAATTACCTCGATCAATTATCTCAAGGATTAACTCGAGCTGTTCACTATTGAGTTTCATGCCTATTTCCTTGTCAGAAAATCTGATAACGATTGACTTTTTTTATCAGATTTAAGGCGTAAAATCCACTGATTATTGATTTAAAGGTGTCGTCATGCAAGGAACAAAAAGAAGAGTAACTTATGTATTATTCTATGAAGTGTTTAGCTTTTTGATCTGCGCACTGATATTGGCTGCACTTTCTGGCACGAGCATTAGTCATACAGGACCTTTATCGATTCTGATTGCGGTGATCGCAGTCACGGTCAATTTCTTTTATAACTATGTTTTTGAGATGTGGGAAAAAACCCAAATTTCCAAAACACGAACGGTGTGGAGACGAATTGCACATGCGATTGGCTTCCAAATCATATTGGTGATGATTTTGATCCCATTGATTGCATGGTGGATGCAAATTAGTTTGCTCAAAGCCTTCTTGCTAGATTTTAGTTTGATGGTGATCATCCCATGCTATACCTTTGTTTATAATTATCTTTTTGATCATATTTTTGGTTTGCCGAGTCATTTGCTTGAAGCAACGGAACTGGATGCAAAAGTAAGCAGCTAATTTTCAATCAGCTAAAGCTAAACAAGCCGATCTGTTGGGATTGGCTTGTTTAAATTTAAAATGCACTATAACTATTGTGTAGAATACTTAGATCATTCGATATAAACGTTCTTTTGGGAAAACAGCAGTAAAGGTCGAGCCTTCATTCTCTTTAGAGGTGATTTCTAAATGTGCGCCGTGCTGCATCAAGACATGTTTAACAATCGCAAGCCCTAAACCTGTGCCACCTGTTTGACGGCTGCGCGCGCTATCAACGCGATAGAAACGTTCAGTTAAACGCGGCAAATGTTTTGGGTCAATACCGATCCCATTATCTTGTACGCTAAAAAGAGCTTGATCGTTTTCTTCATGCCAACCAATGGTAATAATGCCGCCTTTGGGGGTGTATTTAATCGCATTGGTAATCAAGTTACTGAAAGCACTAGCAATTTCCATATCTGAACCAATCAGATCACAATGACTGTCGATATCTAAGTTGAGCGTATGTCCGTAATCTAAATTATAAGCACGCGCATCATCAAAGATTTGATTCATTAAATTTGCCATATCAATGATCTGTTTTTTGGCGACTTTTTTATTATTTTCTAAATTGGACAGTAACAGTAAATCATTGACCAACGCATTCATACGCTTGGTTTGTGACTGCATTTGTGTGAAGGCACGTTTCCAACGTGGTGTAATATCATCCTGATCAGTAAAGGTTTCGATATAACCACTGAGTACGGTGAGCGGTGTACGTAGTTCATGCGAGATATTATCGACAAAATCTTTACGCATTTGTTCGAGGTTATGTACGCGTGTGGTGTCATAGGCCACCAATAGTCGACTTTCTCCACCAAAGCGAGTCAGTTTGACTTGTACATAACGCTCTTCATCCATCTGTACTTGTAGACGAATCCCATCTGGCGATTGATCACTTTGGTTGAAATATTCAATAAAACTCGGTTGACGCAAAATCGTCAATAAGTTGCGCCCACGATCTAAGGGTTCAATGCCTAATAGCTTTTCGGCTGCTGGATTCCACCATTCGATTTGATGTTGATCATCAATTAACACCACCGCTTCGGCTAAAGCGAACAGCGATGATTGTGCACGGTCTATCAAGCCGACCATTTCTGCCTGAACAATACGCTCTTGGCGTTGGGCACGATAGACATTGAACAGCAACGCACCCCAAATCCCATTTAAGTTCGGCGGCACATCATAAGGACGATTTGAAATCCATTCATTGACCAAGTAGAGCGAGCGGAGCTGTAATGTGAAAAACACCACAAAAGCGATGAAAATACAGCTCCAAAAATACCCAACGCCAAATCCGATTAAGCTCGCAATCAATAAGAAAAAAAGCAACAGTCTTAAATCTTGCTTTGCAAAGGCCCATAAACTACTGTAACGAAAACGTTGGTGTTCACGTGCCAGTTCAGGGACTGGATAAGGTTCGTACATAAAGGGTTTTAACCTGCTGCCAAATCAGCTCGTGTAGAAAAACGATAACCTGTGCCACGTACCGTCTGTACAAAACGATCGACACCATAAGGTTCTAACACTTTGCGTAAACGACGAATATGCACATCAATGGTACGGTCTTCGATATAGACATTACCACCCCACACTTGGTCAAGCAATTGTGCGCGCGTATAAGCGCGTTCAGGATGGGTCATAAAGAAGGCGAGTAAACGATATTCGGTTGGTCCCATCTCTAAAATGCTGTCACCGAAGCTGACACGTTGGCTCACAGGATCAAGCATCAAACCATTGGCATCAATGACTTTTTCGCCACTGAGTGCATTGGCACGACGTAGTACTGCTTTGATTCGAGAAACCAGTTCGCGGGTAGAAAAAGGTTTGGTCATGTAGTCATCTGCACCCGCATCTAGACCTTGTACCTTATGATCTTCTTCGCCACGAGCCGTCAGCATAATGACAGGGATTTCAGCCAAGTTTTCATCGCGTTTGAGGCGACGGCACAAATCTACACCACTAACACCGCCTGGTAGCATCCAATCGAGCAAGATGAGAGCAGGACGCTGATCAACGATAATTTGATGTGCTTGTTTGGCATCCTCTGCTTGTAAACATTGGAAACCTGCCATATCCAAAGAGGTATGGATCATTTCACGAATCGGTAGCTCATCGTCGACAATTAAAATATAGTCATCTTTCACAGCGCAATACCCTCAAATTTATAACGGTAATGTTGAACCGTTTTGTTGTTATGACAGGCTTATTACAAAGATTAATTATGACAATATCATTGCAAAAGAGTGGATAAAGTCGAATTTAGCAATAAATTGTGACAATTGTGCGGCAGCGTAGTGACCAAATGATGACAAGTGATTTATCAATAAAGCAAATGAATTCATTTGGTTAATACCATATCAGTCTAACAGTTTTATTTGTCACAAAACTGTAAAATGATTTTAATTTTTTTGTGATGTTGTTGCGATAAAGGAGATAAATACCGCACAGCATGCTGCTAACACGTCCTCTAATGGTTGTTTAAAGCCTTCTGAGACCCAACGAATAATAATATGCGTGACATAACCATTTAAGCCTGTCGCCATCAAAGACACTTCCTCAGTGCTTTGTTGAACATTGGGCATGGTGATCATCACAAAGCCTTGAATGATCCGATCAAACTGAGTCAAGGTCTCTTGGATCGTGGCTTGATTGTGTAAGTCTTGCACCAACATGGCATCAATATAAATAATCCGAGCCATACGTGGATCGTTTCGAATGGTGTTGAGTAAAGCCGACAGCCCCGCAGTGACCATGTTTTTTGGTTCGGGTGCCGCCAATAATACCGCCTGCGTTAAACAACTTTGCATTTCACCAACCATTCTTAAAAAAACGGTTTGAAATAGCTCCTCACTTTTTTTAAACGATTCATAGAAATAGCGTTCGGTAAGTTTGGCTTCGTTGCAGACATCTTTGACGGTGACTGAGAAAAAACCCTGAGTGCCGTAAGTAGCGATCCCAGCTTCAATCAGTTTTTCACGGCGAGCTTCTTTACGTTCAGTTAAAGAAAGACCCTTGAATTGACGCTCTTTGGTTTCGCTGTTGTTTTTCTTCGCTTTGGCTTGCTTTTGAGTTGTCATTGAAAAAACCGTTTCCTAAAAGTCTTTATAGCGTATGTCTAGCTCAGTTTACATGATGCAACTATGCCTTGTATCGCCTAAAAATCTTATCTCATTAAATGTAAATAGACCCAATATGACAAGTAATGTGTGTGTTATTGCCATTTGTCTTAAAAGCATAGTGTACTATATTGACAACGTGTATTGTCAAAATTATATTGGTTACATCTTAAACTGCACGTAATCTAGGCGAATATGTGCATATCATTCGCAACACAAAGGATAGGCAATGAAAAATTTTAAAAATAAAGTCGCAGCGATCACAGGTGCAGGTTCTGGGATTGGGCAACAATTAGCTGTTTTATTGGCCCAACAAGGTTGTCATTTGTCATTGAGTGATATCAATGAAAAGGGTTTGGCACAAACTGTGGAGCTTTTGAAAGCATATCCTGAAATCACAGTGACCACGACAGTACTTGATGTCTCTAGCCGTGATGCGATGAAACAGTGGGCGCAAGATACCGTCCAAGATCATGGTTCGGTCAATATGATTTTCAACAATGCGGGTGTGGCACTCGGCTCAACGGTTGAAGGCGCAAGCTATGAAGACTTAGAGTGGATCGTTGGGATTAATTTCTGGGGTGTGGTTTACGGGACCAAAGAATTCTTACCGTTTATCAAACAAACCAAAGATGGCCATATCATCAATATTTCAAGTATCTTCGGTTTAACCTCGCAACCAACGCAATCAGCGTATAACGCGACTAAATTCGCAGTGCGTGGTTTTACAGAATCTTTACGCCAAGAACTTGATATTGAAAAGAGTGGTGTCAGCTCGCTTTGTGTACACCCAGGCGGTATCCGTACCAATATTGCCAAAGCAGCCAAAATGAATGACAGCATGAAAAGCTTGGGCATGGATCCGGGCAAATCAATCAAACAATTTGATAAGTTCTTGCGTACGCCTCCTGAAGAAGCAGCACGTCAAATCTTGAATGCAGTGTTGAAAGATAAACGTCGTTTATTGATTGGTGCTGATGCGCGTATCGTCGACTCTTTCCAACGTTTATTCCCAACGGGATATCAACGTATTGCTGCCCTTGCAACGAAAATGATGTAAGTTCTGCTAATGAAATAAAAAGCCATTCTTGTTTGAATGGCTTTTTATTTGACGCTGAAAATCATGATGAACTTTTACGCTTAAATCAGAATCTTTATCTCGCGTTTCTTCCAGACAAATTGATAATAAGCGGCTTGGAATATGCATAAACAGACAAAAGCTAGAGCATAAGCCATCCAAATTCCCTTGAGTCCCCAAAGTGTGTTAAACCAATAGGCACAAGGCACTTCGATTAAAAGAATAGTAAAAATATTGATCAGCATTGGCACGTTTACGGTTCCGCTAGCCCGCATGATCGAGGCAAAAATTGCACTTGCGCCAAAAAACAGCAGTGACCACAGCACAATGAATAATAATTGCTGTCCCAGTTCGATGACCGCAGGATCAGTAATAAACAGTGCCATTAAATATTTTGAGAATAAATACGCCAGTACGATCAGACTACCTGTAAATAAAAAATTCATACTCAATGCAGTGCGGGTGACTTTGGCCAACAGATCTGGTTTGCCCGCACCGATCGCTTGGGCGGCAAAGATCGATGCTGCGATGGCAATCGACAACGCAGGAAACTGAATATAGTTGAGGACTTGATTGACTGCACCGTAGGCTGCAGTTGCCTCTGCGCCGTAACGATTGATCAAGCTTATAATCACCAATCCAGCCAAAGAAGTGGTGACCATTTGAATGCCTGTTGGAATGCCTAGTTTAAAAATCAGTTTGCTTAATTCTGCATCATGGCGGATATGTTGGAGCAATTGACGATCTATTTTAAGTGGATGATTTTTATAGTTGAGGTAGAAAGCTAGAAAAATCAACACTGCACTATAGCCTAAGATGGTGGCAATCGCGGGTGCGATGATGCCTAAGGCTGGAAAACCAAAATAACCTTTAAGTAAGACTGGCGTGACTGCTAAACCGATGAGGCTTGTTAAACCTAGGGCAATCAAAGGGGTAACACTATCACCGACACCCCGTAAAATAGAGGTGTAAATAATATAAACAAACAATAACGGGCTACCTGCCAACATCCACTGCACATAAGGCAGCGACATATGCATGACTTTGGGATCAGTACCTAAAAGATTGAGAATATGTTCAGCAAAAATAAAGCCTAAGATTGCGATAATTGTGCCACCAATTAAGGTGATAAAAAGGGTTGACCCAACCACACTACGAACTTTTTCTAGATTTTGCGCGCCCCAAGCTTGACCCACTAAAACTGTGGTACCTGCCGAAATACCAATGGTAAATGCCAGCAAAAAAAACAGGATAGGGAAGAAAACCGACACCGCTGCAATTGCATCGACCCCCATCATTTGACCCACAAATATGGTATTAATCGTCCCCGACAAGTTTTGCAAAATGTTGGTGGCGATCAGCGGCACTAGAAAAACAAAAAATGTTTTCCAGAGATTGGGTTGCATCACCAATGTTTGGTGTGGGGTCATTCAAATTCCTTGGTATCTTCCTCTACGCCATTTGCAACATGATTGCTTATTTTTGTTCGGATAAATCATTACGGTTGAGATCTTGGTTGCAACCAAGAAGGCATCTTCTGATGATCAACTTTACGTGAAAAGTTGATCATTTCAAATCTTTTACAAAACATTTTCAACAAAGGCACGAATGATACCCAAGATCAAACCGATAAAGGCCCCGACAATCACACCATTGACACGGATCATGTGTAAATCACCGCCAACTTCACTTTCGATTTTGGCAATCATTTCGCGTGAATCCCACTCATGGATGCGTTCACTGATATAACGAATGATTTTGTCGCTATATTGCTCACTGAAATTGGTGGCTAAGCCCACCATTTTGCTATTGAGGACTTCACGAACATTTTCATTTTGGATCAGGCTCACACCAAGTTGTTGAATAGCTGCTTGTAAATTGGTGGCAATGCCTGAATCGGGTTGCATCAAATCTGTTTTGATGGCATCGCATAAAATCGCGATTGCACCGCTAATAAAGTTTAAAACTTGTGGGCTATCCAGCAAGGCATCTTTACCACTGTTCAAACGTTGGCTTGCTTCGCTATCGGTATCAGCAAGTTGTAGCATGAGGGCATGAGTGGTTGCCTCAATGTCTTGTCGCCATGGGTGTTCAGGATTGGCCAACATCGACTCCACTCTTTCAATCAGTGAGTCAATAGTACGCTGTTGCACATCAATGCCGATCCAGCTCGCGCCCTTGGCCAGTTTCCAGACCCCCAGTTCTTTAAATAATGTGCGAGACAACTCTCGTGCTTCTTCTGGATGTGACACCATCCATTGATGAGCCAGATCGAGTCCACGTTGTAACACATCTTGATGGAAGTCATTTTCCAAAACCGCACGTAACATTTCACTGGCAAGGGTATTGATCTTGGTACTGCGCACCCATTGCACACTATTGTTTTGTACAAAGTTGGCAATTTGATCCTGACTGACGAACTCAAAAATTTTCGGAACGGTTTGTTGGATGATCTGAACCACGTGTCCGTTGTTTTTTGGGTTGGCTAACCATTGACCGACCGCCAAACTGAGGTCGGTATTTTGCAAACTACGTTGCACGATTTGGGGAGATAAGAAATTTTCCTGAACAAAACGACCCATTGATTCAGCAATACGTGCCTTATTCCGTGGAATAATCTCAGTATGGTCCCGTAATAGTTTGGGTAAGGGGATTTTCCCAAATGGATTGCGGAATAACACTGTCACCGCATACCAATCGGCCAAACCACCGACCACACCTGCTTCGGCGCTTAACATGAAAATATGGATCAGCCACCGATACTCAGGCAGAAAATGCGCCACGACCATTAAACAAATCCACGTCATCACTGCAATCACCAATGCTACGGTGGCGAAGTATTTACTTCTTTGCAGGCTTGGTACTTTGTGGATTTCTTCGGCTGAATTCATTGAGTCATCCTATTCATTCATTTTTGTTTTGAGGTGGTGCAGGGGGTTGCAACACTTCTCCTGTTGGACTCAATCCGTATTTTTGTCCTAAGGATCGCAAAATCAGCTGTGCATCAAATGCATCAGGTGATTGCTGTTGAGTCTGAAAACATTCAATAGTATACGACACTTGGATGGGATCAAGATTGACCACTTGTGGTACATCATAGAATGGATCCGGCCAAAAGGCGGGGTGACGACGATAATAACCATAAGGATAATACGGTCGACTCGGATAAATTACCGCTTGGCGTTGCTCCTTGAACCGCGCATTGCTTGGGTCATCAACTACAGTGAAAAAACGGAACCCATTTTGGAGCGTGGTTTGTGCTGCCTTGAGTAAGGTAATTTCCTCAGCTGTACCATAACTCAGATTATTTCCTGCTTGGAAGCCGATACGGAAGCTTTTGTTATTTAATGGATAAGCGGTAAACTGCCCCAACTGATCGAACGTTTTAGGCTGAGTTGGGAGGGTGGCACACCCTGTAAATGCCAATGTGACCAATAGCGGGGCACAGATGAGTAACGATTTCATATGCAATTCCTCTTTCTGATGTCGAGGGGAGATCGACTTAAAAACTGCTGTTCGGTTGAGTTAGAAACTCAAGTTCTTCGGCGCTGGATGTTCGTCCCAAGATCGTATTGCGATGAGGGTAGCGTCCGAAGCGATCAATAATCACTTTATGCTTTTTCTCAAAATTTAAATTGATTTCATTGCCTAAACGTTGGAAGAGTTTTAATGCGTACTCATGAATCATTTTTGATTCACTATGCATAAATGGCATATATAAAAAGGAACGTTGTTCGGGGCTTAACTGAGCATCTAATTGTAGGCTAATTGCTTCTTGAGCCAGCATCAATGCCATGCTGTCATAGGCAAAAGCTTGTGCTTGATCACGATATAAATTACGTGAGAATTGATCTAAAACAATAATTTCAGCTAAACGACCTTCAGGTGTTTGACGCCATGACCAAAGTTCTGCTTGAGTTGCTTGATCATGAATCGTTTGAAAAAGCCCGCGAATTTTGGTATCAAATTCATCACTTTTGGCAAACCAAAGTGAGCGATGATCAGGAGAAAACCAAAAATCAAGAATATCTTGCGCTTGCATCGGTGAGTATCCATTGAAAGATTTATTTTTAATAAAATCACAATTTCAGCATGTCTTATAGAGCAAGATTGTGATAAAAATTGCCAAGCTAATACAATCAGATGACTAGATCGTAATAGTCGTTATAATTGGCGGAGTCGTGATAGTAGGCATGTTTGGCATGCGAATACACGCGATGAAGTCACCAGCCTTGATCTGGTTGGCCGATCTTGAATAACCGAGCATATAAATTATGAACCAACCTTGCACACTTTCGTCCGCTATCGTACCGACTTGGGTAAATGCCTCACAATTAGACGGTATGTTACGCGGTATCGAGCGTGAAAGTTTGCGTATGCAAAGCAATGGATTTTTATCACAAAAAAATCATCCAAAAGCTTTGGGTTCAGCACTCACACATCCCCATATTACGACTGATTATTCAGAAGCGTTAATGGAGTTCATTACCACGCCACACAACACCATTGCCGCTGCATTAAATGAGTTAAGCGATATTCATCAGGTGGTGCATCAGCAACTCGAAGATGGTGAGAAATTGTGGCCGCTTTCCATGCCTTGTATGCTGGATGACAATGAAGAAAATATAAAACTTGCTCAGTATGGCACGTCTAATATCGGGCGTTTTAAAACCCTTTATCGCCATGGTTTGGGAGTACGTTATGGTCGTCGGATGCAGACCATTTCAGGTGTACATTATAATTTATCTTTTCCCGATCATTTATTTGCAGTATTACAACAGCACGAAAAAAATGAAGAACTAAAACAACTCAGTTTGCAAGATTATCGAAGCCATCGTTATTTTGCCTTGATCCGAAATTTTATTCGCATGACTCCCTTGGTGATGTATTTGCTTGGCGCAAGTCCATCGGTCTGTCGTTGCTTTTTAACAGGGCGTAACCACCATTTACAGCCTTTGGTCAAAGGAACCTTGTACTTACCAGAAGCAACTGCCTTGCGTATGGGACGTTTGGGTTACCAAAACTCAGCACAAAAGCAGTTGGGGATTTATTATAACGATTTGCATGATTATTTAGATGGATTACAAAAGGCCGTCCATACGCCATATCCTGCATTTACTGATTTAGGTTTGAATGATGAGGCAGGTGAACCGATTCAAATCAATGATCATGTTTTACAGATTGAAAATGAATACTACAGTCTAGTGCGTCCAAAGCAAGTGCCTCAAGCGGGTGAAACCCCTTCGCAAGCCTTGAAGAATCGTGGTGTGGGTTATGTAGAGCTGCGTGCGGTCGATGTGAATCCCTATAGTGCGATTGGGATTGATGAAACCACAGCAGGGTTCTTAGAAAGTCTGGCCTTGTATTGTTTATTGCGGGAAAGTCCTGATCTATGGTCTGACGAACAAGATCAGATTGATCAAAATCAAACTGAAGTGGTCAATCGAGGGCGTGCAGCAGATGCCCAGATCAAAGAAGGGCATCTAACAGTGTCATTTCAGGATTGGGCACAGCAACATTTAAGTGAAATTCATATTTGTGCCGCGACACTAGATCAAATGGATGGTACTTCTCTTTATCAGGATGCTGTTTATGTCATGCAACAGCGTTTAAATGATGTTGAAAATACCCTTTCAGCACAAGTGATCAAAGATACTTTACAACATGGTGGCACATGGAACTTTGGTAGTGTCATGGCTCAACAGCATGTAGATTGTTATGACCAGCATCAGCTCAGTGCAGAAAGACAACAATATTTTGAACATTTAGCGCAAACGTCGTTGCAAAAACAGTGGCAACTTGAACAAGAAAATGACACGAGTTTTGAACAATATCTTGCACAATACCGTTAAATCTTTTGAGGACTTCCTATGCGATGGAATTACCGTTTGGTCAGTGCAGTATTGGTACTGACCAGTATTATCGGACTCTCGTTCGCGTTGTATTTAGAGCATGTGCAAGGATTGGAACCTTGCCCATTGTGTGTGTTTCAACGTGTAGGTCTAATTGGAATGGGATTGATTGCACTGGTTGCATTCATTCATAACCCGATTTCAAATGTATTTAAACGTTTTTATGCATTGCTGGCGACATTAGCGATTGGTTGGTCAGTGGGTGTTGCAGCACGACATGTTTGGTTGCAAAACTTACCTGCTGATCAAGTTCCAAGTTGTGGTCCAGGTTTGGATTATTTGGTTGATGTCTTGCCCATGAAAGCAGTATTGCAACAAGTGCTTTCTGGTTCTGGTGAATGTGCTTTAGTCGACTGGAGTTTCTTGGGTCAGTCATTACCAGTATGGTCATTGATTTATTTCAGTCTGATATTGCTGATTTGTTTATGGCAGCTTTTTAGAAAATATAGTACAGCTAAACAATAACCATAGAGTTTTTAAAACAACTAAAAAACCCTTAAATATATATCAATATTTAGGGGTTTTTTCTTTTAAATCAATTGGATATATTTTTATATAAAAACAACTATTTTTTATGTACAGAAAGGTATTTTTCTTATAAAGTTCAACCGATTCTTAAAATTATGATCATAAAAAATGCTTTTGAATATATTTAATGTATTAGAAAAACTGGGGTTAAATGCACAGAAGCGTGCGATACACGTCCAATTTGCAGATCCGATGTTAACGGCACAGGTGTTCTTACAACGAATATCTGGAAGACATGTTTTAAATCATGGGTTAACATCAGAGCTCATTTGCCTATCTACCAATGCGAGTATTCCGCTTAAAAAATTTATTGGATGTACTGTTGCAGTCGATCAGGTCACTGATACGGGCCAATTGGCACGCAACACAGGGATTATTACCGCGGCAGCTCAAGGTCAAAGTGATGGAGCACTTACGCTTTATCGTCTGACCATGCAAGATGCGACATCATTATGGACAAAACGCCGTAATAGCCGGGTATTTATGAACCAATCGGTGGTTGAAATTGTCCAGACCCTATTTAAAGAGTGGCAAGCACGTAGTCCATTGTTTGCAGCGAGTTTGACATTAGATCTCAGTGGGCTTAGCAAAGACTATGATGTTAGACCCTTTACCATGCAGCACAATGAACTCGATTCAATGTTCATTCAACGATTATTGGCTTCAGAGTCGATCAATAGCTTAATTGATGAAGCTCAGCATCTTGTTCCGTTCAGTGCAGCGCCAATTCAAGCGCAAAAACTCCGACTGATTGATGACAATAATCACTATCAAGCACTTGAGCGCCATAGTATTCGTTACCACCGTAGTAGTGCCACAGAACAATATGACAGCATGACCAGTTTGGTTGCAGAACGTAGCTTGCAACCGACCACGGTGCATATCCAGCGCTGGCAAGCGGATGCGCTTGATCAAGAAGATGGAGCAGGCAGCGTCCAAAGTACCCACGGACACAGTGATCACTATGACAATGCAAGTTTGGGATTAGAGGATGCATGGCACTTCACACCTGCATGGATACAGGACCTGAATGGTGAGGATGGTGCGAGTAGCTCAGGCAATCATCAAATCGAACGCATCAATGAACAACTCAGCAATTACCACAGTGCGCAGGCGAAACAATTTATTGCCAATACCACGGTTCGTGATGCACATGTGGGTTATTGGTTTGAACTCAAACAACACCCAGAAATTGACCAGCATGCTAGTGCGGATAGAAACTTCCTCATTACCGCAAAGCAGTTCTATAACCAAAATAATCTGCCTAAAGAGTTGAACCAACAGGTCAAGCAATTGCTACAGCAAAGTCATTGGCAACCTCTACTGAGTCACTCAACCTTAGAAGAACGTCAAGGCAACCAACTCACACTGCAACGCCGTCATATTCCCACCGTACCTGAATATCAGCCCTTGCAACACCGACCCATTGCATATCCTCAACGAGCAAAAGTGGTAGGCCCAGCAGGTGAAACCATTCATGTGGATGAGTGGGGACGGATCAAAGTACGCTTTCTATTTACCCGTGTCGATGATCATGGCCATGATGGTGGTGCTGGCACCAATGACAACGATACCGACTCCGCTTGGGTGGATGTTCTGACACCTTGGGCGGGTGAAGGTTATGGTGCGCGATTCCTACCGCGCATAGGTGAGATCGTTGTGATTGATTTCTTTGATGGCAACATTGATCGCCCCTTTGTGACAGGGCGAATCCATGAGGCGCAGCGCTCACCGACTCGATTCGATATCAAAGGGCAACTCCCTGACACCAAAAAACTCAGTGGTATTCGGAGTCAAGAGGTCGATGGTCGAGGATTCAACCAACTCAGATTTGACGATACTACGGGACAAATTAGCACTCAATTACAAAGTAGTCATGCTGCAACTCAACTGAACTTAGGGCATTTAAGTCATCCAAAAGAACAAGCGCAGAGTGCAGGACGTGGTGAGGGTTTTGAACTCAGAACGGATGCTTGGGGCGCGGTACGTGCAGGTAAAGGCATGTTGATCAGTACCTATGCACAAGAACAAGCGATCGCAGATCACTTGGAAGCAGCTCAAGCGCAATCATTGCTGACTGAAGGTTTTGAAAGCATGAAAATGCTAAGCGACATTGCCCTCAAACAACAAGCCGATGCGCTCAATGTCATTGAACGTTTACCCAAATTTATACAGTCTTTGGAGTTAAAAACCAAAGGACAGGCGTTAAACAATACCGTAAATCTTTTTAAAAATGAGATGCAAAGCAATCCGCTAAATGCCTTAAAAGATTGTGGTGGTTTTATTGGTGATATCGGTGCGCTCGGTGGAAATAGTAAAGCCATTGTTGATGAATTCAATGCATTTTTCGCAGATGCAAAAGATGCAGTGGAGAATCTTAAAACCTTTATTGAAAATGTCGAAGAACATGGTACAGACATTGTCAAAGGACAACTAGCAGCCCTCAAAGATAAGATTCAACACAACCCCTTTGAAGGTCTAAAGGAAGTTGGACAAGTCCTTGCGAATGTCGATATTAAAGACTTTGATCTGATGAGTAGCTGTGGCACGTTTAGTAAAGGTAGCAGTTTAAAGGTCAGTCCATTACAAGCATTGGGTTCTTTGCAAGGCTTTATGGAAAACTATACCCAAGACTTAGAAAAGAGTAAGGACAGCAAACAACAAGCCCAAGGAAAAATCTTTAGACAAGCATTGATGCTGTTGGCCTCACCGAATGGAATTGCGCTGACCACACCTGAGAATATTATTTTACAAGCCTCGCAAGACATTGCAGAAAGTGCCAGTGGTTCCATCAATTTGAGTGCCCAGAAAAATATTATTGGGCACGCGCAAGACAAAATCAGCCTATTTGCAGCCCAAAAAGGAATACGAGCCTATGCTGCTAAAGGAAAAGTGGAGTTGCAGGCACAAGATGACATGATCGAGGCAATCGCCCGTCGGGTGATCAAGATTATATCGACAGAAGAAAAAATCGAAATCACCAGTCCAATCGAAATTGACCTAAAAGCAGGTGGCTCGCAGCTTAAGATTAATAAGGATGGAGTATTTGTAAATACTGGTGGCAATTTTAAGGTGAAGGCAGGGCAGCATGTCTTTGAGAGTGGCACAACAGTCAATGCAGAGTTACCGACCATGCCAAAGAGTGGGGTTTACAGTCGACGTTTTGATTTTAGTGGTTTGGTTTCTCCTGAATTATTACAAGAAGGTTTTCTTTATAAGGTGATTAATCGCGCGAAGAAAACAGAATATGTGGGTGTGCTTGATGATGGAGCGAGAACACAACGAATCTTTAGCAACAACCCTGACCAAATCGAAATTGTTTTACTCGGAAAAGACAAAGAAAGTGCAGATAAGTTGCTATTGGTAGAAGAGCCTGTGCTCGAAAATCACAGCTCGGATGAAGCATGTTGTGGTGGCGATGATGAACACCATCATGATGACTGTGAACACGCTCAAGTAGGCGCTACAGATGAATCGAATTTAGAACGTGATTTTAAGCAATTTGGATGTGGGGATTAAGAAATGAAAATAGCTAAAGTATTTATTGGCTCATTGGTTTTATTGCAAAGTGTGAGCTTATACGCAGAGAGCTCTAAACAATGCTTAAAATATTGGAATGAGCCAGCAGTGGAGATTAGTATCATATCAGATGTTACATGCCCAGATGTTTGGGAAGAAGAATTTAGTAAGAATAATAGAATAGTAATCGAAAAACTAGGTCTTGATCGGACAGATGATAATTGGATTTCTACAGGGATATGTAAGAAAGTTAAGCATAAAGGTAATATATATTTTGCATATAGAGCTTTTTTAAAAAACGATAAAACAAATTTAATAATGCTATATGATAATAAAAATACCTTCGCATATTTAAGGAGGTTGGATTTGTCGAAATTCAAGAATGGATACACAGATCAAGATATTGTAGATGTTAATCTGACATGTAACAAACTTGGTGAAGATTTGAATATATCTTCTATCCTTAATAGTTATATTTTAAAAGATACAAGTATAAAGAATATTTCTAAGTATCAGATTTCGGATTGGTATTAATAATGAAAAAAATAATAAGTTTTAAAGATGGTAGTGTACAAGAGTTTGAGGCAAATAGAGCTGGATTTATTCAAGCCGTTAGTTATAAAGAATCTAGTGCTAAATTAAAACTTGATATTAATCACCCTAATAACATAACGGCTGCTAGTGCTAAAAGCAAAGGGGGACACCGTGGTTTTTTTCAAATGGGTGAGTCTGCATTATTTGAAACAGGATACTATTTGGGGGATACTGGTATTGATTTTAGAAAGTTAGATCCGAAGAAAGATGAAAGTAAGATTAAAAATATACAAGAAACTTTTAATAGTAATGATTGGAAAGGACGATGGTCAGGGAAGAATGGAATTAACTCTCTGATTGACTTTATTACAAAACCAGAGTTACAGTTAATGGCAGTAAATGACTGGATTAACTATTTATGTCAGCGCATGCGGTTGTTGGATTTTAATCAATATTATGGTCAAATTATTAATGGGGTAGAGGTGACAGAGTCAGGAGCAATCGCAAGTGCTCATCTAATGGGAGAAGGAGGGCTAGCTACATATTTAAACTCTCCAAAATTTAAAACGAAATATTCTATTATTGACGGGAATGGGACGCATATATCTTCATATTTATCAATGTTTGGTGGGTTCGATTTAGAAAGTTGTTGCAACAGGAAAATTTATATTTCTCTAAAAGATAATAATGGACTTGAAATAAAAGAAAAGGAAGTCATTGTTGTCTCTAATAATAATGGTAAATTTATCTCTGGTGAAACTAGAGTGAAAGTTAAAAGTGATGAGAAAGGTAATTTACCTGTTATAGTAAGAAATCCGAATACAGAAATAAAAATTATAGCGGATGGAAAAGAATCTAATAGCATCATCCAAAAAGCCAATGAGAAGCAGAAAGCGACCTTAAGTGATTTCACTGTTTCAAGTTATCCAGCAACCTTAGAAGCAGAAAATACACCTCAACCAAAACCACAAGCCAATAAGACTCCGCAAGAAGTGAGGAATGAGCAAGTTCCACCATCTTCGCCATCGGTAGACTCAACTTCAACATTAAAAGAGATTCAATTCAACGTTCAAATCGTGGAAGGTGATTCAGGTAAACCTATTCCGAATATGAATTTTTTCCTTACCTATAAAGGAAATATTAAAAAGCATACCGCAAATAACAATGGTGTAAGACAAGGAGTTGTTGCAGAAGAAGGGCAGGATATTGAGGTTTCTGTAGAAGGGGATGGATATAAACAAGTGATTCATCATTTTAAACTTGATGCAGCACTTAATAATCAAACCGTAAAAGTACGGTTACCTGTACATAGTTTTAGTATAAGCGTCACTCAAGACGGTCAACGCGTAGCAAACACATTGTTTAGTATTTTTTATAGAGGGCGGGAGATTCCTAAAAGAACAAATGCATCAGGGATTATTACTGTAAAAATGCTCACAGGCTTTGTTTTTGGCTTTGGAGTCAAAGGTAAAAATTTGGTTCCAAGTCGAGTTGAAAAGTCTGTTTCAACTAAAGGGTTTACTGTAAATGCAAGTGCAGTAAAAACATCAAAACTACATGAAGAAGCGGATGAACAACGAAAAAAACAACAACAAGCAGAAACAGTGAGATTGCAGCAACAGCAAAAAGAAGCTGCTGAAAAGAAAGAAAAACAAGCTGAGGAGGAAAGAAAAAAAGCTAAAACCGAAGCAGATAAAAATAATCAAGCTCGACAGAATAATAGTTATACTCAAAACGGTGGTCGACCAATCACCTCAGTGAGCCGTCAAGCACCTGTGACTAGTGATACGACTCGTTATCATATTTACCATAATGGAAAAATTAAAAGAGAGAATAGAGCTGCAACGGGGTATGCAGAGTTTATTTACTATGATCAGAATGGTAATGCTCATAATTTGGGGAAGTCTGCATTTATTAAGGCACCACGTAGAGGGGCAAATAATGTTCCAAATGGAGGAAATGTATATCTGATAGATCAACGGAGACATACTCACTACAAAAATGGGAATATTGGTTATAAATGGTTTATAGACCCAATGAATAATCGTGCAGGTGGGCCTGCTAGAAGGTTCTATTTAAATGGCCTTACTATGTCAGGTGTACTTGGTACGCTGATGAATTTAGGTTATGAAGAATATGTAGGCACGGGATGGAGTAATGAAAAAGGAGAGTCAGTTGGAAGTAGTAGTCATCGAAATGGTGAGGCGGGTGATTTTAGATATTTAAGTAAAAATGGTGAACACAGAACAAAAGTCTGTTGGACTTCAAGTGATTATTTTGATCTGGGAAAAAACACTAAATGGGTGGCAGAATTTAAAAAATTTGGTTTTCAGACATTTTATACGCAAATTGCAGGAACAACTAGTCCGCGAATTTCAGGAACTACATATTGGCGTCACCATGTGGATCATTTACATCTTGGGCAGCAAGGAGATGCTGCCTCATTAGTTAGGAGAGGTATTCTTGAAGATATATAATACAATTTTTTTAGGCATGATATTTTTGTTGATTGGGTGCACGTCTAAAAATGATATGAGTACAGTTGAGCAAGAGCGTAACGATTGTAAAAGTATGCTTCCAGAGCATTATCAGCAAAGTTTTGCTAATGTACCATGTTTAGCTCTTCCAATTTCCTCTAAAGACTATCAGGGGAAATTGCCTACTTTTAAAAATGGAATTGTTGATATTGCAAAAGCTAAAGAACAAACGATCTCAATACATGATGGTTACAAACGGTCTGAGTTAGAATATTTAGGGGTTTTGTTAGGTGTTATTCAATATAATAAAAAACATACATTCTTATTGCATTTGAGTAACTCTATAATTGAAGGGGGAGAAAGTGCTCAAGTTTTTGAGCTTGTTCGAATTGATAATCAAACCGATGTTCCATTTCCAAATGTATATCCTGAGTTGGGGTATTATCAATATCATTTTGATAAGGATGAGTTAATAAAAAAAAATATAGACTCTAATCTTGATACAGAAATTGCTCTAGAGAAAATGGGTGATTTTAATGTGGAGGATATATTTACCTACAATTTTTATATAGATGAAAATTGGGTGGTTCGTCATGATATAGAATATAAGAATAAAGAAACTTCTTCTGAATTAATAGAATATTTTAATGAGGATAGAAATATGAAAAGGTTAAATGTATTGAAAGACTATGGTGATTATGTGTCTATTGAAACTTTAGATTGATATAGTTTTTTTGGTTGTAAAATAATCTAATTTATGTGTGGATGATGATTTGATCCTTACTATAAATAATGTTCGGATTTAATTGATCCTACTCCATTTTTAGATAGCGAATCATTATGAGCATTTTTTCATGAAAAATATTTATATTTTAATTTTTATAAGCACTTTAATTGCATGTAGTGATAAAAGTCAGGATAAAATACAAGATGGTTTAAATAATGAACAAAAAGTAATGCATACAGAAGTACATGAACAACCACCCAGTGTCGCAAGCGAAGCTTTAGCAGTAGATGAGACAAAAGACAGTACAGATAAAATAGTTACAATGGAAAAAACTGATCAAACAGCTCAAATCTCTTGTTTCAATAAAAATATTACGGAATGGTATGGTTTTGATGAAGCTTCTGCTGAACCAAAATGTGAAGCCATAAAGAATTTTAAGCTGCCATCTTATAAATGTGATGTGTCTAAAAATGCCTTTGGTGCTGATAAAGATGCCATTTTAGTGGAAAATCAAGACCAGCGGATTTTAGTTTATTATAATTCTAAAGACTGTAATGAAATGCTGGATATACGCAATTCTAATGCACCATAGAGTTACTGTTTAACATACGCTATTTTTATTAGTAAAATAGGCTTAATTGCACAAATCTATTTATAAGGGGGGTATTCAGTCATACAATTCTCAGATGAATAAGTCTATACCATACATCTATGGAATGATGAATTGCCTTTCTTACAATCAAGCTTTGATTAATCGTGGGAACATCAGGATATGGTTTGATTCCAACACTCGATGGTATGCCGCATTAATAGGAAAAAAAGGACGAAATAAAATCTACTTAGACACAGCGATTCAGTGCTGTTTTAATGATGAAAGTTTTATTTCGTTTAACTCTACGAATGGTCTCGGGATTTGTTTTAAATCTTATTGGTTTTTGTGAATTAGATCGGACAGCCCCAGACTATTTCACCATCTATAGAACACAAAAGCATATTGATATTGCAATCATTTATAAAAAAGCACTAATAAACCCCATCTACCTGTTTATAGCACAGGGTTAAAACTCCGAGGCGAAGGTGAGTAGAAGCGTAAGAAACATCAGCCTGCATATCGTCACCAATGGCGTAAGCTGTATATTGATGCTGAAACGAGGTAAGTACGAACAGTTCAACTCACAACAAACCATGTCAATGATTCACTCGTACTCGGTAATTTACTTCTTCAAATTCTACAAGATGGACGAATTGATACTGACTATTCCATACACGAATTGTATCTTGAATTTGAGAAACTTAGGGTAACTTTAGCTTTTTAATCTTTGTGCAACAAAGCTCTAACCCTATAAGGAGTAATAGTAATAAAATGCTTCCTTATTCTATTTCTGTTGTTAACCATCACCATCACATACATTTACAAGGATATAATGTTAATGTTGAAGATATTTAGTTTTTTTAAATTATATTTAGTTGCTATTTCTTTTATTATTTTTTCCGTACAGGGCTGTAGTGGTGCTTTTGAAACTAGTGAAGTAAAAACATCATGTCAAATTAATTTGGATGAAGATAATAAATTTTTAGAAAAAGCACCTTGCTTGGATTTACCAATATCTAGTATGGATTTTGAAGATTTACCTAAACTAGAAAATGGTTGGTATTATTTAGAAAAAACTAATTTTATTGTGGATGAGAATGGCTTTTTTTCTCCTGAATCTCACTCACTTGCCCGAGTGTTAGGTTATATTAAGGTTAATGAAAAATATAGTTATATATTGTTGTTGCAGAACATAGACATGGAGGGGGATGGCCCTGCACAGTCATTTATGCTGTTAAAAGTAGATACGGAGGGAAATTTATATGGTGGTAATTATGCAGGATATCATCGATTCAATTTTTCTAAAAATATTGAATATAACTCTGAGACAGGGCAAATAGATTTTAAAGAGATTGCAAAAACTCCATATCACGGAGAGTGTAAACAAGACTTTGTAATAAATGAAGATTTTTCATTAAAAACTAGAAAGATTTGTACAAATAAAATTGATCTTGATAGAAATTATATTGAAGAAAAATAATATAAATTGGATTCTAAGTCAATGTATTTTGTTGAAATATCTAGCGATAAATAGAACATGTAAGGTCATGTATGTTTATTAATTTAAATAATAAATGATCGGCAACCAATAAAATAATAGCCGATCATTTTTATCTACGCACTGGCAGGAACAGAAATTAGAGCCATGGCTGATAGGAAAGTACGTTTAGTTGCAGGATTCTAAACAGGCACTGATGTAATTGAGATTGTTCATGAAAAGCATATCATCCGCTATAGTGAAGTATTATCAGGAAAGCCTTTAGTGAAAGCAGGCGATCACGTACGTCGTGGACAACTTATTGGATACGTTGGAAAGCTTTCCATAATATTTCCCAGTATGATGCCAAATTTATAAATGTATGCGAATCCTAGTCATACCAGTGGTTTAACAGTTCGGGGTGCAGATGCTTGCTAACGTCGGACTGATTTGATTGATCCGACCTTAATTTTAGATAATTCAATATTATGAGATACACGATGAAGAACGTTTTAATAGCAACCATCTTATTATTTTTAATCGCTTGTAGTGATAATAAGACAAAATCGACAGAATCTATTAAGCATCAAATAAAGGTGGAGCCAGTAATCGAGCAACAAGATGATAGGATCTCTATTAAAGCCATAAATAATGAGGAGGAACCTTCTACTGCCGTTTTGGAAAATAAACAAAATCTTAATTCAAACTCCACAAATGAAACTCAAGAAAAAATAACTTGTTTGGGACAGGCCTTAAATGATTGGTATACATTTGATGAAACATTAGAAAAACCGAGTTGTAAAAAAATGAATAATATTGGTAAGATAAAAAATTATCAGTGTTCAGTTGAAGAAAAAGTTTTTGGTTCAGATTTTGAAGCTATTAGAATAACAGTCCAAGATAATAGGATTTTTGCATTTCAAACTTTAGATCAATGTAATGAAGCACTTGAAATGTGGGAAGCCAATGCTTATTAAAAATCAAATCTAATTATTATTAGTTGTTCTTATTATTAGTTGTTCTTGTGGAATATCGAGTTATACGTTCTAAAAGCCCTCGCTGAGAATGGTTCGAGCGTATAACAAAATCCCGCAATCCTTTCAATGTCGAATAAATGATCGGCAACTAATAAAATAATCGCCGTTCATTTTTATTTAAGTCTCAACAATTCCCTCTAAATCATCAAAGGTATAGTTATTTGGTACATTAATCAGATGCGTTTGGACACCTTGTTCAACTTTATCACTGACATCAGGATAGAGCCAACGCGTAATTTGTTCAGCTACACTTGAATGATATTGAATCTCAAAATGATTCAAACCATAGAACACCGCTTTATGCGTATCAGGTAATTTAAGTTGAAAACGAGGATTTGGATGTTCACCTAACGCACTCTTTACACTGACCAAATAATCACCGATCACAGTAAGTGCTTTGGTTCGTAATTTCTCAAACTCTAAAGTTCCTGCGATTAAGAAGGTATTAATATGTGAGGGTAAAGGTGCTGGTTTGCGATTGTCATCTGCAAAACCAATACGTGCATCATTATGTTCCCAGTCATCATCACGGACGCTACCATGGCGAAGATCTAAAATACCATTACTGCGAATATTGACCAATTGACCAATGAGGTTAATAAAGGGGAATGCACCAATCTTGTCTTGTAAAATAAAACCAAAACGTTCCAATGCCGCGCCGTGATGTGGCGAACCGATACACACCAAGTTCTCAACGATATGTACCCATTGGCAGAGGTCTTGTTTGCCATAGAACAATGCACTACGAGAAACCAATCCCCCCATGCTATGTCCAATCAAATCAATACTGGTAATGCGTGGGTTACGCTGCACTAAGTCTTCAAGCACATTGGCAAAACTACGACCATTTGCTGAAATGCGTCGCCCAGTATTGTAGTTGAGATACAACATTGTGTTGTTATCACGTTGAGCCAGTAAACGCTCACCAATACCGCCATAACGATTATTCGACCACGTCAAATGGTTCATACATAAACCATGCGTTAAAATCACCACACGACCAGTCAGCTCACCTTGTTGCAATGATCCATAGTGATCATAAAGCACCATCGGCAAAGCCATCGGGTTATGTTGCTTCAAGAAAAAATCACCAAAGATTCCATTCAGCGCACCCACCGCAAAATGTAAAGTTGGGCTAAGCGGTTTATTGTGTAGTGCTGGAAACTTCTCAATAACTCTGCGTAAATTTGGTGCAAGGAAGTTGCTACCATATTTTTGGATGGCAACATAAGAAAATTGATAGAATTTCTGCAATTGCGGATGTTTTTGTAATTTTTTGGCTTTTTGTGCACTTAAACCGAGCGCTGTCCGTAGCACTTCAGTTTGTACCAATTGCATCAATTCGTGTACGCCACTTAAGCTGGTACTGACGAGCTGTGCCAAACCTTCCAAAGCATCTGCCTGACTGGGAGGGGTACTATCCCACTTACAGTAGGTTTCATGCAGAGGTGTTAAACTTGGCATATTGATTTCCTCATCCTTGATATATACCGAAGGGTTGAATTTATGAACCTAACACTGTTTAGATAAACTACAACAAACACTTATATATTTTGCTGTTTCATCCGTAATTTTTTTAGAATACTGATGAACGGTGCATAGTATCGGTTTTTGTGTCGGACAATTTCAGGGTTATATGTAAATTATATTGTTATTTGTTTATCAATTGTGATTAATAATGTGATTTATTTCACTATATGTCAAGCTGGTGTCTAATTTGGTGCATATGCAAATTATCTATTTACATGGTTTTCGTAGTGGCCCGATGTCAAAAAAGGGGCAACAATTGAGACAATACTGTGCAAAGTATGATTCTATTCAAGTGCATTTGCCAGATTTGAACCAGTCTCCTGAGCAAGTCATTCAGCAGATTTCTCAACTGATTGAATCTCAACCCAAAGAGCAAGTGGTTTTGGTCGGTAGCAGTTTAGGTGGGTTTTATGCGACGTATTTTGTCGCTAAGTATGCGTGTCCTGCTGTATTGATCAATCCAGCTATGCAACCATGGCAGCTATTTCAAACGCTATTCGGGATTGATCAAATCCCACTCAAAATCACTGAGTCATGGACACTCAATGCTGAACACTTGCAACAATTACAGTCGATTGCTGAAGTAGAGCTAAAAAATGCCGATAAAATTTTAGTGCTATTGCAACAAGGCGATGAAGTCTTGGATTATCATCAGGCACAACGTTATTATAGTGCAGCACAACCGTCCTCTTTGATTTTCACTGACACTGGTGGCAGTCATGCAATGGATGATTTTGAAGAAAGATTAGCGTTAGTAATCGAATTTCTATCGGCAGCGATTCAATAAGGAAGTCAGACCAAGTGACACAATATACAGCACAATCTCTTGAAGTTCTTTCTGGTTTAGATCCTGTGCGTCGTCGTCCAGGCATGTATACCGACACCACACGACCGAACCATTTGGCTCAAGAGGTGATTGATAATGCTGTCGATGAAGCGCTTGCAGGACATGCCAACCAAGTCTATGTCACGGTTTATGAAGATGGATCGTTGTCTGTCGAGGATAATGGACGAGGTATGCCAGTCGATATTCATCCTGAATATGGGCAAAGTGGTATCGAAATTATTTTAACCAAGTTGCATGCCGGCGGTAAGTTTAGTACCGATAACTATCAGTTTTCTGGTGGTTTACATGGGGTTGGGATTTCGGTAGTCAATGCGTTGTCTACACGGGTTGAAGTTGCAGTACAACGCCACGGAAATTTATATCAAATGGCGTTTGAGCAGGGTGAACCTGTTGCACCGTTATCAGTATTAGAGGGCAAGGTGGCAAAGCGTGCCACAGGAACAACCGTGCGTTTCTGGCCCGAGGCAAAATATTTTGATAGTCCGAAGTTTGCATTAAAAGCCTTAAAACATAATTTAAAAGCCAAAGCAGTTCTAGCCGCAGGCTTAAAAATCATTTACGACGATAAGATTAATAACGAACGGATCGAATGGCAGTTTGAAAATGGTTTAGTCGACTATTTGATGGATGAGTTGCAAGATCGTGAGATTTTACCTGATCCAGCATTTGTCAGTAGTGGAAAAGCAGACCGCGCAGCATGCGAGCTTGCGATTTGCTGGAATGTAGAGGGTGGCGAGCAAATTCAGGAAAGCTATGTCAACCTGATTCCAACTGCGCAAGGCGGAACACATGTTAATGGTTTGCGTTCGGGTGTCACCGAAGCGTTACGTGAGTTTTGTGAGTTACGTAATTTACTGCCGCGCAACGTGAAACTCTCTGCTGAAGATGTGTGGGATGGGGTGAATTTCATTTTATCGTTGAAATTCCAAGAGCCTCAGTTTTCAGGACAGACCAAAGAACGTTTATCTAGTCGTGAAGCATCCAATATTGTGTTGAATATTGTGAAAGATGCCTTTGCTTTATGGCTCAATCAACATGCTGAGATTGCAACGCAACTGGCTGAAATGGCGATTGCAAAAGCTGGCCGTCGTTTAAAAGCTGCGAAAAAGGTTGAGCGTAAGAAGATTGTTGCGGGTCCTGCATTACCCGGAAAATTAGCCGATTGTGTCGGGTTGACCCGTGAAGACAGTGAACTCTTTATTGTCGAAGGGGATTCCGCAGGTGGAAGTGCCAAGCAAGCTCGGGATAAAAACTTTCAAGCGATTATGCCGATTCGTGGAAAGATCTTAAATACGTGGGAAGTGTCTTCGGATGAGGTATTAGCCTCGCAAGAAGTGCATGATATTGCCATTGCAATAGGGGTTGATCCGGGCAGTGATGATCTATCGGAACTCCGCTATGGCAAAGTCTGTATTCTTGCCGATGCCGACTCGGATGGTTTGCATATTGCGACCTTATTGTGCGCTCTATTTGTTAAACATTTTCCAACTATGGTCGAAGCAGGTCATTTGTTTGTTGCGATGCCACCTCTATATCGTATTGATGTTGGCAAAGATGTGCATTATGCCCTTGATGATGAGGAGCTTGAAGCGATCTTAAAGAAAGTGAAGGGCAATAAAAATCCACAAATTACCCGATTTAAAGGACTGGGTGAGATGAACGCTAGCCAGCTTCGTGAAACCACGATGGATCCCAATACGCGTCGTTTAGTCCAGTTAGATTTGGATGATGCTCATTTCACCGCAAGTTTGTTGGATAAATTGCTTGCCAAAAAACGTTCAGCGGATCGTAAGCATTGGTTAGAGCAAAAGGGTAATTTAGCGGATATTGTGGTTTGATTTGAGCTAAAACTGAGTAAGCAGAGATTCGTAGAAGCCAAGCATCATGCTTGGCTTTTTTATTGAGAACAAAAATGCATCATTTTGGGTCACTATGTATTTTTTGTATGCAATGTTGTATACAAGATTGTATTTTTTTCTTGTACTTTTAATTAATATTTATATAAAACAATAAATTAGCTTGTTGGCATAAAAATTGAATAACTCCACTTAGTCAACATCACAACACACAAAATGTGGAGAAAAAAGATGCAACAAAAATTAATGCCGATTTCTATGCTTATGGCTGCCATGATGGGTATGGGGCTAGTGGGTTGTTCTAAGCCTGCTGAAACATCTGAACAAACAAAAACAGAAACCAAAGCTGCACCAGCTGATGGTGAAACCATTAAAGTCGGAATTTTACACTCCCTTTCGGGCACGATGGCGATTTCTGAAACTTCACTGAAAGATACGGCATTGATGACCATTAATGAAATCAATGCCAATGGCGGCGTACTCGGTAAAAAGTTAGAACCTGTGGTGGTCGATCCTGCATCGGATTGGCCGTTGTTTGCTGAGCGTGCTCGTCAATTGATTACTCAAGACAAGGTCGCGGTGATTTTTGGAAGCTGGACCTCGGTATCACGTAAATCTGTTCTCCCTGTGGTGGAAGAATTGAATGGTTTAATGTTCTACCCAGTGCAATATGAAGGTCAGGAGCAGTCTAAAAATATTTTCTATACGGGAGCAGCACCGAACCAACAGGCGATTCCTGCGGTTGAATATTTAATGAGTGATGAGGGCGGTAAAGCTGAACGCTTTGTCTTACTCGGTACGGATTATGTCTATCCACGCACCACCAATAAGATTTTAAGTGCGTTCTTGAAGTCGAAAGGCATTGCTGATGCCGACATCATGGAAGAGTACACTCCATTTGGTCATAGTAATTATCAAACCATTGTTTCCAATATTAAGAAATTCTCAGCGGGTAAGAAAACCGCAGTGATCTCCACCATCAATGGTGACTCAAACGTGCCCTTCTACCGTGAGTTAGGCAACCAAGGGATTAAAGCCTCAGAGCTTCCGGTGATGGCATTCTCTGTCGGTGAGGAAGAATTGCGTGGGATCGATACCAAACCATTGGTTGGACATTTGGCGGCATGGAACTATTTTATGTCGATTAAAAATCCAAAAAATACTGAATTTGTGAATAAATTTAAACAATTCGCGGTGGAATACAAATTGCCAAATGCGGACAAAGTGGTCACCAATGACCCAATGGAAGCAACTTACGTCGGCATCAATATGTGGAAACAAGCGGTTGAGAAAGCAGGCACGACAGATGTAGATAAGGTACGTGAGGCAATGGCAGGTCAAACCTTCGCCGCGCCATCGGGTTATACCTTAAAAATGGATGCTAGCAATCACCATTTACACAAGCCGGTGATGATTGGTCAAATCCGTGCCGATGGTCAGTTTGATGTGGTTCATAAAACGCCTGAAACCATTCCAGCAGAGCCTTGGAGTCCATACATCCCGAAATAAAGCTTTTTAGAGCCTGTTGTTGATGCAGCAGGTTCTTTTCATTTTTTTGATTTAACCATTCAAATATAGATTCAATAAAGGGGAGTCATATGGCGAAACACTATGTGTTAGCAGTGCTCTGCGTTATGGCACAGTTTTTTTGTGGTCTTGCTTGGGCAGAGCAAAGTACTTCGGCGGCCACATCTCCTATCGTAACGCCTACAACTACTCAAGATGCGATTCAAAGTTTTGTGAAGGCAGATTTCGCCACGCGCCGTGCCATGCTAAATCAATGGCCAGCCAGTATTGAACAGCTTGATCAGTTAGTTGCGTATATTGACCAAAATGAGTTGTATACCGATAGTGCAGGACAGACTTACATCTTACAAAATGATGAGGTCTTATTGAGTTACCCTGCCAAACAGGTATTGGAAGATTGGCCTGCCGATTTGTCCCAAGTTACTTTGGTCAATACTTTACGCAAAGCGCTCAATTTTGGGCAAGCCAAAGCCAAGCTTGATTCTGACGATGCCTCGCAACGTTTGGCTGCGGTAGATATTTTGGAAAATAATCTCGCTGAAATCGATTTAGCGATGGTTAAACGACTGTATTTAACTGAACAGAATAATAAAGTCAAAGCCAGATTAGCGCAGCTCAAAGCACGATTAGAATTCAATGATACCGACGTATTTGGAAAAATTGCTGCGGTCAATGTCTTAGCTGAGTCGAATCGTCCTGATGTATTGGCATTGATGGAACAAAGTCTAGCGCAACCGATCAACAATCAAGAATTACATGCCGCTTTGGTTGATGCCAAGAGCAAAATTAAAACCAGAATTCAGGCCAGTGAGTGGTCTGGACATGTGTTTTCGGGTTTAAGTACCGCCAGTATTTTATTGCTTGCTGCACTTGGTCTCGCCATTACCTATGGATTGCTTGGCGTGATCAATATGGCTCATGGCGAATTAATCATGATCGGTGCTTATACCACTTATGTGGTGCAAAGTTTTTTCAAAACCCATTTTGTCGGTTTAGTCGATTGGTATTTACTGGCAGCGATTCCTGCTGCCTTTTTGGTGAGTGCGTTGATCGGCATGTTGATTGAACGCACGGTGATTCGTCCCTTATATGGTCGCCAACTTGAAACGCTGCTGGCAACTTTTGGTGTCAGTTTGATTCTGATGCAATTGGTTCGCATGTTTTTTGGTGCGCAAAATGTTGAAGTGTCCAATGTTTCATGGCTCAGTGGCGGTATTGCACTGACGCCAAGCTTGATGCTGCCGTATAACCGTATCGCGATTATTGTGTTTACCATTGCAGTGTTATTTCTGTTGATTTTCCTACTGAATAAAACACGTTTTGGCCTGTTCGTTCGTGCGGTCACGCAAAACCGTCAGATGGCACGTGCAGTCGGCATTCGCTCAGCGCGGATTGACATGATGGCATTTGGTTTGGGTTCTGGTCTAGCGGGGCTGGCAGGCTGTGCGTTGGCACAAGTCGGCAATGTTGGGCCTGATCTTGGACAAAACTACATTATTGATGCCTTCCTTGTGGTGGTGGTTGGTGGTGTTGGACAAGTGTGGGGCGCAGTATTGGCAGCACTGGGTCTAGGCATTAGCGGCACGATGTTGGAAATCGGCATGGGTGCTGTATTGGCAAAAATTATTCTACTGGTACTTGTGATTTTGTTTATCCAAAAACGTCCACAAGGTTTGTTTGCCATCAAAGGCCGTTTTGTGGAGTAAGCCAATGAAAATCACTTCTTTATTTGCAGATAAACCCTATAGCGCAGTCGCCATCGGCTTATGTTTTGGGATTTTATTGACACTCCCTTGGTTGCATCTGTTACCGCCTGATTCGGCATTTTACTTGTCGGCTTATTGGATTACCTTGATTGGCAAGATCATGTGCTTGGCTTTGGTGGCGTTGGCACTAGATTTGGTGTGGGGCTACGCTGGGATTCTCAGCTTGGGGCATGGCTTGTACTTTGCCTTGGGCGGTTATGCCTTTGGTATGTATCTGATGCGCCAATCCGCAGGGGATGGGTTGCCTGATTTTATGCGCTTCCTTAGTTGGACGGAGTTGCCGTGGTATTGGGCAGGAACAGATTATTTTGTGTGGGCAATCGCTTTGGTGGTGTTAGTTCCAGGGATGGTGGCCTTTATTTTTGGTTTCTTTGCCTTTCGTTCCAAAATCAAAGGGGTGTATTTCTCGATTATCACTCAGGCGATGGTGTTTGCCGCAGCGTTATTGTTCTTCCGTAACGAAACAGGTTTCGGTGGCAATAACGGTTTTACAGGCTTTAAAACCTTATTGGGTTTTGACATTACCTCTGCACCGATGCGCGCCACACTGTGCTTTACCACTGCATTGGTCTTAATGTTGTGTTTTATCGGGTTACGTCAACTGATGAACCGCCCTTATGGTCGAGTCCTTGGGGCGATTCGTGACAGTGAAAACCGTTTGCAATATTTAGGTTATCGCACGTTGTGGTACAAGCTTTCAGCGTGGGTATTGTCCGCGGTGATTGCAGGCATCGCAGGCGCACTGTATGTGCCGCAAGTTGGCATCATTAACCCAAGTGAAATGAACCCTGTCAATTCAATTGAAATGGCGGTGTGGGTCGCAGCAGGTGGGCGCGGTACGTTGATTGGTCCAATCTTGGGCGCAGGTCTGATTAATGCGGTCAAAACTTATTTTACCGTCGCAGCCCCAGAAGCATGGTTATTGATCTTAGGCGCATTATTTATCGTGGTGACGATATTCCTTCCGAAAGGTGTCATCGGTTTATTTGACCGCTTTAAAAAGGAGCGCAACTAAATGAATGAAGTCAGCACCAATTCAGCACAACATGGCGGTCAGCTTGGCGAAGGTTATGGGCGAATCAAAACACTGGATGCAGATTTTAGTCACGGTATCGCACTGTACTTAGAAAATGTCAGTGTTTGGTTTGATTCTTTCCGCGCCTTAAATGATCTATCACTCTACATTGCTGAGGGTGAATTACGCTGCATCATTGGACCTAATGGTGCAGGAAAAACCACCTTAATGGATGTGATTACAGGTAAAACTCGACCGACCACAGGGACGGTATTTTTTGGGCAAAACTATGATTTAGCCAAAATGAGTACCGAGCAGATTGCAGAAGCGGGTATTGGACGCAAGTTCCAAAAACCGACGGTATTTGAAAACTTCACGGTGCTGGAAAATTTACTGTTGGCTGCACCACGTGATAAACGGGTCAAGAAAAGCTTGTTCAGTCGTTTAGATCCCGAAGCACAACTGGCTTTAGATGAAACACTGGAGCAAATCCGTCTCAAAGAGTTTATCCATAAGCCAGCAGGTTTATTGTCACATGGACAAAAGCAATGGTTAGAAATTGGTATGTTGTTGATGCAACGTCCCAAGCTGATTTTATTGGATGAACCTGTGGCAGGCATGACCGATGCCGAAACTGAGCGTACAGCCGAACTCTGTTTAGAGTTGAAAAAGAACCACACCTTAGTGGTGGTGGAACATGACATGAGTTTCATTGATACCATTAGTGAAAAAGTCACCGTGTTGGCGCAAGGGGCAATCTTGGCTGAGGGAACATTGGCAGAAGTACAAGCCAATGAAGATGTGATTGAAAAATATTTGGGACGATAGGGGGACACGTATGCTAGAAGTGAAAGAAATTAACCAGTTCTATGGTGGTAGTCATATTCTGCGTGATGTGTCGTTGTCTGCACCTGTAGGTGAATGCAGTGTGGTTCTTGGGCGTAATGGTGTAGGTAAAACCACGTTATTAAAGTGCTTAATGGGGATTTTGCCAATCAAATCAGGGCAGATGCTGTTAGATGGAAAAGATATCGCCAAAATGTCACCTGAACAGCGAGTACGTGCAGGGTTGGCCTATGTGCCGCAAGGGCGTGATATTTTTTCGACGCTTACTGTTGAGGAAAATATCTTGATTGGTATGGCGAAATTTTCTGGTGCAAAGACGCGAAAAGTGCCGAGTCATCTCTATGAAATTTTCCCTGTGTTGGATGAAATGAAACATCGCCGTGGTGGGGATCTGTCAGGCGGTCAGCAACAGCAGCTCGCCATTGCCAGAGCTTTAGCCTCTGAACCTCGGGTTTTGATTTTGGATGAGCCAACGGAGGGGATTCAACCCTCGATTATTAAAGATATTGGTCGGGTGATTCGTAAGTTGGCAGATCAAGGTGAAATGGCGATTGTGTTGGTTGAGCAGTTTTATGATTTTGCTGAAGAACTTGCTGATAATTATACCGTGATGGCTCGAGGGCAGGTGGTTGCACAAGGGCGTGGTGAGGATATGCCTGAGAAGGGGATTCGAGAATTGGTGGCGATTTAATAAAAGCCTCGTAAGAGGCTTTTTGTTTATTTATCTTCAATCTTATAAAACGTACCACCTGCATAAACATTATGTCCAAAGCCACATGAGGAATGACCATTGTTTTGTTCTACCTCAATTTTTTGTCCATTCTGCGGATCATTTAAAAATTGAAGTTTGATCTGACAGTCTTCATAACGATATTTTGCCTGTTTTGCGGTGATCGGCATGCTGGTTTCAAATGAACCCAGATTTGGACCATAAATTAGCCCACGCAGTCCAAAATAGTAGCCCTCAAAGTCAATCAGATAGCGATTCTGTTGTTTTTTGACGGTGATGTAATCCCATTGACCAAAGCCATTGGCTCGTACATAGCTCCCTTGTAAGTCTTTAGAGAGTTGCGGTTTAGGCAGTTGTTTTAAATTATATTGACTGGTTTTAGTGTCTTTATTCCGTAAAAACCAGACTCTTGCCCATTGTGGTTTGCCGAGCTTGGCATAGCTCAGTCCGACATTATTATTGGCGATCTCAACGTCTCGGTCAGTGACTCGAATGCCGCTTTCTTCGGCATTCAGTTGGCAGAAATGTGCCCATGCGGCTTGATCTTCAAATTGTTTCACCGCTTTTGCATATTGCTTCTGATCGTAGAACTTTTTGCCCGCTTGTGCATATTGTTTTACTTTGGCACAGCCTTGTTGTAACTCTTGTTCAAACGATGATTCAGCGAAACTTGTGGTCGCTGCGAAAACACTAGTGATAACGAAATATAAGGGTAATGCTTTCATCTTATTTATCTTTATAAACTCAGATAATTTCCATTCTAACCAGCAAGATCACAGGACAGCAGTGCTGTATTGTTAAATTTTTATTGAGTATTTAACTGTAGTTGCATCAGGACTAAATCTCGCCATTGCCCAAACTTTTGTCCGACTTGTGGCATGTAACCTGTTTGCACAAAACCGAGCTGTTGATGTAGCACGATTGAGCCTGTATTTTCGCTATCAATTGCTGCGACCATGATATGCATCTGTTGTTGTGTTGCGAGATGAATCAGTTGCAGCATTAAGGCTTTGCCTAGACCCTGACGTGCGTAGCTTGGATCAATAAAGACAGAATGTTCAATAGTTTGATGATATCCAGCAATGCTCCGAAATGCGGCATAGTAAGCATAACCGACCACTTTTTTATGTTGTAGATCTTCGACCACAATCATGGGAAATTGCTGTTGCTGTAAATCCTGAAAGCGTTGTTGATATTGTGTGAGCGAGACGGTTTGATCATTCCAATTGGCTGTTCCAGTTGAAATTTCAGCATTGTAAATGGTCAGTATTTGTTTTAAGTCTTCGATCGTTGCAAAACGGATTTGATATTGTGAAGCCAAAGTATGGGGTGCAAGTGAGATATTTACTGACATGGTATCGGTCATCAAATCATATGGGAAAAGTGTGATTTTTCAAAATAAGAGAAAAATCAACCAATTCTAATATGAATGATCGTAGCAAAAACAGCAAGGAATGCCTTGCTGTTTTTTAAACTGATCTAAGGCTTAGAAATGGTATTTGACTAAAGCGCTAACGTTGTTTTCATCGCTGCCTTTGATACCAAATTTGTTATTCCAAACCGAGTGTTCAACACCCAGATACAAACGAGTGTCTGGTGAAATGTGCTTACCGACATTCCATTTATATTGTGTGGTCCAGTTGAGTTCGCTGGCATGATCTTTTTCAGCCGTTGACCAATCAAGGAAACCGTCCACTAAAAACTCTTCGTTTGACAGTTTAAATGGCAATGCATAGGCGATCGTCATTTGATAGTCATCCGCCGTTTTTTCATTGTTGGCGCGGTAGAAGTTGATATTCGCATATTGGAAATATGGAATTTTAAGATCAAAACCTACGCCGTATAAGAAATTATCGAAGTTACTGCCATCGGCGCTGTTTGCTTCCCAAGTTGTTGAGATCAAAATATCTGTAACTGGGCCAAAAGCCAGTTTTTGACCTGAAATTTCACCCAAGCTTAAACGTGGAGAAAGCTCGAAATAGGTGCTTTTATGGTCGTCACTACCACGCATACGATCCATAAAAAAGAATACATCGGCATATTTTACTTTTGCCGCATATTCAACCGTTAAAGTTGTTTGCTTTTCATCAACAACTTCATAGTTTTCACCATATAAACCCGTGAGGCTAAAGTCCTGCCAAATAGGCTTTGCCTGAGTGAAAGCTGCTGTTGATACCAATAAACATGTCGCCGCAAGTTGCTTAAATTGCATTAAAAAGATCCCCCTAAAAAGGCGTGTAAAGCATACAAGGAATTAAGCAAAAATAAAGCCAAATTTGACCAAATGCTCAAAAGAATTGTATAGGCTGGAACACTGGAAAATGCGGATCCAACTCAGTCGTTTTTATCGCACGCAGACTCGATTTCAACATAGAGTGTTGTGCATGATTTGAGGATGTTTATTTTCATCCAATTGGCTTGATATTATTCAAAAAATTTTTGCTGCGAGAGGGAAAACCTGCGCTAAGTGCCTTAACGGATGCACCAACGCAAATAAAAAATGTCAAAAATCAGCTTGCATATTTTTAATTATGGACGGATATTGGAAATATAGAAGATCTTCTCACATACTGAAAAGCAACAGATGCAAAGCAAGGAGACTACAGGTATTTACACAATCAGAATATACAGCTGCACTGAATGACGGCATGCTCAAAATGCGTCTAAATAACAAGTTTAGTCAAAACGTCTCATCGAAAAGAGAGGAAGATATTTATGAATATTGAAATCCGTACAGATAAAAACATTCAAGGTAGTGAACGTTTAATTGGTTATGTTCGTGCAGAACTAATGCAAGAATTTCAACGCTATAGTGAGCGTATTACACATTTTTCAGTTCATCTCAGTGATGAAAATGGGGAAAAAACGGGAGATCATGATAAACGCTGTATGATCGAAGCTCGCCCAGCAGGTTTGAAGCCTGTCGCAGTAACGCATAAAGCTGCAAATATTGATTTTTCTATTCATGGTGCGATTGATAAGTTGAAACGCAGTCTGGAGCATTTGTATGAGAAAAAAGACCACCATCGTGGTGGCTTGCCTGAATATATTGATGTAGATGATGATTTAGATGTAAAAGAAGCATAATCATATCTGCATAAAAAAAGCCCAATATCGGGCTTTTTTTATGCGTGTATCAAATTTATACATGATTTTTAGTTCGTTTTATAAAAAGCTGTCGGGATATTCGGCATAATAGAAACATTAAATATTATATTGTGAGAATTGGTCATGTTAAGCAAACAGCAACAGGCCTTGGTGCAAGCCATACAACAACTCGATTTAGCCCAAGTGCAATCTCTACTTGCTGAAGGACTTGACCCGAATTTTATTGATCCTGAGCAAGGTCCACCTGTTTCAGTCATTTGTGATGGCTTATTTGCATGGTGGGAAAAGATTTGTGAGGCCTATGAAGCCAATCAACCCATTGCTGAAACTGAAAAACAACAACAACTTAAAGTCTATTTAGATATTTTAGATGCACTCATTCAGGCGAAAGCGAATTTGCATTTGTGGGATGCAGAAGAGTTTTATGGCCCACTTTGGGATGCAGCAAGTTCAGCTTGTGCGCCAGTGGTAAAACGCTTATTGGATGAAAAAGTTGATCCAAATACACGTGATGAAGAAGGTTTAACGATTTTATCATCAATCAGCCAACTGTTCTTTGATTGTGACTTTGATGAAATCGATTGGTCGGAGTCATTAGCTGAAGAGCGTGAGACGCTTGAGTTACTGCGTAACAATGGTGCAAAAATGTCAAAAGAATTGACCGCCTAAGCGTAGTCAAAGAATAGAAAGGGGATAATGATGAATAAACTTCAAACATTGAGTTTTATTGCTGTATCGATGATGGCGAGCACGACTTTTGCTGCAGATTTCTCTTTTGATCGTCCTGGCGCTGGCATGGGTACAGGAATTACGCCTGTCGGGCAGCTCGCATGGGAACAAGGTTTGCCGACAGTCAGCTATCAACAACAAACCGTAGATGGTGAAAAAGAGAAAACCTTAACCCTCAATGGCGACATGTTATTGCGTACAGGTTTGGCTAAAGGCTTGGAATTACAACTTGGTTGGCAAGGTCCTGTTTGGCAGCAGCATAAACGTGCGGGCATGACCAAAGAAAACAATGGTCTAGGTGATGTCAGCATTGGTTTGAAAAAAGCCATTAATCTACACGATGATCGTTTAACCATGGCGTTATTAGCAGAAGCGATTCTTGCTACTGGGAACGATGAATTTACTGCGCATGATGATATCTATAGTTTAACTTCGGCTGTGGCGTATGAGTTTAGTGATCTGATCGGTACCTCAATCACCATGCGTTACGAAGCGCAAAACAGTAATTGGGCGGTAACTGCGATACCTACCATTGATTATAAAATTGCAGGTAAATTATCTGGATACTCAGAGTTTATTTACCGTAAAGCAGAAAGCCAAGATTATGAATATGGCTTAGGCACAGGTTTGGTGTATGCGGTGAATAATCGGATGCAGCTCGATGCCAGTGTTGGTGTCGATTTAAATGGTGATGCAAGAAGCTACAATGGTGGTTTAGGCGTATCGGTTTTATTTTAAGCAAAAAGTCTTCTCATGATCTCCCGTGAATTCCTGTATATCTCATCGGGAGCATTGGGCTGATCGAAGAGAAATCATCATGAAAAAATGTACTCAGGGTGGCTATAGTTCCGAACTGATGTGTTACTTCCTTGGTAGTTTATTGTTGTTGTGTGGGTCGATGACCTATGCCCAAGAGAGTGTATCCGAGCAACTGTTAAGCCCTGAAGATGCATTTGCCTTTTCGGTTGAATCGACTGAGCGTAATCAGGCGCGTCTACATTGGAATATTCAACCAAACTATTATTTGTATCAACACAAATTTGAAGTACAACAAGGCAATCAACCCGTACAATTAAATTTGCCTAAAGCGGTTGATCAATATGATGAGAACTATGGACATAGCCAAGTTTATTATCAGCAAGCTGAATTTGATATCCCAACACAAGCATCTCAACATTATCGGGTAACGTGGCAAGGCTGTGCCAAAGATCGGATTTGTTACCCACCCCAAAATATTGAATTTCAGACCGATGCCGATGGTCTGGTCAGTGTGCAAAATACAGGTTCAAATTCACAAAAACGTTTTTTAGATGTGGCTCGTTCTGCCAACGCCTTAAATACCCAAACTACCGCCTTTGATACCGCTTCAGATGAAGCCTTATCTCCTGTCGACTCCCCTGCGACTGACTCAGCTGGTATGGCACAAGACCAAAAGTGGTCTACCACCTTGGCACAACACTCACTGGCCTATAGTGTATTGTTATTCCTCGGTTTAGGGATATTATTGGCCTTTACGCCGTGTTCATTACCGATGTTGCCGATTCTGACCTCGTTGATTGTCCGTGACAATAAAGGGGTAAAAGCATGGGCGATCGCCTTTACTTTTGTGGTCAGTATGGCCATGGTTTATGCCGTGTTAGGTATGATTGCTGCATCGGCTGGACTTAATTTTCAACGGTGGTTGCAACAACCCGCGACTTTGATTGCTTTTAGCCTATTATTTATCGTGTTTGCCTTAAACCTATTTGGTTTGTTTGAGCTAAAACTGCCACAAAAATGGGTCAATCAATTGGATCGTATGCAGTCGATGCAACAAGGGGGCACTTTAGTTGGTGCCAGTGTCATGGGCATGATTTCGGCGTTATTGGTTGGGCCATGTATGACTGCACCATTGGCGGGAATCTTGTTGTTTATTTCGCAAAATCAAAATCAATGGCAAGGTGCTTTATTGTTGTTCACGCTTGGTTTTGGCATGGGACTGCCTTTATTGCTTGCGAGTGTTTTAGGTGCTAAAGCCTTACCGAAAGCAGGCGAGTGGATGCATCAGATTAAGGTGATTTTTGCCTTTTTAATGTTGGCATTGAGCATTTATTTTCTGCGCCCGTTATTGCCAGAGCTGGCGATGCAATTGCTTAGCCTCGTTTTAGGTCTGGCTTTTATTATTTACGCGCTGTACCGATTATTTGCTCAAAAGGGCAAGTTGCAGTGGCTGTATATTCTCTTGTTAATACTCACCATTCCATTTCTTGCTTATACTCAATATCAACATATTCAGAGCCTTGGTTCTGTTGAGGCGGAAAAGTTGGCTGAATGGCATGTGGCAAAGACCGCTGAGCAATTTCAACAGGTGTTAGCCAATGCGCCGAAAGATCGCGGCATTATTATTGATGTATATGCAGATTGGTGTGTGGCATGTCAGCCAATTGAGCACCGTATTTTAAAAGATGCAGCAGTACAGCAGGCTCTGTCGCCGTATTATTTAATTAAACTGGATCTAAGTCAGTATGATGCTTCTCATCAAGCTTTATTAAAGCAATGGGATATTTTAGGGCCGCCGACCTACTTATTTTTAGATCAGCAACAACAAGAAATTCGTTCGTTACGATTAACTGGGGCATTTAAAAAGGCAGATTTATTACAGCAACTGGCTTTATTTGAAGGAAAATCATAAGCATGTATACTTTATTTATTGGCAATAAAAATTACTCTACTTGGTCGATGCGTCCTTGGATATTATTAAAACAGGCAGGGGTTTCGTTTCAAGAGCATCTCATTCAGTTTGATGATTTTGAACTAGATAGTCCGTTTAAGACAGAAATATTAAAACTGAATCCGACGGGCAAAGTACCTGTACTGGTAGATGGTGATGTTACGGTTTGGGATAGTTTGGCGATTTGTGAATACGTCGCAGAGCAATCTCCTGAAAAAAATCTATTGCCACAAGATAAAAAATTACGTGCTCGAGCGCGTTGCATTAGCGCAGAAATGCACAGTAGTTTTCAAAGCTTACGTAATCTTTGTCCAATGAATATTGAAGCTGATTTAGCCCATATCGGTCAAAAACTTTGGGCTGAACATGATCAACTTCGTGCTGATGTGGCTCGTATTGAACAAATTTGGTCGGAACGCCCAAGTGAAGATAGCTTCTTATGTGGTGAGTTTAGTGTTGCCGACGCATTTTATGCACCTGTAGTCATGCGTTTTGTGTGTTTCCAATTCCCTGTATCTGCTTCAAGCCAAGCTTACATGCAAAAAATCTTGTCTTTGGCATCGGTTCAGCAGTGGATCGCCGAAGCCAAACAAGAACAAATGTTTGTGCTTGTTGATGAGCCTTATCGTCAAAATCGGGAAGAGTATTTGACCAACTAGACAAAATCCAAACAAAGAACTCCCACTCATAATCAAAACATGAGTGATATTATGGCTTGAAATATAGCCATAATAGGAGAAACTGCCCGGTGTTTTTAAAAACTTATAAAGCAATGTGGCGTGTTTCCAATAAATTTTATAAAAATGAGAAGCAACATTTAATTGTTCTGATTGGCTTGGTTATTGCCACGAGTTTTATTACTGCTATTCTTCCTTACTTTATTAAGCTTATTATTGACAGTACTCATCAAAATGAAGGTATTAACTACATCTATGTTTTAGTGGTTTCATATTGCCTTGCTTGGTTTTTGTCTCAGATTATTGAATGGGTTAAAAATGCGCTAAGTGGCTTGATTAGTGCAAAACAAGAGACTTCGGTACTCATTGCGAGTTTGGAAAACTATCTTAGAATAGAAAAATCGAGGCAAGATAAAGTCGATATTGGTATATTCAATGCCGAGGCAGTACGAGCAAGTAATGCTTTTTCTATGATCACTTTTGCATTCTTGCTTGCTTTCTTCCCTGTGGTATTACAGCTTATTTTTATTACTTATATTCTTAGTGTAAATATTAGTGTGATTTTTGCTTTAGGTTTTCTTGGGACAGCATTTGGACTGTTCTTGATCTCGGTTTTTATCAATAGGAAGAGTAAAAAATATTATGAACCATTGTATTCAATAAACAATATTTTAAATAGTAAGTTTCTTGAAAAGATAAATAATGCTTATGAGATCAAAGTGAACAATGCTGTTGATTTTGAAGTCGATTATTTCAAGAGGAATGTAAAAAAATTTATTGATCAAAGTTTCAATAGTCATTTAAAAATTGCTTGTTTAATGGTCTTCCAAATTGCTTTTATCTTTCTCTTCTTGCTTGGTTTTTTACTTCTTTCAACCAAGTTGTTTTCCATAGGAAAAATAACCACAGGCGATATGGTGATGATTAGCTCTTATATCATGATGCTAACCATGCCATCTCTTATGATCTCTCAACAAATTAACTTACTTGCAGGTAATGCTGTAGCAGTAGAAAAATTTTATAGCTACTTTGAGTTTGAAAAAGACGAGTTGAATAATAAAATGTATCAGAATGATCATTTATTATTTTCATTTAAGAATGCATTGTTAGAAGTCGGCGGCAAGCTAAGTGCTGAAGTAAGCTTGGATTTATATAAGAATAAGATGTACGTGATTATTGGAAAGACTGGGACTGGGAAATCAACTTTAATTAATTATATGCTAGGTGCTTATAAGTTAAAGGGAGGGCAGTTATTTTATAAAGATCTAGACATAACTAAACAGTACTCTACTAAAATTTTTGATGAGGTGGCCTTTGTTGGACAAAACTATTCTATTTTTACTGGTTCTTTAAGAGAAAACTTAATTTATAACGCGAAGTATGCTTATACCGATGATGAGATATCACAACTGCTTATAATTTTTGATCTACAACATCTTCTTTCAGATAAAAATATTTCATTAGATGATGATATCAATGAATATCTGAAAAGTTTTTCAGGTGGTGAAAAGCAACGTTTAAATATATTACGTGCAGTGCTAAAGAAACCTAAAGTGCTCATTTTAGATGAACCAACCTCAGCATTGGATTCTCATACAAGCATCAGGATTTTAAATTTCCTCAATGAACATATTGAAACATTAATCGTGATTACACACGCTCAAGAATGTAAAGATCTTGCAGATGAAGTGATTGATGTCGGGCAATTATTCAGGATTACAACACCTTTAACTTAGTCTTATTTTAACTGTTAGCTACTCGTCAAATCTTCAAAAATTTGGACTTGATTCCGTCCAGCCGCTTTCACCGCATAGAGTGCTTGATCCGCCTGACTAATAATCAGATGCGGTTCATCGGCACTGAGTGAACTACTGATCCCAAAGCTGGCACTGACCGAAAACGCTTGTTGATCCTCTGCCACAAAACGTAGGTTCGCAATTGCTAAACGACACCGTTCCGCGATATTTTGCGCTTGAGTGGTGGTGGTATGTGGCAACAATAAAATGAACTCCTCCCCACCAAAACGACCAATCATATCTTGATCACGTAAATGCTTGGTTAAGCAGTTCGCGACTTGAATGAGAACCTGATCTCCCATGCTGTGTCCAAAATGATCATTAATATTTTTAAAATGATCCAGATCAAGCAATACAATTGAATATAACGAGTTGGGTTGTTGATGTAACTTTTCTAGATAAGCACTAATGCTACGACGATTTAACACATCGGTGAGAGGATCGAGACGGCTCAGATGCTGAATTGCTAGCTCTCGTGAACGCCATTGGGTCAGTAAAATTTCAAATAGAAATAAACAGGCAATCAAAATTGGTAATAGAAAAAACAGCATGCTCATAACCCAAAAGGGATGCATCTCAGATTGATTGAGAACTTCTGGTTTAAATAACGGTGCGTACTGAAGCACGCCAAACATACTGAGAAAATTGCAAAATAATAATGCAATGGTGGCAGGCACCAGCGCGCAATAAATCATCTTACGATTAAATAAAACCAATCCAACTGCGACGACACTGACGTACACCACCATGGTGGCGGGGCTAAAACTCCCGATCAAATAACTGGTATGGCAGAGCAGCACGGTAAAAAGCTGCACAGTTAAAATTGGAATGATTTCATATGCCCAAGCTTTGTCTTTGTAGCGATAGCAAGGCACGATTAGGCTTAAAAAGACCATCAGCATAATCACGTTGGTCCATAACTTGGAATAAACCAACGGTAAATTTACCCACTGCCATGTGATGGGATTGAGCAAGACCAGCACATCCCAAACAATCCCGAAAAGGGTCATAAAAGCAGCAAGTATGAGCAGCAGAATAGATTTCTTTAACATGTTCCAGTTAATCAGTGGTTCATGTTCCCAAAATTGCGAGAAATTCCATTTTTCTCGATTGACTAAACGCTTAAAATGAATCTTTATCATTGGCATGCATCCTTATATGCAATGAGATTCCTAAGAGACTTTATGAATGTAAATTCGTCATCAGAAAGATCAAGAAACGCTAATTAAAATAACAATAGCATCTTTAGAATGAGAAAAAAGTCTGGTTTTAGGCTTTTGAGTGCAAATCAGGACGGGAAAAATTCTTTGAGAAATAGACTATTATCTAAATATCCAATCAATCATATTTTATGATGACAAAAGTGAATCAAGAATGACAATGGCCAGCGATAGCTGACCATTTTCACACAACTTGAAGGTGTTTAGTCACGATCGAGTCGATGTGCAAATTTAGCAATATCTGCTAAAGCTTGCTTGGCTTCTGGGAACCATGCATTGAACATTTGGAAGTTGTGCCACATGCCAGTATAGAGTTTAAAGATCACTTTGACATCGGCTTGTTCCGCTTTCTCACGGAAGCGTTTTGAATCATCCAATAGAATCTCTTTTGATCCAACCTGAACCAGTGTCGGAGGTAGACCTGTTAAATCATCAAATAGCGGTGATACCCGAGGATCGTCCGCTTGGATATCTTCGGTTAAATAATGATTGATGCCTGCTTGTAACGCTTCAATTGAAAGTAAGGCATCATGCTTTTGATTGAAACGCAGTGATTCGCTGGTGAGAGTCAAATCTAAATAAGGTGACATTAGAATCAAACCACTTGGCATCAACTCAGGTTGCTGTTTGAGGCGTAAGCACAGTGCCAATGCGAGATTTGCACCACAAGAATCACCAGAAACAATAATATCTTTGGGTTTAATCCCTTGAACAAGCAGTGTTTGATACACATCGAAGATTGCATCGATCGCATCTGGGAACGGGTGTTCAGGCGCCAAAGGATAATCGATATGAATCACTTGCATCTGTGTACATGCCGCAATATCAGTCATTAGAGCACGGTGTGTATTGAGGCTTCCCAAGAAAAAAGCACCACCATGAATATGAAAAATGAGCTGAGTTGCCGCGGCTTGAGTTTTAATTTCTTCACCACGAATACCTGCCAAACGCAAAGGACGAATTCGTGCATTAGGATTATGTGGAAATAAGCGACACAATTGATCCAATACAGGACGCAAAGCATTCGGTGCTAGATTGAACTGACTCGGTGTACGGATGGTCGCTTTGAGTAGGGATTCAGTAAAATAATATTTCCAAACAGTACCAAATTTCATAATTTTTCCATATTGTTAGAGCAGTATACAACTAAGAGAATGCTTGATTTTAGTCCACATTTTGTTGTGATCAGAACAGTGTTTTGTAGCTGTTCAGATTGTACCTAATAGTCACAATCAAGAATTGCAATATTAATGGAAGTTCTCAATACTCTTAGTCTTAAAAGACCCATTAAGGATATTACAAAAATGAAGAAAATTGCTTTAGCACTAGGATTGTTTAGTTTGACCGCTTTTGCCAATGCGGCGGATGCATTACACGGTAGCGTGTGGCAAACCATTGATGATGAAACTAAGCAACCAAAAGCGATCGTCAAGTTTACTGAACAAAAGGACGGTTCATTATCTGCATCGATTCAGAAGTATTTAGTCCCTGGCCAAGAAAGCGTTTGTACGAAATGTGAAGGTCCATTTCATAATAAATCACTGAATGGTGTAGTCATTGTTCGCAACCTGAAAAATTCAGGTGGTGTAAATTATGATGGTGGTTCTATCGTTGATCCAAAAAATGGTAAAACCTATAAACTCAAAGCTGAACTCACTGACGGTGGTCAAAAGCTGAAATTACGCGGTTATATCGGTGTTGCGGCACTGGGTCGTAACCAAACTTGGGTACGTTCTAACTAAGCTCGTTTTATGAATGAAAAAAACCGAGTCAAATGACTCGGTTTTTTGTGATGTCTGCTTTAAGCAGATAAGTTCTGATAAGTCTCCTCATCAAAACCGATGACAAAACCTTGTGGCGTTTGTAGGACTGGACGTTTAATTAAACTTGGTTGTGCGATTAAAGCCTCAATCAGATTTTGTTCAGTGCTGGTGGCGAGAGCTTGTTCGTCCGCCGTCAATTTGCGCCATGTAGTGCCTTTTTTATTCAGCACTTTCTCTGCGCCGATGTCTTTCAACCAAACTTCTAAAGTCGCAGCATCAATGCCTTGTTTTTTATAATCGTGAAATTGGTAATCGATCCCTTTTGCTTGTAGCGTATCAAAGGCTTTTTTCATCGAATTACAATTTTTAATACCGTAAATTTTAAACATGCTGAAAACCATTGGGAAATAAAAAAAATATCAATGACAGCCTAACGCAAAGTACAAAAAGAGAAAACCCGCATTTAATCATCCTGATCATGCGGGTCTCATTTCAACGTCCAATGTCTCATCCTTGCAAATAAACTTAAACTAAGTTTATTTTGTCTTCCTACGGCGTCCTATCCTTTTGTGGTCATCCTGACCGCTTCCCTGTGCCGTGCAGCTATAATGCCGATACAGCAGCTAAATAAAAATACACAAAAAACGACATGGCATGTAAGTTAAAGAGGCGGTCAAAGTGAACAGTTGTTCACTTAATCGTGTATTTTATAGTCAATAATCACAGGTGCATGGTCGCTAAACCATTGTTCTTTATAGACCCAAGCGTTTGCAGCACGTGCTTTCCAGTCTGGAGAGCAGGCGTGGTAGTCGATACGCCAACCGACATTTTTTGCACGGGCTTGTCCACGATTTGACCACCATGAGTATAATTCTGCTTCAGGTCGTACTTCACGGAAAGTATCGACATAACCCAATTCATCATAGATATGGTCAAGCCATGCACGTTCATGGGGCAAGACGCCTGATGATTTCTGGTTGCCTGACCAGTTCTTAATATCAATGCGTTTATGCACGATATTGTAATCACCACACACGATGATCGATTTATTTTCATCTCGCCATTGTTTTAGTATTTGGGCATATTCTTGTAGAAATAAATCTTTACGTGCTTGCGCTTCGTCACCACTTGATCCTGATGGTAAGTATAACGAGGCAATATGAACAGGATGTGACAGCCCTAAATCAAATTCAGCCGCGATAAAACGACCTTGCGAGTCTGCCAGTTCGAAACCCAAACCATTTTTCACTGAAACAAAGGGCAGACGGCTATAAATCGCCGTGCCTGCATAGCCTGCACGTTCAGCAGGGAAGAGGTGGGTATACCAACCTTCAGGTTTGAATTTATCGGTCCATTGTTCATGCGTGATGCGGCTTTCTTGCATACATACCACGTCAGCATCGGACTGTTCTAACCACTCCAATAGTCCTTTGGTTACGGATGCGCGTAGTCCATTCACATTAATTGAAACGACTCGAAGAATTTTTACATCACTTGGATAGCTATCCTTTGGTATCATACGTCTGTTTAACCTCAATTGAAGAATTTGGAGCACCTTATATGACAACGGCTGTGTCATTTCATCCGCAAGCTTTTATCGAACTCGCATTATCACGTGGTGTGCTTAAATTTGGTGAGTTTACCTTAAAATCAGGTCGTGTCAGTCCTTATTTCTTTAACGCAGGTTTGCTCAATGATGGTGAAGCACTATCGTTGTTAGCACAAGGCTATGCGGATAAATTGGTTCAGTGTGACAATGTTGGGGTGATTTTTGGGCCTGCGTACAAAGGCATTCCTTTTGTTGCAGCGACAGCAGTGGCGTTATCTCAAGTACATGGCAAGAGCATACCGTGGGGTTTTAACCGTAAAGAAGCCAAAGATCACGGTGAAGGTGGCATGTTAGTTGGTGCATCGGTTGCTGGTCAAAAAGTTTGGATCATTGATGATGTGATCACTGCGGGTACTGCGATTCGTGAAGTTGTGACGATCTTGAAAAATGCAGGTGCGACCATTGCAGGTGTGTTGGTGGCGTTAGATCGTCAGGAATGTGGTCAAGGTGAACTTTCTGCGATTCAGGAAGTGCAAAAAGAATTGGAAATTCCAGTGCATGCACTTATTACCATGAAAGATTTGATGGATTATTTAGATGCGAAAGGCGAGAAAGAAGCTTTGGCAAATATGCAAGCTTATCGCGAAAAATATGGCATCTAAGTTTTAAATATAAATAAAAAAGGAAGCTGAGGCTTCCTTTTTTATTTAAGAATATGGATGGTTAGTATCTTGGCAGAGCGGGGATACCTACATTTTTTAATTCTCCATTTAATTTTCTTCCATCTTCAAGGACAACATTATTAAATTGAATGGTTCCCTTGTCCTCATCAATACTGATTCCACTACAATCATCATTCACAGTTTTGCAATTCCATTTTTCAAATAAATTAATGTTGATTCGATCTTTTTTAGGTGTTTGATAAGCAAGGTTAATTTTTTTGGTTGTCGTGTCTAAGCGTACATTCAGATCAATTCTTAAAATTTGATTGCTGAAATGGAAAAATTTATATTGATTCTTAGTGTATAAATTAGTGTCTATAGGAGTGAACACTTCATTTGTATTTGTAATGATTTTTCCGTAGGGGATCTCCTGTTCGAAACTGCCAGTTAACTTAAGTTCAGGCCCTTTAATATACCCGAATGGTGCATTGAATATATTTTTAATAATATTTAGGCTTTGAATACCGGTATTCTCATTATTTTTAAATATATAATCAATTCCCCACTCTGCTTCATAAATATTAATAAAGTCATAGCCTTCTTTTAGATAGTCGGAATTGCGAAATATTTTTTTGTCATCAAAGTCAAGCTCTTGCAATTTTTTGTTTAATTCAAATAATATTTTTAATCTATTTTGATTACTAAAATAAGGTCTTGGATCGTTAATAGCTTTTAAAATAATGCTCTGATCATTAATAGCTAGATCATTTTTGATAACAGATAGAGTATGGAAGCGCTTCTTAGCTTGGAATACTGGCCAAGTCGGATTTATCTCGATTTTAATTTGGCCTAAAATTTTTGAATTTTCCGAAAATGTATTTTTTTGCTCATTGCGATCAGAACCTAAAGCCTGGCCATTTGCATTTAAAACAAAATAAGTTTTTCCATCTTTTTCTTCTGTTAAATTGTACTGATAGGTTTCTGAACAATTTTTCTCACAGAAAAGATAGACTTCACTGGTGCTCAAACTTAGGCTCGTGATTTTTGAGGGGTCTTTAGGGTCAATAGCTAAGCCGAAAGTTGTTAAAGGATTAATATGTGCTTCACCTTCTATACTTGGTGTATTAATGCCGAGTTGCCAAACATCATTATTATTAGCTTCAAACTCAATAATGCTTTTTTCAAACAATGGCGTTACATCTAGGTTGTTGAGAGAGCTAATACCTGAGTCGATGATCTTAAAATTCCCGTACTGGAGTTCTTTTTTTAATACATTTTCAGTTGGTTTTGTATTAGGCGGAGGATTTGTAGAAGTCGTGGTATTACTAGATGAGCCACCACCACAAGCTGATAAAATACTTGTACTTAATAGCAAGGGGAAAATGACTTTTTTACTAATTTTCATAATCAACAATCTTTAATTTTATTCAATGTTGCGTAATATAAATTGCAAAATTTCAATAGTCAAAAATTTCTTAACTAATTAACTAAATAGAATATGGATGGACTAGCATTAGAGAATATGTGTGATGAAACCTATTTTTTCGAAACAACATAAAAGTTTTATTAAATCATCAGTTTCCATTCATATCGCAAATCTGTAATATAACTCAATGCCAAATGGGTTTTGAATGTGTTGGCTCATCTTATGAGGGCCATTTAGCGTATTCATAAAAAACTAAACATTCTGATCCAACATTGCAGGCATCAAGATTTCTTTAACACAGCTTGCTTTACTGGTTGAAATAATAAAATTAATTGCATGAATAACATCTGCCAAAGGAATTAAGGAGTATCCAGTTTCCTCTAAAATTTCTTCAACAGGTTTGGCGATTTCATATTCACTGGCAAGATAGCCTAAGTTCAGTACACTTACCCCAATTAAATATTCACGTAAGATTTCTCTGAGGGATTGAGCTATGCCTCTTAGGGCAAATTTGGTTGCGGAGAAAACAAGTTCTTTACCATTATGATTATCAACACCCCAAGTCGAACCGATGAGAATGATTTTTGCATTGTCAGAGCGTTTCAAATTTTCAAGCAATGATTGAATGGATTCGATAAAAGTAGTGATATTGGTATTAATGATTTGGTTGATTTCAGCGGCAGGAACGTCTGCAAAATTATAATTGTCGCTAAATGCCTGTTGTTCCCAAATACCTACGTTGTAAATCAGCACATCAATTTTTTGCTGTCCAATTGCTGTTTTTACGTCACTTACAGCTTGTTCAGGTTTGGAAAGATCGGTACAGATCCAGTTTAAGTTAGGGATTTCTCGTGGTTGAGTTCTGGATACGCCATAGATGGTATCTGTTGGCTTTGGCACAGCTTGAACAATCGCTTTTCCTAGACCTTTACTAACCCCGTAAATGAGAAATGTTTTATTTGAATCACTCATCAATCTTTCCATGTATTCAAGATTAAAAGGCAACTATAAAAGCTCAACTTAGCTTGAGGTCAAGGACTAACTTTAGTTATTAGGCAAAATATGTGAGAGTTCCGTGTGTTAGTTTAATTGATCGATTATTGAAATGATGATTGAAAAAAAAGCGTGGAACGTGAAAAATCACAAAAAAACCGTTCCAGTGTGCTGAAACCTAGAAAGGATTTAGATAAAATATTGATGATAAAAAGAAAAGTTCATGTGTTTCGCATAAGGCGTATTATGTTAATTTTAGAAATACTTATAAAAGGTCAAAAGCTGAAAAAAAGATGATATAAACAATAAAAATAAAACCAACA
>NZ_JAVDVH010000018.1:0-52521 GCF_031456775.1 Acinetobacter sp. 3657 | reverse complement strand
CCAAATCCTTGTTTCTCAACAAGTTTTTATCTGCATCACCGCCGATGGATGTGCATTCTACAGCATTTCTAACTCCACACAACCCCTTTTTTTAACTTTTACTTTCGCTTGTTTCTTTTTTCTACTAATTCGGTGTTTCCGTTGTTTTTATCATCTATTTATGGATAAAAAGCAGGCTCAAAGCCTGCTTTTTATTTATTTTTATTTGGTTTAGTCGGTAAATGTCACGCGTGCAATGGCTTTTTTACCCGATTGGATGATTAAAGTGACATTCTCTTTTACAGAGAAACTCATATCGACCACATTCCAATCCACTTTAACGGCACCACGACCAACCGCATCTTTTGCAGCCGCCGCATTCGCGTTTAAACCTGCCACACGCAAAATGGTTGCAATGAATAACTCGCCACCAAACTCACCACGTGAGATGGTCACTTCAGGCGTATCTTCTGGTACTTCACCTTCAGTAACACGGTTACCTGCGCTCTTATGCGCATTTTCAGCCGCTTCCGCATCATGGAAACGTTCGACCAGTTCAAGCGCCAAGATACGCTTAATTTCCTGTGGATTTCGTCCTGCTGCCATTTCATCAAGCAAAACTTTGATTTCATCCAGTGATTTAAAGCTCAGTAAATCAAAGTAACGTTCAATCAAGCTATCTGGCATCGACAAGATTTTTTGGTACATCGCACCCGGTGTGTCAAATACACCAATATAATTACCCAAAGATTTAGACATTTTATTGACGCCATCTAAACCTTCAAGAATCGGCACAGTGATGCAGACTTGTGATTCTTGACCATAGCGACTTTGTAAAGTACGCCCCATCAGCAAGTTAAAAGTTTGGTCTGTTCCACCTAACTCCACATCTGCTTCAAGTGCAATGGAATCATAACCTTGGACTAACGGATACAAGAACTCATGAATCGCAATAGGCTGATGGTTGTTATAGCGCTTGGTAAAGTCATCACGTTCTAACATACGAGATACGGTTTGTTGACTTGCCAATTGAATTAAATCGGCCGCAGTTTTTTGATTAAACCACTCCGAGTTAAAGCGTACTTTGGTTTTGTTTGGATCTAAGATTTTAAAAACTTGTTCTTGATAAGTTTTGGCATTGGCTTCAACTTGTTCACGAGACAACGGCGGACGTGTCGCACTTTTCCCAGATGGGTCACCAATCATCGCAGTATAGTCACCGATCAAGAAGGTCACTTCGTGTCCCAAATCTTGAAAAGTTTTAAGCTTATTAATCAGCACCGTATGTCCTAAGTGTAAATCAGGAGCCGTTGGGTCAAAGCCTGCTTTTACACGCAGTGGACGATTCTCTTTGAGCTTTTTCAGTAAATCTTCATCAGAAATAATCTCGTGCGTGCCTCGTTGAATGAGAGCAAGCTGTTCTTCGGCTGGCAAGAAATTTGACATCACAAAACCTAAACACATCAGTTATTCAATTTGTGCGATATACTAACATTTTTTCAGCGTCTTGCAGGGGAAGTTGTACATGAGCGCAATCTATATTGGTGTAATGACAGGCACAAGCATGGATGGTGTTGATATTGTTGCAACTTCATTTGAACCTTTAACCGTACATGCCACTTTAACAGTACCTTTTGAGCCTGAGTTACGTGACGAACTCATGGCATTAACGCTACCAGATGACAATGAAATTGATCGTATGGGCAAAGCGGATGTTGCTTTAGCGAAAATGATTGGGCATGGCATTAATGCACTGATTGAAAAGAATCATTTAGATCGAACGCAAATAAAAGCAATTGGTTCACATGGGCAAACCATTCGCCATCGTCCTGAATATGGTTTTACCTTACAAATTGGTGATCCAAACATCATTACTGAGATCACCCAACTCCCTGTTATTTCCGATTTTCGTCGACGTGATATGGCTGCAGGTGGACAAGGTGCACCATTGGTACCAGCATTCCATCAAGCATTATTCCAACATGACAGTATCCATCGTGTCATCTTGAACTTAGGCGGTATCGCCAATGTCAGCATGCTGCCTGCGAATAATCCAAACGCGGTTTATGGCTTTGATACAGGCCCTGCCAATATTCTCATGGATGCTTGGTGTCACCGCCATACTGGTCATCCCTATGATGAAAATGGCGATTGGGCCGCGTATGGACAACCGATTCGCTCACTACTTGATCGTTTACAAACACATGAATATTTTTCTAAAGAGCCCCCAAAAAGCACGGGGCGTGAAGACTTTAATCTTGAATGGTTAGATGATCAGATCAGCGATTGGCGCAATGATCTCGAATATGAAGAACTCGAAGATACACCTGAAAATGTCCAAGCCACGCTAATGAAACTGACCACACGTGCGATCAAGAAAGCGATTTATCGAAGCAAAGATTTGATGCCGACAGGTGAGGTCTATGTCTGTGGTGGCGGGGCTTATAACTCATTTCTACTTGAACAATTACGCTGGCGTTTACGTAAACATAATTGGTCAGTGCAAACAACTGATGTACTTGGTTTAGCGCCCACGTGGGTCGAAGCAACTGCTTTTGCTTGGCTGGCAATGCGCTTCGTTGAACAGCTCAGTGGCAATTTACCAGCCGTCACAGGCGCATCAGGCGATCGTATTTTAGGCACGATTACGGCGGTATAAGCAATAAAAAAGCTTCTCAATCGGAGAAGCTTTTTCGAGATCAAGCATTTATTAGATCGAAAAAGATGACCCACATCCACAAGTGGTCGTCGCATTCGGGTTTTGTATCACAAAACGAGAACCTTCCAATCCTTCAAGATAATCAACCACTGAACCAACTAAGTATTGATAGCTTAACGAGTCGACCAAAACTTTGACATCACCGTTGCTGAACTCAGCATCATCTTCATTGACACTTTCAGCAAAATTAAAGCCATAAGAGAATCCTGAACAACCGCCACCCGTGACATAAACACGTAGCATGAGGTCGTCATTCCCTTCACTTTCGCGCAATTGGCGAACTTTTTTGGCAGCATTATCTGACAATTCGAGAGCTTGGGCGTTCATGGTGGATATTCCTCAGACTTCAATACGTCTTTAACAAATTAAAAGACCCGATATTAAGTATAGCATACTCAATATCGGGTCTGTCTTTGAAGTTTTAAAGTGCAGTTAATGACTTTTTACAAGATTATTTATAATTCTCATCTTGTAAACCACACTCAAAATTCTTGGCATCTTCACGACAACGGAACTGCCATAACAATTTCATCATGCGTTTGTCATAAATACCGCGTTTGGTTAAATCAATACGCGCTTCACGCATTAATTTTTGATAGCCAGGTTTATCCGATGCAGGGACTTCCATCCAGTATTTTTGTGGAATGTCTGCTTTCATTTTGCCTAAAATATCAACCGCACGTGGCAGTTGTGAACTGACCCATTGTCTTGATTTTTGCCCGTACCCTTCTGGGAATTTATCTGAGCGAATAATAATATTTCCAGTCACTTGTAAAATTGGATAATTGACAATTGCGCCTTTAGTACCCAAACCTTTATGCAGTTCCAAAGGTTTAAATGCAGCTGCTGGTGCACCAATGATGTCCACTTGGCCATTATTAAATTTGGCACCAAAGTTAGTGACGTCTGAACTCACCGCCTGAGCACCGACTTGAGACGCCATAATTTTCTGGGCTTCATCATAGTCCAGAACCGCAATTTTCTTTCCTGCAGCTTTCGCAACCGTATTAATCTCGCGATCGTTGACCATCAGATAAGCATCACCAATCGGAATGACACCGACCACTTCATATTTACCATTGACCATTGCTTTGGCAAAGGTCTGGCTCGACAAACCTTGCATCACTTTGACTGCAAACTTTAAATCGGTAATTGCCCCAATGGCATCGAGTGAACCTGTAAATTGATTAAACTGGCGACCACGCATCCCTGTAATACTGACAGCATCACATTTACCTGCTTTAAAGTCTTCAGCAAGTACAGCTTCATTTTGTCCTACACGTAACTCAATGTCTGCACCCCATGCTTTCGCAGCAAGTTGATAGTCTTTCATCAAGGCGTATACATCGCCATTCCTTCCAACCAAATCAAATACACAAAGCGTTTGTTTTGCATGTGTGCTCAGAGAAAATGTTGCTACGCTTGACGCGAGTAAAAACGTTTTAAACCATGGCATTTTATTTTTTCCTTTGCAGCGAGGCTAATTGTTGTTGCATGAGATCAAAAAACCAAACAATGAGTTAGTCTCGAATCGAAGTTTATCAAATGAATATGGGCTTAAATTTAATGGTGTTTCATCTTCCTGATCAAACATATTTTTAAATCTTCACGATTTCATCTGATTCTTATATCTCTATGATTACGGTCTTTCTAAGTAAAGACAATGACTGAAATGACACAAACAAAAAAACAAAAAGCCTAGATAAATCTAGGCTTTAAGTATGCTCTATAGCAATCGATGATTATTCACCCGGCAATGCACACTCGAAGTTTGCTTTGTCAACTGAACAACGTGCTTTCTTCAATACAGACATCATGCTCGCATCATAGATACCACGCTTGGTTAAATCCATACGGCCATCACGGAGTAATTTTTGATATTTAAGTTTATCTTCATCACTTAATTTCATTTTGTATTTTGCTGGGATTTCAGCTTCTAAACGCTTGATCATTGCAAATGCTTTCGGTAATTGCTTCACATGCCAATCACGAGATTTTTGACCAAAACCAGCTGGGAATTTTTCTGGACGAAGGACGAGATCAGCAGTCACATGCAATACAGGAAAATCAAACATCGCACCATTTGCACCTAGACCTTTGCTCAACTCTAATGGCTTATACGCATAGGCTGGCGCACCAACCATGTCGACCTGACCATTATTAAATTTCGCAGCAAAGTTCGAAATATCAGAAAGTACAGCTTGAGCGCCTACGCGTTGAACCATGATTTTTTGTGCATCGTCATAACCCAATACCGCAAATTTCTTACCTGCTGCTTTTTCAATTGAGTTGATGTTCTTGTCACGTACAAAGATATACGCAGAACCAAGTGGCGCGATACCACCGATTTCATATTTGTTGCCACCCAAATTGGTTGTCATTTTTGCAGCATTACGTGTATCTAAAACAAAGGTAATTGCACGTTGTGCAATCTCATTGCTGGTTACACCACCTAACGAATCGATTGAACCCGCAAATTTATTGTATGGGCGAGCACGCATCGATGTCATCGCAACTGCATCACATTTACCTGCTTTGAAGTTGTTATCCGCAACAGCCTCATCCGTCATTGCAACCAAGTTAACATCTGCACCCCAACCTTTGGCTGCCAGTGCCCAATCCTGCATCATTTTGTATGATTCACCAGATCTACCCAATAGATCAAATACACAAACTTCAACTTTATTTGCTTGCGCCGAAGCAGAAAAACCAACGATTGATGCGGTGATCGCAGCTAATGCAATTTTTTTCATTTTTTCATCCCTCTACAAACTAATGTGTCTGTACTCCATGTTCAAAGCAAATATTAATCATGTTTTATGGAAAAAAATAGAGCTAATGCTCTATTTTTTGTGTCGGTATTGCTATTTTTTGTCATTTTTTAACCAGTTTATTTTACTCACCACTTAAAGAACATTCAAAATTGGTTCTTTCAACGGTACACCGTGCCCGTTTCAGTACATTCATCATGGTGGCATCATACACGCCCTGCTTGGTTAAATTCATGCGTCCATCACGTAACATTTTTTGATAACGCACCTTGTCATCATTTGACAAGGTAATTTTTGCGGCATCCATACCAGCTTCTAGACGTTGCACCATTGCAAAGTTGGCAGGTAACTTCCGAACAAACCATTGTCGAGATTGAACTGCGAAAGCGGTCGGGAATTTTTCAGGACGAATAATTAAATCACCGGTAATATTCACGACAGGGAAATTAAATAATGCGCCATTGGCTAAACCTTTATTGATCTCTAAGGGTTTATAGGCATAAGCAGGTGCTGCAATCACATCAACTTGACCACGATTAAATTTCTGCGCAAAGTCTGAAATATTCGAGGGCACAGCAATCAGATTCATACTTTCAACAATGGTTTTTTGCGCTTGGTCATAATGTAAATAAGCAAATTTCTTACCTTTGGCTTTTTCAATGGTATTTATATTTTTATCGCGTACAAAAATATAAGCCAGCCCCACTTGAATGATTCCAGCAACCTCAAATTTTTCGCCATTTAAAGTCGCGATTAGACGGTGCTGATTACGTTTATCAAGTACAAAAGAAATTGCTTTTTGCGCAATTGCATTACTGGTTACAGCACCAACGGCATCAATCGAACCTGCAAATTTATTGTATTTCCGCGCTCGCATAGAGGTCATGTACACGCCATCACACTTGCCCGCATCAAAATCACGCTCAGCTTTTTCTTCATCCTGATATGGAATAAGCTCGATATCCCCTCGCCAAGTTTGAGCCGAAAGTCGCCACTCCTCAATCAGCTTATACGACTCTCCTGCTCGTCCCAATAAGTCGAATACACAAACTTTTTGTTTTGCTTGCACTTGCGTGCTCATGACGAATAGAGTCGCGGCACTCAATGCCCAAAATCCTTTTTTCATCTTGTTTTCCCTTATTTACTATTTTGCATATTTTTCCATCAGCATCGAATGAATATAGTCAAATTTTGATCAAAATCATAGTGCTTTTATATACATACGTCGGGTTCTTATCAGTTTTAATCATATTGATCACATTTCGAATGGGTACGCTTAGGGGTCTGTGAAAGGTCACTCGCCCCTAATCTACAAGATAAAATTTGCATTCACGCCCGATCACCTTAAAATGCAGCAATCTATCGCTATTTTGCATGCTCATGATCCAATTTGACCAAGTTTCATTACGCCGTGGTGGGCGAGTCCTCTTTCAAAAAGCGTCAATGCAGCTTCACCCGGGCTGGAAGATTGGTCTTACAGGTGTAAATGGCGCAGGAAAATCGACTTTATTTGCTGCATTTTTAGGTGACGTCGTGGCAGATGAAGGCAATCTAACGCGTCCAGCGGTTTGGACTGTGGCGCATATGGCACAAGAAATTAAAGCCTTAGAAATGGCAGCAATCGATTTTGTGCTTTCAGGAGATGAGGAGTGTTGGGGAATACAACAAAAATTGGCCGATCCAGATCAGCTCAGCAATGATGAGTTAGCGCATCTGCATGGTCGTTTTGATGAGATTCATGGCTATGCCGCCCCTGCTAAAGCCGCTCAACTGATGGCTGGTTTAGGTTTCCTCGATCACCAACTCCAATTAAATGTCTCTAGTTTTTCTGGTGGATGGCGAATGCGTTTAAATTTGGCGCGCACGTTGATGAGCCGTTCAGACTTACTCTTACTGGATGAGCCAACCAACCATTTAGATTTAGATGCTATTTTATGGTTAGAAGACTGGTTAAAAGCCTATGAAGGAACATTGGTTCTTATTTCACATGACCGCGATTTCTTGGATGCCATTTGCGATCGTATTCTGCATATTGAAAATAAAGAATTAACACTGTACACAGGCAATTATTCAACCTTTGAAACCACACGCAGTGAACGCTTGGCACAACAACAACAGTCGTTTGAAAAACAGCAAGAAACGCGTGCACATTTACAAAAATATATTGATCGTTTTAAAGCCCAAGCGACCAAAGCACGTCAAGCACAAAGCCGTATTAAACAACTTGAACGGATGCAACAACTTGCACCTGCACACGTCGATACCCCCTTTACCTTTAGTTTTCGTGAGCCCACCAAAATGAGCTCGCCGCTACTCAGTCTAGATGCAGCCAGTATTGGTTATGGCGAGACCATCATCGCAGAAAAGATTCGCCTGCAAATCACCCCAAGCTCTCGTATAGGCTTGTTGGGAATGAACGGTGCAGGTAAATCAACATTGATCAAAACATTGGTAGGTGACTTACCTTTACTGGCAGGTGAATACAAAGCGTCCGAACTGCTCAATATCGGTTATTTTGCTCAGCATCAAATGGATGCCTTGGATGCAAATGCCAGTCCAATGCTGCAATTGGCTCGCATCGCGGATAAACAGATCAGTGAAGCCGCTTTACGTGCCTTTTTAGGTGGCTTTGGCTTTAGTGGTGAACGGATGGACACCCCTTGTGAAAGCTTCTCTGGTGGTGAGCGTGCGCGTTTGGCATTGGCATTGATCGTTTGGCAGCGTCCAAATGTATTGATTCTGGATGAGCCAACCAACCATTTAGATTTGGATATGCGCCATGCGCTCAGCATGGCATTACAAGACTTTAATGGTGCGGTGGTATTGGTCTCGCATGAGCGTCAATTGATTGCCAGTGTCTGTGATGAGTTACTATTGGTCCATGCGGGGAAATGCACCGAATTTGATGGCGATTTGCAAGACTACGCCAAATGGTTACGTGAAGCGCGTCAGCAACAAATCAATGCTCAAAAAGCCTTGCAACAAACATCGACCACTCAAATGACATCGGTAAAGTTAGATAAAGACGCGCAACGAAAAGCTGCGGTACGCCACCGTGAACTCACACGGCCGATCCGTAAAAATATTGAGAAAACTGAGGGACAAATTGAGAAACTTCAGCCTCGTTTAGCCGAAATTGAGAATTTGTTAGCTGACACTGCACTGTACGAAGAAAGTCGTAAAGACGACCTCCTTAAGTTGATGAATGAACAAAATGAACTAAAAGCCAAACTTGAGCTGCATGAAGAACAATTGTTAACGCTCATGATGGAATTAGAAGAGCTAGAAAGTGCTTTTGTAGGCTAATCTAATCAAGTATTCATAGATGCTCAAATCTAAGAGCATCTGTGGATACTTGATTTTTATCGTCACGTATAAAACTAAATCAATCACTCAAGTGCTTCATCATTAAGAAAAACCGTTCAAGATGTCATGATTTTTTCAATAAGCTCAGTTACAGTAACAATTGGAATATTCCCAAAAAATTGAGCTTTGGCTTCAGGCTCGATATACTCAACCCCCTATTATTGTAAAGTTATCTCTTACAAATGAATCCTGAGGGTGTGATTCATTTAATATTTTTGTACTCCAATGTGGTGAGTACGCTATTTGGGACAACGCAAACTGAATGAATTCTTTAGACTTTATTTTTAATTTCGAGCACTTCCTGCCAATTTTAGTTCAAGAATATGGTTTATGGATTTACGCCATTCTATTTCTGATTATTTTTTCTGAAACTGCTTTCGTTTTTATGTTCTTTTTGCCTGGGGATAGTTTACTACTCGCAGTCGGTGCGCTGTGTTCTGTGGTTGAAATTATGCATCTCGGCTATATGATCAGCTTACTTTTTTTTGCTGCTGCGCTCGGCTATATGGTGAATTATCATATTGGTCGCCACTTTGGCGATCGTATCTTCAATACCGAATCGCGCTTTATTAAGCAAGCCTATCTACAGAAAACCAATACCTTCTTTTTAAAGCACGGTGGAAAAACCATTCTGCTTGCTCGCTTCATTCCCTTTGCGCGTTCATTTGCCCCTTTAGCGGCAGGTTCTAGCAACATGAATTACAGCCACTTTGTCATCTATAATATTTTAGGTGCTTTGCTGTGGATCAGTGTCTTAGTCACGGCGGGTTATTTATTTGGCCATGCAATTATTCAAGTCAGCGATTTTGTAGAAAGCTAATTAAGAATAACGTTTCACGTGGAACGTAAAGCAATTAAAAAAAAGGCGACACCCATCTTGGTATCGCCTTTTTTTCGCTCAGGATATGAAAGCTGAGCTAGATCATGAATAACTATTTAATTAAGCATCAATGTCCGCATTGAGTGCATTTTCCTCAATGAATGCTCGACGTGGTTCTACGTCATCACCCATCAAGCAAGAGAACATACGATCTGCTTCAATCATATCATCAATGGTGACTTGCAGCATGTGACGGTTTTCAGGATCCATCGTGGTTTCCCAAAGCTGTTCAGCATTCATCTCACCCAAACCCTTGTAGCGTTGGATCATCATGCCACGACGCGAGTCTTGTAAAATATGCTGCCATACTTGATGGAATGTATTGACCTGAATACGACGCTCGCCTTTTTGTAAGTAAGCACCTTCTTCAAGCAAGGTAAACCAGCTCTTCGAGTTTTTAAGTAAACGCGCATATTCAGCAGAATTTAACAGACCAGCATCCAGTAAATAAGAGGTCGGTAAGTTATGCACATAAACCGTTACACGCGGCCAATAATGTGCTGATTTTTCACCTTGTGCATTTTCACGATCAAACGCTTCAAAGGTAATTTCAGGACGCAAACTTGGTTGCAATTTCACAATTGCACCACGTAATTGCTCAGCCCATGCTTCGACATATTCACGTTCATGCGTGTGATCAATCTTAAATGCATCTAGCTCAAGTAAAGCATCCAATAAACTTGCAGGATAACGCTGGGTTAAACGCAGCAAACTTTTTTGCGATACTTGATAATCAGCAATCACACTTGCCAATGCTGCGCCTGTGATAGCAGGTGCATCTGCGCTGACATGTAATGAAAGTTCATCAATCGCATTGGAGATCAAGAAGGTTTCCAATGCATCATTGTCTTTCATGTACTGCTCATGCTTGCCTTTTTTCAACTTGTACAAAGGCGGCTGTGCAATATAAATATAACCGCGCTCAACCAACTCTGGCATTTGACGGAAGAAGAAGGTCAGCAGCAAGGTACGAATATGTGAACCATCCACGTCCGCATCGGTCATAATAATGATTTTATGATAGCGTAACTTGTCTGGATTATATTCTTCACGCCCAATACCACAGCCCAAAGCCGTGATCAGCGTACCTACTTCCTGACTCGAAATCATCTTGTCAAAACGTGCACGCTCAACGTTTAAAATTTTACCTTTTAACGGTAAGATCGCCTGCATTTTACGGTTACGACCTTGCTTAGCACTACCACCAGCAGAGTCACCCTCGACCAGATAGAGTTCAGAAAGTGCAGGATCTTTTTCCTGACAATCTGCCAATTTACCTGGCAAGCCTGCAATATCAAGTGCGCTCTTGCGACGTGTCATTTCACGTGCTTTACGTGCCGCATCACGCGCACGTGCCGCATCAATAATCTTGCCAGCAATTGATTTCGCTGCTTGAGGATTTTCAAGCAAATAAGCAGAAAATTCCTTGTTCATCGCCTGTTCAACCGCAGGCTTCACTTCACTTGAAACTAATTTTTCTTTGGTTTGCGATGAGAATTTTGGATCAGGAACTTTAACCGAAATGATCGCCGTTAGACCTTCACGGGCATCATCACCAGTGACCGCAACTTTTTCTTTCTTGAGGATATTTTCGCTTTCAAGATACTGGTTTAAACCACGCGTTAAAGCTGCGCGGAAACCAGCAAGGTGCGTACCACCATCTTTTTGTGGAATATTGTTGGTAAAACAACGAACATTTTCCTGATAACTTTCATTCCATTGCAATGCAACTTCCACTGCAATCCCACTATCGGTATCCGTAGTGAAATGGAAAATCTCATTTAAATGGGTTTTGCCTTCATTAATATATTTAACAAACTCAGATAAACCACCTTCGTAATCATAGACGTGTTCAAAGTTGACTCGCTCATCACGCAGTACAATACGTACACCAGCATTTAAGAACGACAACTCTCGTAGACGACGCGCTAAAATTTCAACGCTAAAAATGGTTTGGCTAAACGTCAACTCACTTGGCCAAAAACGAATGACTGTACCGGACTTATCCGTTTCGCCAATTACTTTTAATGGATATTGTGAATCACCATGACAATATTCCTGCTCATGGGTCTGTCCTGCACGATGAATAATCAGATGTAATTTTTTCGACAAAGCATTGACGACGGATACCCCGACCCCATGCAAACCACCCGATACTTTATAGCTATTATCGTCGAATTTACCACCAGCATGCAGAATCGTTAGAATAACTTCGGCAGCGGATATTCCTTCTTCTGGATGGATATCCGTCGGAATACCACGACCATTGTCTGAAACACTGACAGATTCATCTTCATGGATGGTGACGACAATTTCATCACAATGGCCAGCAAGTGCTTCATCGATGGCATTATCCACCACCTCGAACACCATATGGTGCAAACCAGTACCATCGTCAGTGTCACCGATATACATACCAGGACGTTTACGAACTGCGTCTAATCCACGTAATACTTTGATACTAGAGGAATCATAAGCCTTTTCATTTGTTTGTTCTGTTTGAGAGACGGATTGAGACTCTGAACTCATGGTTACTCCCTAGTAAAAATTAATCTATCAAAAAAGATGAGGAAATAAAATTATGGCGCAGCAAGGCTGACTTGACCGTGAACAACATGGAATAATTGAAAAGAAATCGACAAATCATGCAAGTGTTTTAATACCGACGTATGGTCTAAGGTGGTCATAAAAACTTGACTCCCCAACTGACTCAATCGCTCAATTAAACGTTGTTGTGCAGCTAAATCCAACTCTGCTGTCAGATCATCTAATAATACCACAGTTTCCTTATTACTCGCATGTAGCATTGCAATTTGTGACAGTTTTAATGCCATGATTAACAACTTTTTTTGTCCACGCGATAACACATGAACAGCATCGCTGCGCAAGGCATCGCCTCCTGTTTTTAAGCGTAAATCTGCACGATGCGGACCATACTCAGTATAGCGTCGCTCAAGGTCTCGGTGATGTTGAGAAATCAGATCTTCCATCAAACCTTGCTCGGTATGAAAACCAGCACTGTACTCAAGTTCGATCTGAACATCAGGCAACAGTTGCTGTAGATCTTCTTTAAAAAATTGATTCCATTGCTCAATAATACCTACCCGTTGTGAGTGCAAAATCTCACCATAATCGCTCAGCATTTTATTCCATGGCTCTAAATCAGCCAAAGTTAAATTACGCCGTGTCTTTAGCAAGCTATTCCGCTGTTTTAATGCACGCGAGTAATATTGCCATGCAAAATAAAACTCAGGTTCCACGTGGAACATCAGCCAATCTAACAGCTGTCGCCGTGGTTTCGCCCCATGGTCAATAATATCGGTACTTTGTGGATCAATATGCTGCAAAGGCAATAGTTTTGCCAACTGTCCTTGCGTGGCAATGGTGTCACCATTGACCTTGATCAGTTGCTCACCAGAAGCCAGCTTTTGCATCCCAATCCGCTCATTGATTGATTGAGCAAATACGATTGAGTCAGCCGCTTCATACTGAATATAGTGCTTAGGAATGTGGGTGCGAAATGACCGTCCTGTGGCCAATAAGTGAATTGCTTCTAAAATAGAGGTTTTACCAGAGCCATTTGCCCCGTAAAAAATATTAAACGGTTGCAACTCATTCAGTGCAACCGCTTTTAAATTCCGTACACGTTCGATATTTAAACGCGTGATTTGCATGATTTAAAACTCAAATGATCAATGCAAATTAAACTCGCATTGGCATTACAACATAAGTTTGATCTGGGTGTGCTGGATCTTGTACAAGAACAGACTGATTCGCTTCAGTCATAGTCATCTTGACATCATCACCATCCAATACACTGAGAACTTCGAGAATATATTGTGCATTAAATGACATTTCCAAAGGTACATCCTGATATTGAATGGCGATATCTTCTACCGCTTCATCTTGTTCAGGATTGTTGGCACGCAACTGCAATGAGTCTTGATTAAAGTTCAAGAACACACCACGTAATTTTTCATTACTTAAAATCGCCACACGTTGCAATGATTGTTTAAACACGTCTTGTCCAATAAATACGTGTTTGTCACCACCACGAGGAATCACACGGCGATAATCCGGGAACTTACCATCAATCAATTTGGTGGTAAAACGGACAATAATATCGCCCTGCTCTTTATCTCGACTCGGCGTATTAATGGTGACATTGAGTAATTCACGTCCAATCAACAACGTCAGTTGTTCATCTTCAATACTGAGTAAACGTTGCAACTCACCTACGGCTTTACGCGGCACAATCGCCTGAATCGGTGAAGATGCGGTTGACGATGCCAACACTTCACACAAAGCTAAACGATGCCCATCTGTTGTTACGGTACGTAATTGATTTTGATCAATTTCAAGTAAAGTTCCTGTTAGATAAAAACGAACATCTTGCACCGCCATCGCAAAGGCTGTTTTTTCAAAAAGACGTTTTAATTCGCGTTGGGTGACTTGCACTTGCGTGCCTTGACTATTTTCAGTGGTGAGCAGTGGATAATCTTCAGCAGGAAGCGTTCCCAAAACAAAACGACTATTTCCCGATTTTAAAATACAGCGTTGATCTTCGGTAATTTGTAGATCAATCAGTGCTGCGCTCGGAAGTGACTTACAAATCTCGACCAGTTTACGTGCTGGAACAGTCGTTTCCCCTGCTTCTAAACAAGCGCCTTCCGCCAGTGTGGTACTCGCCACCAATTCAACTTCTAGATCTGAGCCAATAATGGTTAAGGCATGTTGCGTGGTTTGAATTTTGACATTTGAAAGAATATTCAAGGTATGACGGCGTTCAACAGCTCCTACCACATGTGATAAAACATTGAGTAAACTTTCTTTAGCGATTTTCAAACGCACGATTTTATTCCTCTTACAACAGAAGCCGATATGAATGTTAGCAGTGTACTATGCTGCACTTAAAAGCAGTTTGCAACTCTGAAAGTAGGGTCTATTGTCATTAAACCCGCGATTAACTTTGTAATAGACGCATTAAGTTTTTATAGTCTTCATTAAAAATTGGATCTTCTTGACGTAGGCTATTCACTTTTTCACAGGCATGCATCACCGTACTATGATCACGACCACCGAAAGCCATTCCAATTTCAGGAAAGCTATCGCCTGTCAGTTCGCGCGCTAAGCCCATCGCCAACTGACGAGGGCGCGCATAAATACGCGTCCGTTTTGGTCCAACCAATTCTTTTAATGGAATACGGAAATATTCACTCACGACGCGTTGGATATTTTCGACACTAATGGTCCGTGCTCGAATTGCCAACACATCTTTTAAAGATTCACGCACCACATCTAAATCAATGACGGTACCTTTAAAACGTGAAATTGCCACCACTTTATTCAATGCACCTTCCAGCTCACGCACGTTGGCAACAACTTGTTGAGCAATAAACAAAGCACAGTTTCTTGGTAAATCAACACCACTATTTTCAGCTTTTTTCAGTAAAATTTCGATACGCGTTTCAATATCAGGCGGCTCGACACCAACCGATAATCCCCAAGAAAAACGAGAAACCAAACGTGGATCCAATTCGGTTAACTCTTTTGGATAGCGATCAGAAGTCAAAATAATTTGCTTAGACTCATCGAGCAAGGCATTGAAGGTATAGAAGAATTCAACCAAACTCGCTTCTTTACCCGCCAATAAATGAATATCATCGACCAACAATAAATCTAAAGAACGACAATTTTTCTTAAATTCTTCAACTTTGCCTTTTTGCAAAGAACTCACAAAGTCTTGTACAAAACTTTCAGAGGTCATGTACATGACACGTGCATTGGGTTTTGCTTGCAATAATGCGTTGCCAACGGCTTGCATCAAATGCGTTTTACCCAAACCCGTAGGACCATATAAAAATAGAGGATTGTGCTGTGAAGCACCTAATTGCGTGAGTACTTTACGACAGGTTTCTGCCGCCATCTGGTTAGAGCGCCCCTCAACAAATAGTGAGAAGCTAAACAACGGATTTAATTGTCTTTTCTTCGCTATTTTGGTTGGGTTTTGACTCGGTTGGGCTAAATCAGATTCTTTTTTGATTTTAATAGGTGTGGGTTGGCTGCTTAACGCGGCTGTCGTGGTGGCAGGTTGTTCACGTTGTTCACTCGAAGACAAAATGGTCCCTGGACGCGAATCAACTAAAATCTCGACCTGACGTATCCGCCCTTCAGACAATTGTTCTGCCAGTATTGAAATCAGCTCTAAATGATTGTCTTGAATATAACGCGTCCAATAAGGGTTCGGCGCATATAAACGCATTACATCATCAACTTCTTCAGCAACCAAGGGACGAATCCACATCGCAAAGACGTTATCAGATAGCTCTTGTCGCAAGCGAGTTAAGCAGTCCGTCCAGAGCATGTGCATCCCCTATATATCCATTTTAAATTTAAAAAAACAAAAACCGCCCCTTCACTTTTCAAAGGGGTCGCCATTCTAACCAAGTTATCCACATCTGTCAGGCACATTCAGGCGAGTTTCGCTGAAAAAAAAAGCATTCGTGAATTAAATTCAAATTTAAACCGATTGTGCATAACTTTTAGCACATCCTGTGGATAGTTTTAAGTCTAAAGTTATCCACAATGTATAAAATCAATAGAAACATGGTTATCCACAGAGTAACTTTATGTTTGTCTTAAGAAATACTCGACTTTCCACAGAAAAAAGCCTTACTAATAATAATAAACTTAAATTTTAAAATTTGAATTTACTTATAAGGATCACTGCAAATGTGGATAACTGAGCATATCGAAATTTAAATTCAAAATCCAAGGTTTAAATTTAAAACAGCAATTGAAGTGTGTATAAGCTTGTCGATAAGCTGTGAATATAACGCAATACTGATATAATTTAAATAGATAGCTTGTGTATGTTTTTTGTTTTCGATGTTTTTGTATAAAATTAGAATTGTTCGCTTTATGCCAAACAATAAAAACAATATGTAAAGTTTTAGCTTTTTGATTGACAGCGGACCCTTTGCCCCATAAAATCGCGGACCTTACAGAAAGATCAATTTTGGGAGTTTCAATATGAAACGTACTTTCCAACCATCTGAATTAAAGCGCAAGCGTGTTCATGGTTTCCGTGCTCGTATGGCAACTAAAGCTGGTCGTCAAGTTTTAGCTCGTCGTCGTGCAAAAGGTCGTCATAGCTTAACTGTTTAATACTGTTAAGCTGACCAGATTTGGGTGATGTCACTTTACAGTTTTAGCACTGAATTCCGTATTCGTTGTGCTGCAGATTATAAAAGTGTGTTTGATGGTGCGCTTTTTAAAGTGCATCAGCCCCATTTCCTTTTTTTAGCAAAATTAACCGAACAGCCGAATAGCCGTTTGGGTATTGTCGTTGCTAAAAAAAAGGTACGTCGCGCACATGAGCGAAATAGAATAAAACGCCTTGCTCGGGAGAGCTTTCGTTTACATCAAGCTCAATTTAATGCTGATATCGATATTGTCGTGATGCCTAAAGTAGGTATAGAAGCAATTTCAAATCAAGAATTACATCAACAATTAGATTTAGCTTGGCAAAAATTACAGCGTTTAGCTAAAAAGCATTCCAAAGTCGTTGTAACACCTCTCCAAAATTAGAGATCTCCAATGGTACGTTTACTGCATTGGTTGATAAGATGCTACCAAATCGCAATTAGTCCATTATTGGGGCCGCGTTGCCGCTATATTCCAACTTGCTCTCAATATGCAATTGAAGCTTTACAGACCCATGGTGCTGTAAAAGGTGTATGGCTATCGACCAAGCGCGTTTGCCGTTGTCATCCTTGGGGTGGTTCAGGTTATGATCCCGTGCCACGCAAAGCACTTCGTTTCATTTCGTTTCATCAAATAGATTCTCAAATGCATCACGTTGCTGTACCCTTTCGTGATCGTTTATTTAAGCAAAATTTCTCTAATCATTTGGGATATTAGATATGCAACAATGGGCCAGATTTGCAATTCTTGGAGCCATGTTTGTTACCGCATATTTGCTTATTTTGGCTTGGCAAAAAGATTATGGTCATGCTGCAACAGCACCGCAACAACAAGCGGCTGTTGTCACCACGCATGAAGTATCTGCAGATTTGCCAAATGCTCAAAATGCAACCGCGGCTTCAGACTTGCCACAAGCAAATGTGACTGCATCACAAGCCACAGAAAGTCCTTCTGTGAGTCAGCAACTGATTTCAGTACAGACCGACCTTTACCATCTTTGGATCAATCCTAAAGGTGGCGATATTGTTCGTATTGAGCTATTAAGCCACGATCAAAGCAAAAACGGTGATCAGCCGTTTGTGATGCTTGAAAATGATGCGAACCGTACTTACGTCGCTCAATCTGGTTTAATTGGTTTAAACGGACCGGACAGTAGCCGTAGCGGTCGTCCAATGTATGATGTTGAAAAAACAACTTATACCTTGGCAGATGCGAAAAGTGTGGCGACCAAAGACGGAGCAACTAGTCAAGTCTTGACGGTTCCATTGGTCTTTAAAACGCCTGAAGGCGTTGAAGTGATTAAGACCTTCACTTTTAGCCAAGGTGAGTATCCGATTACGGTTAAACACCAAGTCATCAACCGCAGTCAGCAAAACTGGCAAGGTCAGATGTTTGGTCAATTAAAGCGTGATAATTCTGATGATCCAGGCAAATCTGACCAAGGGATTTTCACTTTAGGGACTTTCTTGGGTGGCGCATGGGGTACACCTGAAGCAAATTATAATAAGTTAAAGTTTGCTAATTTCTCTGATGAGAAATTGAGTCTTGATGCGAAAGATGCTTGGGTTGCGATGGTGCAACACTATTTTGTCAGTGCTTGGATTCCAGGTCATTTAAAGCTGACTCAAGCAGATGGTCAACCTTATGTTGCTAAGCTAGAATCACGTCAGTCTGCTGATAAGATGAATATTATTGGTTTCACTTCTCCAGTGATTAATGTACCTGCAGGTACATCAATGGAAGTGGATGCTAAATTTTATTCTGGCCCAAAAATCCAATCTGAGTTGAAAGATCTTGCTGTTGGTTTAAATCAAACAGTGGACTATGGTTGGTTATGGCCAATTGCTAAATTATTGTTCTTAGGCTTACAGTTCTTCCATAACATCGTAGGTAACTGGGGTTGGTCAATTATCTTATTGACGATCTTGGTGAAATTGATTTTATGGCCACTTTCTTCGAAAAGTTATCGCTCTATGGCGAAAATGCGTGTGATTGCACCTGAAATGCAACGCATGAAAGAAGAGTTTGGCGAAGATCGTATGCGTTTTTCGCAAGAAATGATGGCGTTGTATAAGCGCGAGCAAGTCAATCCATTGTCTGGATGTTTGCCGTTATTGCTGCAAATGCCAATTTTCTTAGCTTTGTATTGGGTCTTGATGGAATCAGTTGAACTCCGTCATGCGCCATGGTTGGCTTGGATTCAAGATTTATCTGCGATGGATCCTTGGTTTATTTTGCCGTTGATCATGGGGGTTACCATGTACGTGCAGCAAATGTTAAACCCACAACCGACTGATCCAATGCAGGCTAAAGTATTCCGTATCATGCCAATCATGTTTACGGTCTTCATGTTGTTCTTCCCTGCAGGTTTAGTGCTGTACTGGATCGTCAACAACAGTATTACGATCCTACAACAGTCATTTATCAATAAAAGCGTAGAGAAAGATCGTCTTAACAAGGTTGAGACAACCTCTTAATCTTGAACTTTTACTGAATAAATCCGCTTAAGATGGTAATCTTAAGCGGATTTTTTTGGCTGAATATTAGGGTTGTTAGGTGAATAATATGCAACATCAAACCACAATTACTGCGATCGCTACACCTTTAGGTCGTGGTGGTGTGGGGGTGATTCGTCTGTCTGGACCGAAAGCCTATGTGATTGCCGAACAACTTACACAAAAAACATTACCTGCTGCACGTATGGCTGGCTTTCGCAAGTTTTATGATGCGGATGGTTCAGTGATGGATGAAGGCATTATCTTGTGTTTTCCAAATCCGCATTCTTTTACAGGGGAGGATGTGGTTGAAATCCAAGGACATGGTGGTCCTGTGATTCAAAATGCATTGCTGGCACGCTTACTTGATTTAGGTGCAATTGCAGCCAAAGCCGGTGAGTTTTCTATGCGCGCCTTTGAAAATGGCAAAATGGATTTGGTTCAAGCTGAAGCGATTGCTGATTTGATTGATGCCACGTCTCAAGCGGCAGCACGTTCAGCAGTACGATCATTACAGGGTGCATTTTCAACCAAAATTAATACCGTTTTAGAAAAACTCATTCACTTACGGTTGCATGTTGAAGCTGCAATTGATTTCCCTGAAGAAGAAATTGATTTCTTGGCGGATGGTAAAATTTTAGCGTTATTGGATGATGTGCAAAGTTCTGTTCATGCAGTTCAGCAATCTGCGCGTCAAGGGCAGCTGTTACGTGAAGGTTTACAGGTGGTGATCGCTGGTAAACCGAATGCAGGTAAATCGAGTCTGTTGAATGCATTGGCGGGGCATGAGCGTGCCATTGTGACTGATATTGCAGGAACAACCCGTGATGTGTTGCATGAAAAGATCAGTTTGAATGGTTTACCGATGACCTTGACCGATACCGCTGGTTTACGTGAAACAGGTGATATTGTGGAACAAGAAGGCATTCGTCGTGCCATCAAAGAGATTGAGCAAGCGGATTTATTGCTGTTGGTGTATGACTTAAATCAAGGTGATGAACCGTTGCAATTGGCGCGTGAATATTTTGCTGACCATCTTGAACCGAAACGATTACTTTTGATCGGCAACAAGTGCGACTTAACGGGGCAACGTGCTGAATTAAGCGATTATCAAGGTTTCCGCCATATCTGTGTTTCTGCCAAGCAAGAAATGGGCGTTCAGGCGCTCATAGATGCGATCACAGCGCATGCAGGCTTCCAGCCAGAAGAAGATACCTTTATTGCTCGAACACGCCATTTAGATGCAATGAAGCGTACTCAGCGTTATTTGGCTGAAGCCCGTGAGCAACTGGTGGTGTTTAATGCGGGTGAGTTGGTGGCTGAGTCGTTACGATTAGCTCAAAATGCCCTCGGTGAAATCACCGGTGATTTTAGTGCCGATGATTTATTGGGTAAGATCTTTGGTTCATTCTGTATTGGGAAGTGATACCTTCGCATCAGATTTATCGGACTTGAGTCTAATCAATTGAGATAAGACTCAAGACGCTAATGATAAAGCTCAGGACGCTATTAGGTCTGCGTAGCGAATTGGACTTGCCATGTGGCTTGATCGATACGGCTCAAGTGTTCAATACGGTGTTCATCAACGAGCTCGATATACTGTAGGTCAGTGCTGTGGTCATAGCGAAAACCACATTTTTCCTGGGCGATTTTAGATTGTATATTGCCATCAAAGTAGCCACACCAAAGTTGAGTTAAGTGAATATCTTGAAAAGCGTAACGCATAACTTCATGGATAGCTTCTGGTATAAATCCCTTACCCCAATGGGGTACTCCAATCCAATAAGCGAGCTCACCTTCTTGATCAGATAAGTCAAAATTACTGTTCTCGCCGATTAATAAACCGATGCAACCAACAACTTGTTTAGTTTCCTTAAGTTCAATAGCAAAGACGTGGTCTTGCTGAAATACATTTTTGATGATTTCAGCACTCTCTTCCATATTTTGGTGTACTGGCCAACCAGCGATGGGGCCGACACGTGGGTCTTTAGCGTATAAATATAAGTCTTCAGAGTCCGTTAGTTGCCAAGCGCGTAGAACAAGACGTTCCGTAGTTAATGTTTGTGACATAGGTCAATATTCTCAATAAAATGATGATCCAATCAAATATGGATCACTACCCTGTGGTGGGGGATATTTTAGGTTTTGGTTTTACATTGGAGTGAGAGCAAAAACTTGGTATGTTCGGTAATTATGAAAACAAAATTATATTTTTAGCAGCTAAATAAGAGATAATCCGTCAATATGGAAAGTAATATAGAGACGATCCTACAGCAGATGATGCACGATCATGCGCCGATCGTCATAGGAAAAAGTGATTTTCAGGAAAGCCTTGGTTATCCATTGCCTTTAAGTTATTTGGTGATTTTGATTTGTCATAAAGGTAGCGCACTGATCAATATCAATATGCAAACTTATACTGTGAAGATAGATGATGTTTTGGTGTTATCTGATGATTCCTTTGCATTAGTCCTAAAAAAGTCGAGACAGTTTGAGGTCACATACTGTTTTATTGATCGTAGTTTGGCTGCTGATATTGCTTTCCAGTTACCTCATCAGTTATTTTCATTTTTAAATGATGTACCACGTTTACGTCTCGATCAAGACCATCATGTCTGGTTAAGTCTGTGGCTAAAGCAATGTAACTTGATTAATCAGGAAGCTCATGCTTACCGTATGTTGATGCTAAAAAATCACTTGCAGAACTTTTTTCTAAAAATTACAGCCGACATGCCTACTGCTTTACAACGCAAAGCACAGCAGTTTAGCCGTCAGGAGCAGCTTTGTTGGCGGTTTTGGAAATTACTACAACATCAGAGTAAGCAACATCGTAGTGTCAGTTACTATGCAGGACAGTTAGCAATTACGCCATTTTATCTTTCACAAATCTGCAAGGCTGTATTTAATGATTCACCTAAAGATTTAATTTATCGTCAGGTAATTTTAGAGATAAAGGTTCTACTCAGCACGACTAACAATAGTATTGAAAGTATTGCTAGTGAGATGAATTTTGTTGATCCATCTTATTTAAATCGCTTTTTTAAGTGTCAAACAGGTTTATCCCTGAGTCAATACCGTAAGCAGCAAGGAATATGATGTTGTACCAAAGATTCAGAAGGACAGAAAATAAAATGTAATAAAACTTGAATACCACTTTGAAGCAGATGTTCCACGTGAAACATCGCGAGAATTGGTTTGATTTTGGTTGCGACTCAGTAAGTCGAGCTGTTTAGCTATGAGAGACGGATTACAATAGCTGCTGATTTTTGATTCGAGTATCAGTCATGTTAAAAAAAATTGGGATATTCTCATTATTGAGCTGTGTTTCTGCTCTGAGTTTAGCCAATGTGGAAACGCTCAAAAGTAATTTAAATAAAAACTATCCCAATATCCAAGTGACCAATATTCAAAGCACTGAAATGGCAGGTTTATACAGTGCAAGTCTGGATAATCAAATCATATATCTCGATGACAATGCAGAGCATATGTTTATTGGATCAATGGTGCGCTTAAAAGATCAGAAAAATCTCACCAAGGATTTAGTATTAAAGCAAAATTCAATTGATTGGAAACAACTTCCCTTACAGGATGCGATCAAAACGGTCAAAGGCAATGGCAAACGTCAGCTCGCTATTTTTTCAGACCCAAACTGTCCGTACTGCAAGCAATTAGAAGCTGAATTAGACAAGCTCAATGATGTGACGATTTATACCTTTATCTATGCTTTAAAACCGCAATCTATCGCTGTTTCTAAGCAAGTTTGGTGTGATGCAAATCCATCGTACGCATGGAAAAATTTACTGCAAAAGAATGTTCAACCTAAAGCCAAAACCTGTGCCAATCCGATAGAGCGAAATCTAGAGTTAGGACGTAAGTTGGGTGTGAGTGGTACACCAACTTTAATCTTCTCAAATGGTTTGAAAATGGTCGGTGGACGTAGTGCTGAAGATATTCAAATGATTTGGAAGGAATTAGGACTATAAAAAATAATACGCCCAATTCATTATTTTGGATGAATTGGGCGTGATCCAACGATTTTAACTTTTCTTGGTGGCGAGGTTATAAACAAATAAAATAATCACTGCACCGATCACGGATGCAATAAATCCTGCTGCTGAATTTTCCCCGTATAAACCGAGTAATCGCCCCCCATAGGTCGCCAATAAAGAACCCGCAATACCGAGTAAAGTGGTGACGATAAAACCTGCTTTATCATCCCCTGGATGTAGGGCTCTGGCGATTAGACCTGCAAAAAAACCTACGACAATTGCAACAATCAGCGTCCACATTGTTTTTCTCCTTGTTTCATAAAGCGATTTATTTTTTTATCCTGCTAGATCAAGCGCGTGCTGTCTGTAGTAGATTGCTTATTTATGTCGTATTTTTGTGCAAGATTTAGCGGTCTCTGATGAATATAGTTATAAAAAAGGCGCTTAATAGCGCCTTAACTTATCGTTTAAAGACCAATCTCACCAATAAAAGGCAAATGACGATATTTCTGATCGAAATCGAGACCATAACCGACAATAAAGCGATCTTCGACTTCAAAACCTAAGAATTTTACGTCTAAATCAATCTCACGGCGTGATGGTTTGCTCACTAGGGTACACAGTTCAATTGAATTTGGTTTACGCGTTTGCAGCATTTGCATCACTTTGTTGAGGGTATTACCTGAGTCAATAATATCTTCAACCACCAATACATCTTTACCGTGAATTTCGCCATCCAAGTCCTTTAGGATTTTGACATCACGGCTAGAGGTTGTACCACCGCCATAGCTAGAAACAGTCATGAAATCGAGTTCGTGGGGTTTTTCTATAGCACGGCATAAGTCTGCCATGAAGATGACTGAACCGCGCAGTAAACCAATTAATACCAGTTCTTTATCACTTTGAGCATAGTGTGCATTGATTTTTTCGCCAAGCTCTTTCACTTTGGCTTGAATCTCTTCACTTGAAATCATAATGCGCATTGCAATGGTCATCGGCAGATTCCTAAAACATTAAATATGGGAAAATAAAAAAGGTGTTGACCTGCAACACCTCGAAAATTTGAGCGAATGGGAGAATTTTAAAACAAAATCAGCTTTCATGCATCTTTTGATGATGAATATCTGCCATTTTGCCGAGAAGTGCTATCTCGTTTCAGCAAGATTGCAGTTCCAATCGCCAACAATATCAAACCAAGTTTTCGTTTGTTTGAGGCTTTAGTTTTGGCTATAGGCTTTTTGTCCATAGATATAAGTGGCCTCAATATTGCGGTCATCGCCCATGGTAAACAGTGCAAATAAGCTGTCATCAATGGATTTTGACCGTGACTGACGCAGTTGTTGTAAAGCGGTTGCTTGCAGATTTAGCACCACAAAATCCGCTTCTTTGCCGACATTGAAGTTCCCTAATTTATCATCCAAATCGAGTGCTTTTGCTCCACCCAAAGTGGCATGATATAGCGATTCAAAAGCGGAGAGTTTGTCGCCTTGTAACTGTTGTACTTTGTAGGCTTCATTGACCGTTTGCAATAAGCTAAATGAAGTCCCCGCCCCGACATCAGTGCCTAAACCAACTTTGACTTGTTGATCCCATGTTTTTTTCAATGGAAATAATCCGCTGCCTAAAAACAGGTTTGAGGTTGGGCAGAAAGCAATTGCGGAGTCTGTGTCATGCATGCATTGCCATTCTGTATCTTCTAAGTGAACACAATGCGCGAATACCGAACGCTGACCTGTTAGACCATAATGATGATAGACATCGAGATAGCCATTTTGCGCTGGGAATAAATCTTTGACCCATGCAATCTCATCTTTATTTTCACTTAAATGCGTATGCACATAGACATCAGGAAACTCTGCTTTAAGTTGTCCTGCTTTTTCTAATTGTTCTGGTGTAGAGGTGGGCGCAAAACGCGGAGTGATCGCATACAAGGCACGACCCTGACCATGCCACTTCTGAATCAGTGCTTTAGAATCGTCATAGGCGCTCTCTGCTGTATCACAAAGGGCTTCAGGTGCATGACGGTCCATCATTACCTTACCTGCAATTAAACGCATCTGGTGCTGTTGTGCGGCTTCAAATAAGGCATCAACTGATTCAGGATGGACGGTACAGAACACCAATGCGGTGGTAGTACCGTTTTTGAGCAGTTCATTGACAAAGAATGCGGCAATTTCTTGCGCATAAGCAGGGTCTTTAAATTGGATTTCGGTTGGGAAAGTATAGGTATTTAACCAACTGAGGAGTTGTTCGCCGTATGCACCGACCATTTCTGTTTGTGGAAAATGGATGTGGGTGTCAATCATCCCCGGAATGATCAATTGCTCAGGATAATGCTGAATGTCAACGTTTGTAGGAAGGTGGTCTTGGGCTTCATTCCAAGCGCCAAACCAGCGAATTTTGCCATTTTCGGTGATGAGTACGCCATCTTCGATATAACGCACTTGATCGGCGATTTCTGCTGCTTGGGAAACGGTTTTTTGAATATCTAAGAAGCGACCACGAACAACCGTGATCTGAGTAGCCAACGTCATAACAACCTACAGTTTTACTTTTTTCGGTTGATTGTACCTGATTTTGCCCAAGTTACTGGAATATTCGCCTAAATTAAGCGGCTAAAAAGTGTATAAATGTGAGTAATCTTTTGAGTCAATTCACTCTACTTTTGGGTGAATATGGGGAAGCTGTTTGGATAATTTAAGGATTTAAACAACAATGACACTGTATCAAATACACCATCGAAAAATTCTTTTCGATTTGATCCTAAATACCCCCGAACTCTATGCAATGTTAAAACAACTTGCACGGATCGAACCACGTGCATATTTAAGTGCAGGTGTGATTCGCAATACAGTTTGGGCATTTTTGCATGGTCAGACTTTTGATTTAAAAGATAGCGAAATTGACGTGATTTATTATGATGGGCAGGAACGCAATAACGATGTACATCAGCGATTAAAACAAAAATTAGAAGACTTATTCCCTCAGCAGCAATGGGATGTGGTGAATCAAGCTTTGGTGCATACATGGTATCGCAAGGAACGTGGCGAACAAATTCAGCCCTTAGCATCCATCGAACATGCTTTATCGTTATGGCCTGAAACGGCAACCGCTATCGCGCTTCGTTTGAACTCATCTGGAGAGCTGGAGCTGATTGCACCATTTGGTTTACAAGATTTATTTGAATTACGACTCTGTTGGAATCCTGCACTGGTCAGCTATACCACCTTCAAAAATCGTGTTGAGTCTAAAAAATGGTTGCAACAATGGCCTAAATTAAAATGGGTTGATCCAATGGAAACACATGATGCTTAAATGGAAAAAAGGGACTTGATTGAAGTCCCTTTTTTCATGTTCAGCGTATTATTGCGCTTGACGCTTATTGTGACGTAACGATAAATACGCCGTAATACTTAATACTATGATGATAAAACCGAGTGAGATCCAAATCGGCATGTGGAACACATCCAGCAACAGCATTTTTGTCCCAATGAACAACAAGATAATGCCCAAGCCATAAGGTAAATAATGTAATTTCGTTGCAGCACCTGCCAGTAAAAAGAACATCGCACGTAAGCCTAAAATCGCCATTAAGTTTGCTGTGAGGACAATAAATGGGTCAGTGGTCACGGCGAATATTGCAGGAATCGAATCCACCGCAAAAATAACATCGGACGCTTCTACCAATACCAACACCAAAAATAACGGCGTCGCCCACAAAAGTCCGTTTTGACGAACAAAGAATTTGTTACCTTCAAGTTGAGGGGTGATCCGGAGGTGTTTGCGTAACCATTTGAGTAAAATATTGTCTTCAATATTGCTTTCTTGCTCTTGTCCTTTCAGGAATTTAAAGCCTGTATACACAAGGAATGCGCCGAAAATATACAGTACCCAAGAGAACTCTTGAACGAACCAAGCACCGATGAAAATGAAGATCGTTCTCAGCACAATCGCACCGAGCACACCATAGAGCAAAATTTTGCGTTGTAAGGCTGGTGGGATGGCGAACGCGGCAAAAATCATCAACCAAACGAAGACATTATCAATCGCCAATGATTTCTCAAGCAGATAACCTGCGAAGTACTCCATGGTTTTTTGATTGGCGATATTTGTCCCGATGGTTTGCTGTAAATACAGCCATAGACCTCCACCAAATAGGATGGCCGCAGTAACCCACGCCACACTCCAATAAGCGGCTTGCCGAATCGGCACGTCTTGGTTTTGTTTCTGTTTAAAGCCTAAAAAATCGATCAATAGCATCACAGTGACGATGCCAAAGAATACAAGATACAACCATAAGTTGCCGATAGATTCCATTACCACTCCTGATCTGGCAAATGGAAGCGGCATAAAAAAACCTTGACCAGTTGCCAGATGAATTAAAAAAAACATCTGTTTCAACATGATCAAGGTCTTGCCTACATCATCCTTGGGGATGATGCTCAGAGTCCGACTTTTTGCAAAGTGTAATGACGGAACTCTGACACCGAAGCATTTTAATTTCAGTGCTTCGGTTTGAAGGAGGCTACTCCCCTTGTCAAACGAATTTCGTATGGATGGTGACATCCAAATCTGCGCGTAGCATTACATATTTTTAGATGTACCGCAAATGATTGTGTGCAAGGCTCGAATCGCCGATATCCTCCACCTCTGTGGCTTGTGTGCATAGTGCTTATGAGCTTAATTAAAAATTTTTAAGATCTCTTGACGTAAAAACTGATGACGTGGATTTTGTTTCACATGGTCATGCCAATACATGCCCATGCTGATTTTTGGCAGTTCGATCGGTAAGGCATGAATATGCAGATTTTCTGCATAATTGAGGTGCTTTAAAATGCTTTGTGGAATGGTCAAAATCGAACTTGGATACTGTGAGAGGACTTGCAAAGCGGTTGAATAATGCTGACAACGCAGAAAAATTTGGCGAGACAGTTGTTGGCGATTGAGATAAATATCCTCCAACAGTATGCCTGTGCGCCGTGAGGAAACCCCGATATGCGGAGAGGATAAATACAGCGATAAATCCATTTCCGCTTGTTGAGTACACACCACAAAGTGATCTTCAATCAGGTTTTCAAATTGTAAATTCGCTTGATAGGGTTGCACTAAATCAATCACAAAATCGATTTGTTGGGCGGATAAATCCGCCAGCATGTTTTTACGATCCAGTTTTGAGCTGAGAAACTGAATATCGAGATTCAACGCTGCAAAGTGATTGACCAATTGTGGAAAAATAATCGGCTCGATTTCATCGTGAATGGCAATTTTAAGGCTTTGTAGCATACTCGGTACAAATGTTTGTTGCGGCATAGCAATACTTTGAATACTCAGCAAAGCGGTTTGAATCGGTTGGTAAATCTGCTCGGCATAAGGTGTCGGTCGCATTTTCTGACCACTACGCACAAACAGTTCATCATTCAATTGCGTGCGTAAGCGTTGTAAGGCATGACTCACTGCGGATTGACTAATACATAGCAGTTGTGCAGCTTTAGAAATGCTTTTTTGTTCAAAAATCGCAATAAAAAGCGGGTATAAATTAATATCAATACGATGGAAATGCCCTACTTCTAAAGGGGTTGTATTATGAATATTGTTCATAGTTCTAAATAAAATAAAATCATTTCATTCATAATAAAATTTCGCTTATGGTGATGTAAAGCAGCGAATGATCTTTCGCCACATTTTTACCTTGAGGAAGCTGATGATGTTTGCATTATCTGAACGCGCACAGGATTTTATTGCACGAACGCAAGCCTTTATTCAACAAGAAATAGAACCGATTGAAAAAGCGTTTTGGGATGAGGTACATCAACTCAATGTCGATGGCGATTGGACCAAATGGCAATGGCCTGAACAATTACAACAACTGAAAAGCAAAGCCAAAGCCGCGGGTTTATGGAATATGTTTTTGCCTGATGCCGAGCTAGGTGCTGGTTTATCGGTACAGGAATATGCACGTATTGCTGAACTTACCGGACGTAGCTTACTTGCACCGACGGTATTTAACTGTAATGCACCTGATACTGGCAATATGGAAGTATTGTGGCGTTATGGGAGTGACGCGCAAAAGCAACAATGGCTGCAACCTTTATTGAATGGAGAGATTCGCTCGGTATTCTGTATGACTGAACCTGCTGTGGCATCCAGTGATGCCACTAATATGCAAGCCACGGCGGTTATTGATGGTGATGAGATTGTATTAAATGGGCGTAAATGGTGGTCATCTGGTTTGGGCGATCCCAATGCCAAAGTGATTATTTTTATGGCTTATACGCCTGATCCGAGCAAAGACCGTCATCATCAACACTCTATGGTGTTGGTGCCGATTGGTACGCAAGGCGTAACGATTGAGCGAATGTTGCCTGTATTTGGTGATTACGATGCGCCGCATGGTCATGGCCAAGTCAGTTTTGACAATGTCCGTGTCCCTGTCAGTAGTTTTATTGGTGGTGCAGGACAAGGCTTTGAAATTGCTCAAGGGCGTTTAGGGCCAGGGCGGATTCACCATTGTATGCGCTGTATTGGCGCAGCAGAAAAAGCCTTGGAGTTGATGATTGATCGGGGCATGTCACGTAAAGCTTTTGGTCAAGAACTCCTGAAATTGGGTGGAAATTTAGAGCGCGTGGCTGAAGCACGTGTACAAATCGACCAAGCTCGCTTATTGACGCTGTATGCCGCATATAAGATGGATACCATGGGCACTATGGCTGCATTGACTGAAATTTCTGCGATTAAAGTGGTTGCTCCAACGGTATTGCAAAATGTGGTGGATATGGCGATTCAGATCCACGGTGGTGAAGGTGTATCACGAGATACTCCACTCACGGGATTCTTTAATCAAGCACGTAGTTTACGTTTAGCCGATGGACCTGATGAAGTTCATAAAGGCATGATTGCCAAATTAGAACTAAAAAAACGTGGCTATGGTCGTAAATAAGGATATAAGAAAATGACAGTGATTGATGTGGGTGGACAGGTTCGTCATGGTGAAGAGCTGGATATTTCCGCAGTGGAAACATGGTTAAAAAAACAAGCTGTGGTGCTACAAGGGCAAGCGCAAGTGACCCAATATTCAGGCGGTGCTTCCAATTGGACTTATCGTGTGCAATATGACAATGCAGATCTGATTCTACGCCGCCCACCCAAAGGCACCAAAGCCAAATCCGCGCATGATATGGCCCGTGAATACAATGTGCAAAAGCACCTCGCCCCGTTCTATCCAGTACTGCCTGAAATGGTTGCGCTATGCCAAGACGAGAGAGTCATCGGTTGTGATTTTTATGTGATGAAGCGGATTGAGGGTATTATTCCGCGTGCCAATTTACCCAAAGAATTACAACTTGATGAGCAACAGGTACAGCAACTTTGTCTGAATGTCTTAGATAAATTGATTGAACTACATCAAGTCCCTTATCAGGGCACTGAATTAGAAAAAATCGGTAAAGGTGACGGCTATTGTCGACGTCAGGTGGAGGGCTGGGATGCGCGGTATAGCAAAGTACTGACCCCGAACGTGCCTGATTTTGCTTTTGTGCGTCAATGGTTGCAAGTGCATATCCCTAACGACGTGAAAACCTGTGTGATTCATAATGATTGGCGTTTTGATAATGTGATTTTAAATCCAAATCAACCGACTGAAGTGATTGGTATTTTGGACTGGGAAATGGCGACCTTGGGCGATCCGTTGATGGATTTAGGTAGCGCCCTCGCCTATTGGATTCAGGATGATGATGATGCGTTGATGAAGTCCACTCGCCGTCAGCCCACCAATCTAAAAGGCATGCTGACGCGTCAACAAGTGGTGAATTATTATCTTGAGAAAACAGGCTTACAACCTGAAAATTGGGCTTTCTATGAAGTGTTTGGTCTGTTCCGTTTAGCCGTGATTGCGCAACAAATTTATTATCGCTACTACCATCAACAAACCGATAATCCAGCCTTTAAAGATTTCTGGATCATGATTCATGCTTTGCATATTCGGGCCTTAAAACTGATTGCTCAAGATAATACAGAGGCGCAGCAACTTATTCCTGAATGTGTGGCGAAATTAGAGGATATTTTAAAGCCATGAGCACAATATATTTGGTGCGACATGGGCAAGCGTCCTTTGGTGCAGCAAGTTATGACCAGCTCTCAGCCAAAGGCGAGCAACAAGCGCAGATGGTGGGTGATTTTTTTAAGCGCAGCTTAAAGCAAACCCCATTTGTGCTTGCAGGTTCAATGCAACGTCATCAACAAACCGCGCGATTAGCTTTGGCACAAAGTTTTCAGAATGTGCTGATTCAGACTGAGTCTGCATGGAACGAGTTTGATCATCAGCAGGTGTTTGCACAATACGAACCGCGTTTTAAGCAACCTGAATTACTCAAACAGGATATTGCACAAGTGGCAAACCCACGTGCTTATCTGGCTAAAATCTTTGATGGTGCGATTGATCGTTGGATTGGAGAGCAATACGACCATGAGTATCATGAAACGTGGTTAGGCTTTCAATCACGAGTGGAAACAGCGTTGCATGGACTGTGTGAAAGTATGGATGCCACACAGCAGCGTCAAGCGGTGGTGTTTAGCTCAGGCGGTGTGATTTCAGTGGCGGTGGGCAAGGTATTGGGTCTAAATGCCAAACAAATTTTTGCGCTGAATTGGTCACTTGCCAATGCCAGTATCACGACGTTGCGTTGGAACAATGGTCATTTGCAATTACTCAGTTTTAATGAGCATCATTATTTAAAAGCACAAGATGCAGAACTTTTAACATGGATTTAAACAAGAATAGGTGGCAGACATGGCAAAGACGATTTTAATTACAGGTGCAAGTTCAGGTTTAGGTGCCGGTATGGCGCGTGAGTTTGCTGCCAAAGGCTACAACCTTGCGCTTTGTGCACGACGTTTAGAGCGGTTAGAAACCCTCAAACAAGAGCTAGAAAACCAATTTTCGGTTCAGGTCAAAATTAAAGTTTTGGATGTCACTCGTTATGATGATGTTTTTACGGTGTTTAAAGACTTCCAACAAGAGTTCGGCACTATTGATCGTATTATTGTCAATGCAGGTGTCGGTGAAGGACGTCGCATAGGCAAAGGTCATTTTGAAATTAATCGCGCCACGGCAGAAACCAACTTTATTTCCGCATTGGCACAATGTGAAGCGGCGGTTGAAATCTTTAGAGCGCAGAATCAAGGGCATTTGGTGGTGATTTCTTCGATGAGTGCAATGCGTGGCTTACCGAAGCATTTATCGACCTATGCTGCGAGCAAAGCCGCAGTTGCACATTTGGCCGAAGGGATTCGTGCTGAGTTGCTGGATACACCAATCAAAGTTTCAACGATTTTCCCTGGTTATATTCGGACTGAGTTGAATGAGGGCGCAAAAAAATTGCCGTTTGAAGTGGATGAGAAAACGGGTTGTCGAGCTTTAGTGAAAGCAATTGAGAAAGCACCAATAAAAGCGTATGTACCACAGTGGCCGTGGTTGCCTGTGGGGATTGCAATGAAGATTTTGCCGTTGAAATTAGTGAATAAATTGAGTTGATTGAAATTTAAATAAAGAATTGATATGGGCTTTTTTAGTATGAATGCTCGGCTAAATATTGTTTGAATAGCAGACTTGTTTGGATGTAGATAATTCCTTACTTTTCAAAGATGAAAAGTAACAAAAATCTTTTGTTGGACTGATGGTATATCCTTATACTACAGTCCAACTGGCGGCATCCCTGCCGCCTGTCACGGTAGTAAATACCGTTACAAGATTAAATTATGAAAGTGGGATATAGGCTAGATTACGACAAAGCTGTAATCAATTTTTGGTGTAAACCACCAAAACCACCATTAGACATGATCACCACAGCATCGCCCTCACCTGCTTCATTCACCACACGGGCAATGATGTCATCCAAAGAACGGCTGACTTCGGCCTTATTTGATGATGCAGAAATGATGGGTTGTAAATCCCAATCCAAACCTTCTGGTTGATACCAAATGACTTCATCCGCTAACCGTGCTGAATGCGCTAGACCATCTTTGTGGCTACCCATACGCATGGTGTTTGAACGTGGCTCAATAATCGCCCAAAGTTTACGCTCACCTAGACGCTTACGTGCGCCGTCCAGTGTGGTTTCAATCGCGGTTGGGTGATGTGCAAAGTCATCATAGACTTCGATGCCACGGATTGTGCCTAACAATTCCATACGACGTTTTACACCGCCAAAATTCGATAATGCATCGCAGGCTTGTTCAAGGCTGACACCAACATGTTGCGCGGCAGCAATAGTCGCTAAAGCATTGGCAACGCTATGCTGGCCTGTCATGCTCCATTTTACTTCACCGATCACGTTACCGTGTTCAAGCACTTTAAAATGACTACCATCTGTATTGATCAATTCAGCAGATAAAGCGACTTGAGTATTAGGCTCTAGGCTGGTACGAACCACAGGTGTCCAGCAGCCTTGTTCCAACACTTCATCAATATTGGTTTCGGTAATCGGTGCAATAATACGCCCTTCGCTTGGAATGGTGCGCACGAGATGGTGGAACTGTTTTTGAATCGCAGCAAGATCATCAAAGATGTCAGCATGGTCAAATTCAAGGTTATTTAAAATCGCCGTTTTAGGGTGATAGTGAACGAACTTAGAACGTTTATCAAAGAAAGCCGAGTCATATTCATCTGCTTCAACACAGAAATATTTGCCACCGCCTAAACGCGCGCTTTCACTAAAACCAAGTGGCACACCACCGATCAAGAAGCCGGGGTTTAAACCTGCTTGATCGAGTACCCAAGCGAGCATGGTCGTGGTGGTGGTTTTACCATGTGTCCCCGCGACCCCCAGTACATGTTTACCTTGCAACACGTGATCTGCTAAGAATTGTGGACCTGATATATACGGCAAACCTTCATTGAGCATGTATTCGATCGCATCTATGCCACGTTTCATGGCATTGCCGACGATGACTAGATCTGGATGCGGTTGCAAATGGCTACGGTCATAGCCTTGCATCAGCTCAATGCCTGCATTTTCCAATTGAGTTGACATCGGTGGATAAACATTGGCATCTGAGCCTGTGACTTTATGTCCTAAATCTCGTGCTAATAGAGCCAAAGACCCCATAAATGTGCCACAAATACCCAAAATATGCAGATGCATCATGCTTCTCTCTTTATCCAATCACGCAATAAACGTGTGTAATGCAATTAAAAATTTGCCTCAAAAGATAGCAAGGCTGATATGGAAAAGATAGTCAAAATTCGTTGTTGTTGTTTACTTAAAATTAAAGCAAGAAGTGTTAATATTTCAGCGCTTTTATATTGACTCCAATCTCCCTATTAAGCTTGTATTCTGAATCAGAAGGACATGAACTTGAGCCCTACTCTTTTAGCATTGTGTCTATTGGTGATTTCCAATTGTTTTATGACCTTGGCATGGTACGGCCATTTAAAATATTTACATGATGCACCGATCTGGCAGGCGATTTTATTAAGTTGGTGTATTGCCCTACTCGAATACAGTTTTATGATTCCTGCCACCAAACTATTGAGTCAAAATGGTTGGGGTTTGGGGGAAATGAAAATTACCCAAGAAGTGGTGACCTTATTGGTCTTTGTCCCATTTTTACTGTTTATGTTTAAACAGCCTTTTAAGCTGGATTATGTCTGGGCAATGTTGTGTTTACTCGGTTGTGTCTATTTTGTTTTCCGTAATCAAAACTAAATTTTTTGACGGTTTTTAAAAGCGTTCTTTAGTTGGGGATGCTTGAAAAAACCGCTATAATATCTGCCAATTTATTCCTTTGTGCTTGGCGTAAGTCGAGACACTGCTCTATTTTTATCAAGTTTTGGAAAAGCCAATGAATGCGGTCGCAACAGATAGCCAACCTTTAGTCGGGATTATCATGGGTTCTCAATCAGATTGGGCAACGCTTGAACATACAGCAAATATGCTCAAACAATTGGGTGTTGCATTTGAAGCTGAAGTGGTTTCTGCGCACCGTACCCCAGACCGTTTATTTGAATATGCTGAAACAGCCCGTGATCGTGGTATCCAAGTGATTATTGCGGGTGCTGGTGGTGCAGCGCATTTACCGGGGATGTGTGCAGCCAAGACTGATTTACCGGTACTCGGCGTACCTGTTAAATCTTCTATTTTAAATGGTGTCGACTCATTGCTTTCAATCGTGCAAATGCCAGCGGGCATTGCGGTGGGAACATTGGCGATTGGTCAAGCCGGTGCGACCAATGCTGCAATCATGGCGGCTCAAATTCTCGGTTTAACTCGTCCTGAGATCGCAAAAAATGTTGCGGATTTCCGTACTGCACAAACTGAAAAAGTGTCGAGCAAAAACATTCCTGGTCAAGTATAACGAGGTTGATCATGAATAAAACCATCGGTATTTTTGGCGGCGGGCAACTTGGACGCATGATGGCGCAAGCAGCCCTCCCACTGAATATTCAATGTAGCTTTTTTGAAGCAGAAACAGATTGCCCTGCGGCGATTTTAGGGCCTGTGTTCTCAAGCAAAAATGAGCATGCTTTGCAGGATTTTATTGCCAGTGCAGATGTATTTAGCCTTGAGTTTGAAAATACCCCTGTCGCGGATGTCGATGTTTTGACCCAAACCAAGACATTGCACCCTCCTCGTCTTGCTTTGGCAACTGCACAAAACCGCTTAGCTGAAAAAAGCTTATTCGATGAATTAGGTATTCCAGTTGCGCCGTATCGTGCGGTAGACAGCTTAGATAGCTTAAAACAAGCTGTAACCGACTTAGGTTTGCCTATCGTACTGAAAACCGTGACAGGCGGCTATGATGGCAAAGGTCAATTTGTATTACGTTCAGAAGATCAAATCGATACCGCTTGGGCTGAACTTGGTCCTGCCAAAAGCTTGATCGCTGAAAGTTTCGTAAAATTCAGCCGTGAAGTATCGATTATTGCGGTGCGTGGTCAAGATGGCGATGTCAAAACATGGGCGCTCGCTGAAAACCACCATCACAATGGTATCTTGTCACACTCCATTGTGCCTGCGCCAAATAGCACGGATTTACAACCTGTTGCGCAAGACTATATTACCCGTTTGTTGAATCACCTCAATTATGTGGGTGTATTGACGCTTGAATTGTTCGTGACTGAACAAGGTTTATATGCCAATGAAATGGCATGTCGCGTACACAATTCAGGTCACTGGTCGATTGAAGGTGCGATTTGCTCGCAATTTGAAAACCATATTCGCGCAGTTGCAGGATTACCGCTTGGTTCAACTGAGGTGATTCGTCCTACGGTAATGATCAATATTATTGGTCAGCATCCTCGATCAGAAGACGTTTTGGCGCTCAATGGTGTGCATTTACATCTTTATAATAAGTCTGAGCGTGCAGGTCGTAAGTTGGGTCATATTACTTTGATGCCGAATAATCGCGATGATTTAACTGTTTTATGCCGCAAATTGGCAAAAATTTTGCCAGTACCTTTAGCGCTAACAGACGATATGCACCTATAAAGTTATCCACAAATGCTTGAAAAGCGATCTACGGATCGCTTTTTTATGCCCGTTATTTTTTTAAATTCAAAAAATGAATGCTGTTGGATTTATGCTGAGGTGTGGGTAACTTTATTTCCGACTTTTGAATTTAAATTATAGGGTTTGATTTGAATTCAAAACACGAGAAGTTGCTTATGTTGTTTTTGAATTTAAAAATGCGCTCAAGTTTTAAATTTAAAAGTGGTGAGTATCGTTGCTTTGAATTTAAATGATGGGCCTGTGGATATCTATTTTCTTGGGTTCTAAGTATTTAGAAGTGAGAAAAAAGCTATAAATCAGCAATTTTCTCTTCTGATCTCATCGGTTGGGTTGTTAAAATGAATTTAAATCGGAGTGTTTTTTGAATTTAAAACTGATGCGACGTTCTGGTTGTATTTTTAAATTCAAAGTTGATGTGTTGAGTTAAGCTTATTTTGAATTCAAAAGATGGGCTTCGATCTTTTTAAATTTAAATTAGCATCTGCATTTTGAATTTAAAAAGAGAACTTTAAATTTAAATCACGAAGAATGAATTCAAAGTTACGTTTCCAAACTATACATCTTGATAGAGCGTGTTAAGGTGAACAAGAAATTTGAATTCAAAAATTATGGTTAAGACATGAAACATTATTTCCCTTTTTTTCTAGGCTCTGCCTTGTTGACCTTATCTTATAGTGCCCATGCTGAGCTGATCATCAATGGCGCAAAAGTTACGACCACTACAACAACGCCAACAGCTGCAAATAACAGCAGTTTTGCGCCGACTCGGAATTTTCAGAGTTGTCTGGCGAGTTTACGATCTTCAGCTGTTGCTGCTGGTGTTTCAGCCGCGAATTATGACCGCTATACCCAAAATTTGACTGCGGATTATTCGGTGATTGATCGACTGAACTATCAACCTGAGTTTTCAACACCGATTTGGGATTATTTATCGGGTTTGGTCGATAACGAGCGAGTCCAAGCGGGACAGCAAAAATTAGCGCAACATCGTGATGTCTTAAGACGAGTAGAGCAAGCTTATGGTGTTCCCGCCGAAACCGTTGTCGCGGTATGGGGTGTGGAAAGTAATTTTGGTGATATTTCTGGACGCTATCCTTTATTACAAGCATTAGGGACATTGAGCTGTGAAGGCCGCCGTCAGAGTTATTTCCGTGGTGAGTTTTTTGCCACCATGCGTATTTTACAACGTGGTGATGTCACCCAAGATCAGCTCTTTGGTTCTTGGGCAGGTGCGTTTGGGCATACTCAATTTATGCCATCTACCTACGAGCGTTTAGCTGTAGATTTTGATGGTGATGGTCGCCGTGACCTTGTTTCCAGTATTCCAGATGCTTTGGCATCAACAGCAAACTTTCTAAAACGTGCGGGTTGGCAAACAGGGATGCCTTGGGGCTTTGAGGTGAAAATTCCACAAGGCATGTCGATTTCTGGTGAAAGCCGTCGTAATAAAAAGTCACTGAATAGTTGGATTGCTCAGGGCGTAACGCGTGCGGATGGTCGGGCTTTGGTGCAAGGAAATTTATCAGGCAGTACGCCTGCAGGTTTGATTGCACCTTCAGGTGCCAATGGTCCTGTGTTCTTGGTGTTTAAAAATTTCGATGCGATTTATAGCTATAATGCAGCTGAAAGTTATGGTTTAGCCATCGCACATTTGTCTGACCGTCTGCGAGGTGGGACGCCATTTTTAACGACATGGCCGACAGATGATGCGGGAACATCAAGAGCAGAACGTCGTGAAATTCAACAATTTTTGATTCAACGTGGTCATGATATTGGTGCTGTAGACGGATTAATTGGAGACAAAAGTCGTCAAGCGATTCGTCAAGAACAAACACGTTTGGGACTTAATCCAACAGGCCGTGCAGGACAGCAGATTTTAGCTGCGTTCCGTCAAGAACAAGCCAAAAAAATGATGCAGTAAATTGTAGTAATAAAAAAGGTCTGCTTATTGAATAGCAGACCTTTTTTTATTTATGGTGCGGCATCTAATTTTACAGCTTCTAAAATATCAAAAATCACCGCAGTCACATCTTGGCTCAAATCACGATCATTAAAAATTTCATAAGCGGTAATGGTGACATCAGTATCACTCGGCAATTGTTTTTGTTCTTCTTCGATTAAATGCTCAATCGGCAATAAGGTCTGTTTGACCTCTAAATGTAGAATTTCATCATGCGCAATATTTTCATCTTCAAGCTCGAGGATTTGCTCATTGAAATAAGGAATCAAAATCGAATGAAGATAGGGACTAATATTTTGAATATCCAAGATTTCGATATCACGAGTCTGCTCAATCGTACTGATGTGGTCATTCACTTCAATTAAGATATGATAATAACTCATGCTGATCTCCATTTAGGCTAAGATGATGTTTTCACTCCACAATAACATGAATAAATCAAAACAATCGACCCATTCTTATCATCTTACAAAAACATCAGCTTATAAATGTCCGTTAGCCTGTACAGCTCAAGCCTTAGCGAGAAAAACCCAATAGCTCCAAATCTGTATTGGTGAGTTTAAAATCTTTGGCATCTTGTGCTTTGATGCGCGGATACATCAAAGATTTTGGATCTTGGGTATGCTTTAGTCCTAAGGCATGTCCAAATTCATGCGCTAAAGTTAGCCGTAGGTCATCGATTGAAGAAAACTCATAGATAAAAATTTTGTCCCCATCAAATTGACCTTTGTGTAGAGTCTGAGGCTTAAAGGTTTGATTAAATTCAGCAATTGATTGGGTTAATTGTTGGTAAAGTTGTTTGGACTTTTCCGTTTGTAGGTCAAGTTGCTGAACCAGCTGCTGATGTTTAGCAATACGCGTTTGTAGCTGTGCAGACTGTTGTTCAAGATCTTGTTGTTGTTTTTGAATTGACGTAAATAAGGTTTTAATCGAGCTTCGCTGTTTATGTTTTTGCTGATTCTCAACACGGGTTTGATATTCAGTTTTCTGCAATTCAAGTTGCATTTTTGATTGCGCTACATTTTGTTTGAGCTGTTGTAATTGTTGATTTTCATTTAGCCAAATTTGTTGTTGATGTTCTAATTGATTCAAACTCTCAGCGCGTTTCATACTACGAATTTGACGCTGATCAAAGACTAAATGAATGGAAAACTCAGCTTCAGGGTCATAAACAAAATAATGTTGTCCTGTGTCTTTTTCCCAAATGGCTGCCGCCTGTTTGCTCAAATCAATCATTTGCTGCTGACTAATCTTTAAGCGAGGATCAAAATTGGCAATACGGTAGTGCAAAGGGCGCGCTGTGTTATAGCGGACTTGGTTCTGGGTAGAATTTGAGGAAATTTGAGCAAAAGCCGATGCTTGAGCCAGCACAAAAAAACATGTGGCCAATAGGAGAGAACATAAACGCATAGTAGGAGATAAAGATTGAAAAGGGCTGTATTTTAATCAGCTTTTATGATTAGTCAATTTGATGAAATGTATTTAAATTCACGGGGTTGAAAAATATTTATAGACAATGAATAAAAATACATCTGTAGAAAAATAAATGCTTAATTGAGCCAAAATTCTCTAGTTTTAAGGCTGGTTGAGCTAAAATTAATGTAGCAACAATTATTTATTTTTTATTCTCGAATTGGGAAAATGATAATTTTGGCAGAAATAATCAGTATAAATAGTGATAATTAACTGAATAAAATACGGTTTATATCATGTAAAATTAAAAATCTATTTGTCTAAAAAATAGACTGTCTGTCTGGTTGTATAGTTCAGCGCTGGAGGTATTTTTATACTTAGTATTTAGTATATTGCTTTTACCAGGTTTCTATCAGAATCAGTAAGTGAAAATCTTTGCAAATTTTGCTGTTGAATAACGGGATACATTAGCGACTTAGGATCATCCGTATGTGCCAATCCCAAAGCATGTCCAAACTCATGTGCGAGCGTTAAACGTAAATCATCTGCAGTCGTAAACTCATAAATAACAATCTGTTTGCCATTAAAATGACCTTTATGAAATAGACGAGGTTGAAATACTTGATTAAATTGATTCGCTGCGGCAACAAGCTGCTGGTTTTTTTGATTTAAGTTTTTAATCTCCTGATTAATTTGTTGTGTTTTTTGCTTATGCAATAACATGTCATGCTGTAGTGTAGCAGCTTGTTGTTGCAGTATTTTTTGGCGCTGTGTGAGCTGATTGGCTAAATTTTTTGACGATGAACGTTGTTGATTAAAATGCTGTACATCTGCGTTATATTGTTGAAATTGGGCGGTGAGCTGCGCTTGTTTATTGGTGAGCTGGGTTGTGGTTTTTTCGATTTCATCTTTGACGTGTTGTAGCTGCTGATGCTGATTTTCCCATTGTTTTTGTTGTTGTGAGATTTGATCCAAGCTTTGAACACGATGAGTGCTCTGTTGTTGACGTTCATCATAAACTAAGTGAATGCTAAATTTGGCGTGTGGATCATAAATAAAATGTTGCTTTCCCGTTTCTTGTGTCCAGATATTTGCAGCTTGTTGGGTTAACTCAAGCACCTGCTGGCTGCTTAAGTTGAATCTTGGGTCGATCTCTGCAATACGGTAATGTATGGGTGTTTCAACCGTATGGTGGTTATGGGGAGTTGCGCCATGCGAATGATTTTGGGCATAACTTGCATGAGGCACGCCCATGTATAAGCATGTCGCAATGACGATCATTAAACCTTGATCACGCATGTAAAGTCCCCAAAAATAAAATTTATTCTTGAGTAATTTTTTGCTTAGGTCAAAGTGCTATCTATTTAATAAATAAAGCTAAAAATTGTGATTTTGTTCTAATAAAGCGAACAATGAAACGAATGATATACACAATAAATAAATCAAAGAACAGGTTGTTTTTTTATCATAAGTCGAAAAATATCAAAGGATTAAGCTTTATATGACTAAAATTAAAGTAAAACTGGCTGTAAAATAATCAAATTGTTAACTTTTGTAAGAATTATCGCAAACTGAAAAGTTTTTTCCCTTTGGACGAAAAATTGTTTATTAGTGACATGAAAGGTCTACTGGTATTTTTGTCATGCGTTGCCTCTTAGCTAGAAATCACCATGCTTAACCTTGAGTAGAATTTTGATTAGATTCTTGCTTGATCAGATTTCAACAGGTTGGTTGGATTAACGTGCCAACAATAAATTCAGGTCGGCTGGTGTTAAACGAAAATGAGCAGCATCTTGATCTTTCATAATCGGATGCATGAGAGCATGCGGGTCATCACTGTGTTTTAGCCCTAGAGCATGTCCAAACTCATGCGCCAGTGTTAACTTTAGGTCATCCTTGGATTCAAGCTCATAAATGAGAATCTGTTTTCCGTTAAATAAGCCTTTATGAAATAAATGGGGTTGAAAACGTTGTTTATACTGACTGACTGAGGTGTTTAATTGTTGATCCAGTGCGTTTAGCTCATCAACTTTTTGATTTAGCTCAATAACTTTTTGATTGTATTGCGCTATTTCTTGTTTTAATAATTCAATATTTTGTTGTAAAACCTGTTGCCGTTGTTGGAAATATTGCTGATGCGCAGTCGATGACGGCTTGAGTCGAGCAGCATTTTGCTCTTGATTGTAATGTTGAATTTGCTGATCGAGCTGTTGTCGTTTTAAGTTTAGAGATTGTTTGTTTTGCATCATTGCTTGTTCGATTTGATCAAGCTGCTTCTTCTTATTTCGCCATTGTTGTTGGTTTGCATCTAGCTCAGTCAAATGTTGTCGACGTAGTTCACTTTCAATTTGACGTTCATCATAAATTAAATGGATACTCAGTTGAGCGTTAGGATCATATACAAAATATTCTTTTCCTGTCCCATCATTCCAAATTTGTGTCGCTTGTTGGCTAATCTCTTTCACTTGTTCAACACTGAGTTTAAAGCGAGGGTCAACTTCTGCTATACGATAGCGAAGCCGTGTATCGAAAGGGTGGGTGATCCGATCCAAAAGCGAGTTAAATTTAAGCTGAGGATGCTGGTAGCTTTGATAGCCAGACCATAAAATAAAGAGTGTAAGACATATAAAAACGATTCGTATCATTTAACATTTTTGAAAATAAAGGTTGATAGAGGCTTGGCAATAACAAGATCAGCTTTCATCTTTTATTTATATCATCATTTTAACATTTTGAATTATACATAAAGTTTGTGTGTATCAAGTTGGTGATCTGTGATACCGCTCCTTGAGCGTTAACATTGCACTTGTTATGTATGAGTACAGCTGCCATATTTAAGCTATTCTAAGCAAAAACGGATAAGTAAAATAAAATGAAAGGGGATCTAAATGCTGAAATATTTACTCAAAACACCTGATCCGACCTGGACAGCTTGCTCTCCAGCCGAAGCAAAAAACGAAAATTTAAAAATTAAATATTTAGGCACGGCAGGTTTTATCCTATCAGATCAATATCGTACGTTGGTTTTGGATCCATTTATTAGTCGCCCAAGTCTATGGCATACACTCACTCAGCCTTTACTCAGTGATCCAGAATTGGTTAAACAATACATTCCGCAGGCAGATGATGTGCTGATTGGACATGCACATTATGATCATATTTTGGATGCCCCTGAAGTGTGTAAACAAACAGGCGCACGGTTAATTGGTTCTCAAGCGAGTCTCATGTATGGGCGATCGGCAGGTTTGTCTGAACAGCAAATGCTAGAAACAAAAGGACGAGAGATTATTGCGTGTGGGCAATGGCAAGTTGTTGGGCTACCTTCGATTCATGGCAAAGCACTTTTTGGACGTGTGCCACTCCCTGGAGACATGACTACACCACCACCTTATCCACCCAAATTTCATCAGCTAAAGCATGGACAAGTCTTTAATTGGTGGATTGATACTGGCAAACTGAGCGTGGTACATATCGATTCAGCGGATTTTATCGAACAAGAATTGCAAGGGCGGCGGGCGGATATCGTTTGTTTATGTGCAATTGGACGTAAATACCGACCAAATTACGTCAGAGATGTGGTGCAACTGCTCAAGCCAAAATATATTATCCCATGCCATTGGGATAGTATGGTGACGCCGATTGATGAGACACCGCAGTTATTACCTGATGTGAATATACCTGAGTTTATAGAAGAAATTAGGGATTGTGGCGTGATTCCGTTATTTATGCCGATCTTAGGTGAACTGTATTTTGATCAATCTAAATCTAGCTAATAGTCACTTTCTAGAAATAAGATTTAATTCATTTATGAAAGTCACAGCCTCAAATTTTATGTAAAGTTTAAATGTTTTGCTTAGGCAAGATCATACTTTGTTTTTGGACAAAGTAGGCAAAACCATTTGTTGGGCTGACAGTACATCCATGTTACCGCAGCCCAACAGGGCGGCTTCCATGCCGCCTCTACTGTAGCTAAAACTAATTTGAATTTAAGTATTGATATAAAAATTTAATGCAAAAAAACCGCGCTTTCGCGCGGTTTTTTTTAGAGCGACAAATTATTTTTTGTCGTCTTTTACTTCTGTGAACTCAGCATCTACAACGCCATCGTCCGCTTTTTGTTGTTGACCCGCATCGCCACCTTGGAATGCATTTGGATCAAAACCTTCAGCACCGCCCGCAGCACCTTGTGCTTGTTCATAAGCACGTTGTGTGATTGGCATCAAGATGTTTTGCAAAGCTTCAGTTTTTGCTTTGATATCTTCAACATCATTTTCTTTTGTTGAAGCTTCAAGTTCAGAAACCGCAGTTTCAATCGCAGTTTTTTCATCAGCAGTCACTTGTTCACCAAGATCTTTCACTGCTTTGTTCGAGCTAGTAATTAAAGCGTCTGCTTCATTACGTGCTTTCGCAAGCTCTTCAAACTTACGGTCTTCTTCTGCATTGATTTCAGCATCTTTGATCATTGCTTCGATTTCAGCATCAGACAAACCTGAGTTTGCTTTAATCTGGATCGATTGCTCTTTACCTGTGCTCTTGTCTTTCGCAGATACTTTTAAGATACCGTCAGCATTGATATCGAATGAAACTTCAATTTGCGGCACACCACGTGGAGCAGGTGGGATGTCGCCGAGTTGGAAGTTACCTAATAATTTGTTTTGCTGAGCCATTTTACGTTCACCTTGGAACACAGAAATGTCTACAGCAGGTTGGTTGTCAGCAGCAGTTGAGAACACTTGTGATTTCTTCGCAGGAATCGTAGTGTTTTTCTCAATAATTGCAGTTAACACGCCACCCATTGTTTCGATACCAAGGGTTAATGGTGTTACGTCGAGTAAAAGTACGTCATTCTTGTCACCAGACAATACCGCACCTTGAATCGCAGCACCCATTGCCACAGCTTCGTCAGGGTTCACGTCTTTACGTGGCTCTTTGCCAAAGAATTCTTGTACTTTTTGTTGTACAAGTGGCATACGAGACTGACCACCAACTAAGATCACGTCTGAAATTTCAGAGGTTGAAAGTCCAGCATCTTTAAGTGCGATACGGCAAGGTTCAATGGTACGAGCAACTAAGTCTGCAACTAAACCTTCAAGTTTTGCACGTGTAACGTTGATCACTAAGTGCTTAGGACCAGTCGCATCAGCAGTGATGTATGGAAGGTTGATTTCAGTTGCGTTTGATGAAGAAAGCTCGATTTTTGCTTTCTCAGCTGCTTCTTTTAAACGTTGTAACGCAAGTGGATCATTTTTCAGATTTACACTTTGTTCTTTCTTAAATTCTTCAACTAAGAATTCGATCAATGCGTTATCGAAATCTTCACCACCAAGGAAAGTATCACCATTGGTTGACAGTACTTCGATTTGTTGGTCGCCATCAAGGTCTGCGATTTCGATGATTGATACGTCAAACGTACCGCCACCTAAGTCATAAACCGCGATTTTACGATCGCCTTCTTTTTTGTCCATACCGAACGCAAGTGCAGCAGCAGTTGGTTCGTTAATGATACGTTTAACATCAAGACCTGCAATACGACCCGCATCTTTAGTTGCTTGACGTTGTGCATCGTTGAAGTAAGCAGGAACAGTAATAACCGCTTCTGTTACAGTTTCACCTAAATAATCTTCTGCAGTTTTTTTCATCTTTTTCAAGATTTCAGCAGAAATTTGTTGAGGTGCTAATTTTTTATCATTCACTTCAACCCAAGCATCACCGTTGTCAGCTTTGATGATTTTGTAAGGTACAAGACCGATGTCTTTTTGTACCGCAGCATCTTCATAGCGACGACCAATTAAACGCTTGATTGCGAATAATGTATTTTTTGGGTTGGTTACAGCCTGACGTTTTGCACTTTGACCAACCAAGATCTCGCCATCTTTATAGGCAATGATTGATGGAGTTGTGCGTGCGCCTTCTGCATTATCGATTACTTTTACTTTATCGCCTTCAAGTACAGCAACACATGAGTTGGTAGTACCTAAGTCAATACCAATAATTTTCGCCATTTGGTGTGTTCCTCTAAAATTTTTTGAATCCCCTCATTTCCACCCTAAATTAAGGGGCTGAAAAGCGTTGCTTCCGAAAGGGGATTTGCTTGTTATTCGATATGAGAGTCATTCGGTTTTTTTCAAGCATTTTTATGAAAAAAAATCAAAAAACTCTCAAATTCTTTGTACTTTGAGCAAATTTACAGGTTGCTCTTGTGCTTTATTGACCAACCATGACCATCGCTGGACGCAAGAGACGACCAGACAAGGTATAACCTTTTTGTAGTACCGTGCCGATTTCACCTGCTTTGGCATTTGGGTCAAGACCGACGGCTTGATGATGATCTGCATTGAAGCCATTGGTAGTATCTACTGCAACCACATCAAATTTTTCTAGCGTGGTGAGTAATGATTTCAAGGTCAGTTGTACACCTTCAAGTAAAGGCGACTGCTCATCGCCCGCAGCTTGAATCGCGCGCTCAAGGTTGTCGACCGAGTCGAGTAAATCTTTGGCAAATTTTTCTAAAGCAAATTTTTTCGCAGTTTCAGCTTCACGTTCTAAACGTTCTTTCACTTTTTCTGCTTCATAGGTTGCATTCGCTGCACGTGCTTTTTCTAGTTTTAAACCTTCTGCTAGTGTGGTGATTTGCGCTTGTAAATCTTCAACGCTAAGCTCGTTTGTTGCTTGCTCTACACCTTCAGTTTGAGTTTGTTCAGGTTGTTGCTCATTTTGAATGTCTTGAGCTTGCTCATTGTGCTCATTAGCCATTGATGATCTCCGTTTAAAAAAGTTCTTAAACATGTACAGTCCTTTTGGCGTGAATGCTCATAGGATCAAACCCGAACTGCCACATATTGGTCATTCATAGATATGGATGAAGTATGGGCAACCCGACAAAATTCAAGCGTTCAGGTCGATTTAAATCTTTTAATTTTGCTGATCTAGGTAAAAATTTAAGTTTTCGATCACGAAAGCAATAAATTCTTGGGTTATTTTTGGTAAATGTTGTCTAGATGCATAGACTAAAGACAAAGTCAGATCGGGTGCAGAAAAATCTGTAAACACCTGTTGCAGACGGTTAGCTGCGATATCTTGACGGACGAGGAACGTCGGCAACATGGCGATCCCTTGCGCTGCGAGGCACATTTGATACAGCGCAATCACGTCATTGCTTTTAAAGGTCACATTTAAGGGATAGTTCTGAGGCTGTTGATCTTGATCAAACAAAGTCCAATATTGATTATGAGTATAGTGGGCAATACATTCATGCTGAATCAATTGGCTGGGGTGTGAAAGGGCCGTATGATCTTCTAAATAATGTGGATGAGCACAAAAAATAGAGCCAATTTGACAGACGGGACGTGCAATTAGTCCATCAGCGACTTTTTGAGTAATACGTAGGGCCAGATCAACTTGTGCATCGATCAAATCAACGGTATTTTCAGTCAAATACACATCAAATTGGATATGAGGATAGCGCTTTTTAAACTGTCGAATACATTCATTCACCCCGAGCTGAAATAAAAATAAGCCACAGGTAAAACGGATCGTACCTGTATGTTGCTCTGGAGCAGCCAAGCCGGCTAATAGTTGTTGCTGCTGTAAAATATTTTCGCAATACACCAGTGCTTTTTCGCCAGCAGGTGTCAGTGATACTTTACGCGTGTTACGTTGAAACAGTCGAGTTGAAAAGGTTTGTTCGAGGTGTTCCAGATAACGAGACACCATCGCTTTAGAATAATCTAAATGTTCTGCAGCTTTACTGAGATTGCCTTGATGTGCAATGCAAACAAAGACCTGAATGGCTTTTAATGTATCCATATTTATTTTTGATTGTTGCAAGATATGCAACATTTTATCTTAATTTAGGCTGTTTATTCAGTAGTAAATGCAATTTATAGTGTTTTCTATCAGATTGGAGACGAAAAAATGAACTTAAAACCTTATGCAATTGCATTCACTGCATTATCAACACTCGCGGCAGCATCAAACACCTTCGCACAAGAATTAAAAATTCAAAATTTTCTGGCGAAACCTGAGCACTTTGGAGTCACGTCAACTTTAATTGAAGGTGATAAAGAAGTTTTATTGGTCAATGCACAATTTTCTAAATCAGAAGCTTTGCGTATCGCGGCTGACATCCTTGATAGCGGTAAAACGTTAAAAACGATTTTTGTGAGTTATGGTGATCCAGACTTTTACTTTGGTTTAGATGTATTTAAGCAATACTTCCCAAATGTACAAATCATTGCGACGCCTGAAACCGTTAAACATATTCAAGATACACAAGCTTTGAAAGTGCAGTATTGGGGACCTAAAATGGGCGCTAATGCACCGACTCAAATTATCATTCCTCAAGCCTATACAGCGAAAACCTTAAAGTTTGAAAATGAAAGCATTGAAATTAAGGGTAAAAAAGAGCTGACGTATTTGTGGATCCCAAGTGCTAAAGCGGTTGTGGGTGGAATTCCAGTTTCATCAGGAATTCATTTATGGATGGCAGATACCCCGACCACAAAAGACCGTGCTGAGGTGATTCAGGCTTTAGAAAGTATCAAAGCGTTAAAACCGACAACTGTGGTACCAGCACATATGAAAGCAGGGGCGGCTGAAGGTTTAGACGCAGTGAACTTCTCGATTGACTATTTAAAGCAATATGAGAAAGCGGTAAAAGCCACCAAGGATTCAGCTCAGTTAATACAAACCATGCAAAAACAATATCCAGCTTTAGGTGAATCAGATAGTTTAAATTTGGGTGCTAAAGTGGTAAAAGGTGAAATGCAGTGGCCGTAAATTTATGGTCGAAAAACATAAAAACCGTGGCTTAGACCACGGTTTTTTATTGGTGCTTAATTCATTATCAATAAAAACTACGCAATTGTAATCTTTTAAGACGGTTGTACAGTATTTCTATGAATTATAAAAACATAATATAAACAACAATTTGCGATATAGAGCCAAAATAAAAATAAAAAAATGCTGTATTAATAGTTATTTAGTAAGGCTGTTTAAATGAAAAGATATGTGAATTGTGAAGACGGCTGATATAAGAAAAATTGCAAAATAATGCAGCTTCCACTACAAACTACAACCAATCCGCATCACGTCTGAGAAAAAAATTGTGAATCATAGGCAACGCAAAGGCGACTTTGCTTTTTGTCATAATGAAAGGAAGTAAGCAATGAAAAAATTAGCATTGATTTCAATGGTTGTAACAGGTGTAGCATTCACAGCGGTAGGTTGTACATCTCAAGGTGGTGTAGAAGCTTCTGGTTCTGCTCAAACCAGCGCAAGCCCAACTGGCGTGCAAGGCGGTGTAGGCATACAAGCGGATACTTCTATGGGTGTTGAATCAGCTAGCCCATCTGCTGACGTATCTGGTGCGGTTGATGCTGAGGCATCAGTACAATAATCTAAACTTAGTCGGGCAATAGATTGTCTGTTGATGCCAGCAGATCAATCTAAACATATACTGCTATATATGATGCCCTTAAGTGATACAGATTAATTGATAAATAAAAACTAGAATCAATAAAATGATTCTAGTTTTTTTACTTTTAGAGCGAATTTAAAACGCATAAAGATTTGCCAAACTGACAGTAAAAATAAGTCATGTGGACTTGTAGATTGATAGACAAAACAGCAATGATGATATTTCACAAACCAAATTGTTTGTATTGATCTAATTGAGAGAAAAATTTATGAAACAGTTCACTTTCATTTCGCTACTGTGTATTGCGTTAAGCCCAATGGTTGGTTGTGTTTCTGTGGAGGCAACTGGTTCTACAAATGTGGGTGTTGGTTCTCATGGTGTTAAAACAGGTGCTGGCGTAAAGGCACAAGTCCAACCAGGACAAGTTGGAGTTAATGTCTCAGGTTCAGCATCGGCTGGTCGTTAATAAAAATATAGACGTGATAAAAACTCAAAAAGCGGAATTTTGTTTTTTGAGTTTTTTATTTCTCATCAACGCAAAAACATTGATTGACCTAAAAATAGTATATAGATAAGCAGAATGGGTAATGACTTTTGAAGATCAGCCATTTAGCTTAGATTTTATTTTTAAATTCTTGATCTATGACTTTATAAGGGCATATAGTCGGATAGAACAAGAATGATGGACAACATGAGAAGGGGAAAAACGTGACAGCATTACCTCAAAAAATTCAAACAATTTTAGATAATGGACAAGGTCCTGCTGCACGAGTGCTGGATAAGCTGCCTAAAATCGTACAAGAATCTCTCGCGAAGGTTTTAGGCTATGCATATCAGTACCCAGATTTGGATGCATTTACCAAATGTTTGATGGCCGTCCAAATTAAACAGGGACGTATTGGTTTTTTGAGTGACGATCCGATCGAGTCAAGACGCCAATTTGATGCACAGATGCTGGCAATATTAAATAAGCCGACTTCGATTGAGTCGGTTGAAGATATTCGATTACCTTTGCAAAGTGGAACGGTTTTTGCCCGCCACTTCCACCCAGCACCAAATAAAAAACTACCGATGATTGTTTTTTATCATGGTGGTGGTTTTGTAGTGGGTGGTTTGGATACACATGATGAAGCATGCCGTTTAATCGCGAAATACGCAAAAGTACAAGTCTTGAGTATTGATTATCCGCTTGCACCAGAAGCATCGCCGCAACTACTGATTAAATCATGTGAAGATGCTTTGGCTTGGGTTTATCAGAATCGTCGCCAACTCAAGATCTATAAAAATCGTATTGCGGTTGCTGGCGACAGTGCTGGTGGCAATATCAGTACCGTTGTGGCACAGCACACAGTGGGCAAGGCATACGCACCACAAGCACAACTGTTAATTTATCCAACTGTAGATTTTAAAAGTAGACACCCATCTTTCTATGCGTATGGTCAAGGCTTAGTGTTGACCAGTAAGGATGTGGATTATGTGACAGACTATTATGTGACACAGCACAACGTTGCTTTAGATGATCCGCTTGTTTCACCTACCTATGGCAACCTTCGCAAGCTTGCACCTGCATACGTACTTACGGCTGGGCACGACTTACTCCATGATGAAGGGGAGATCTATAGTCATAAACTCAGACAAAGCGGTGTCAAAGTTCAATATGTCAATTATGTTGATCAGACTCATGGTTTTATCAACCTAACCCCAATTTCAAGCAAAGCTAAACGTAATACGATTGAGCTTGCGAGAAACTTTAGAAAATTTTGGGATAAACATAGTTAATTTGCCGATGAACCTATGTTTCACGTGAAACATAGGTGTTGTTTAGCGTAACAAATAAAAATAGCAAAAATGAATTTGTAAAACTAAGATGAATGTCCACAAAAAATCTATTTTCAAGTTGAGAAAAGCAATGATGAAAACGTTGTTCATTACAACAAGTTTACTTTTGGCCAGTGGTCATCTATTTGCAAATACAATGGTTGAAATGAAAACCAGCATGGGGAATGTTGAAATAGAGCTTTTTGATGATAAAGCGCCTATATCAGCGAAGAATTTTGAAAGCTATGTTAAAAGCAACTTCTATACAGGTACGATCTTCCATCGTGTGATTCCTGGATTTATGGTTCAGGGCGGTGGTTTAGATGAGAATATGGTTGAGAAGAAAACAAACGCACCTATTGTGAATGAAGCAGATAATGGTCTGAAGAATACCCGTGGCACATTAGCGATGGCTCGAACCAATAACCCTAACTCTGCAACGAGTCAATTTTTTATAAATGTTGCTGATAACAGTTTCCTCAATCGTTCACAAAGAGATGCTGGCTATGCAGTGTTTGGTAAAGTGACTAAGGGTATGGAGGTGATTGATAAAATCGTAAATGTACCTACAGGAAACCAAGGAATGCATCAAAATGTACCAAAACAACCGGTTAAAATCATAAGTGTTCAGATAAAGAGCAAAAAGTAAAAAATAAGGAAGAAATGTAAAATTAATATTTCTTCCTTAATATCATTGGTTTGTGGTGTTTTTGGTGGTTTGTTGTGCAGGCTTTGGTCTAAAAAAGCAACACTCAATAAATCATATGTTTAAAAAGACTTGCGCACCAAAAAAAATCTCCTATAATGCACACATCCCGACGCGATGAAGCAAACAGAACTTAGCTTTACTGGTTAAGTTTATGAGTATTTATTGCGTTGATTTGCCACTGATGAGGTGGTGAAAAATTCATTAAGAATTGAAGAAGAACAACTTGTGTGGATTTTTACTGGTTAATCGATCGAAATTATTTTCATTGATTAGATGGTAGAAATTACTCGAAG
>NZ_JAVDVH010000017.1:0-56591 GCF_031456775.1 Acinetobacter sp. 3657 | reverse complement strand
TTCGCGGTTGTAAGTGCAGATTGAACATTTGTTTGAGTAAGACTCTCCCCCGAAAGTGAGATTAATTTATCATATGATTTAACATGTACAACTTGGCCCAGTTGGTCGTATTGCTTTTCTACAACAAAGCCTAACGCATCAATTTGATAAATCTGTTGTCCATCTTTATTGTAGATAAAGCGAGTTAGATTAGCTGTCGTTTTACTTACCGTAATCTCTGATGCAACAATGCTATCTTTACTTTCCCAAGTAGCCACATTCTGCAATGTCGTAAAATCATACCGTGCAACACTTCGTCCATTTAGATCATAGACATAACTCGTTGTAGCTCCCATACTATTTACAGTGTGGGTGAGTTGGTTTACAGCATCGTAAACATACCAAGTACTGTTGCCAGCTGGATCGATCTTTCGGGTCAAATTACCATTTTGATCATAACGGTATTCAATTTTTAACGCTTCTCCTGTCGGGTCTTTTAGCTCAGAAATCCGACGCCCCAATGCATCATAAGTATAAAGTGTCGTGATCCCTTTATCGACCACACGAATCTCACGCCCCATCTCATCATAGGCATATGTGGTTATGAATTTAAGACCCGTTGCATCTTGAATGACTGAAATCAAACGCCCTGCTTTATCATAATTGTATTGCGTCGAACGTTGATTAATCGTCCCATAAGCTTCTATAACGTCTAAACGTCGCCCTTGTCCATCATAACGATATTGCGTTTCGATGACTTCATCGTCTGAGATTTTAATGCGTTGAGATTGAATTCGATTAGCATCATCATAAATGTATTCTGTTTTAAGCCCTACAGCATTGGTTGTCTCTTTTAACAGCCCTGTGTTTTTATCATAGATATAGCTAGTAGATGCGCCAACAGCATTGGTTTCTTTAGTTTTTTGTCCATCTTTGTTATAAAGATATGAGGTTTTACCATTATTCGCTTCTGTGATATCTATTACATCGCCAAACTCATTGTAGCGGGTAATCGTCTGTAAACCTTCTGGGCTTTTTAAGGTTAAAGTTCTCGTTTTATCGTCATAGCTATACGTGGTGATGTTGTTATTGGTATTTACCGTGAGGATACGGTTCCACGCATCATAAGTGGTTTTAGTAAGACTGTTATTTGCAGATTTAACCTGTATGGTTCGCCCTTGATCTGCAACATAGTCATAGCTGGTAATATTACCTTTGGCGTCTGTTTCTTTAGTCACACGACCAAAGGCATCATACTCTTTACTCGTTGTCTGACTTAATCCACCCTGATCTGAGATAACACTTTTTAGTTCGCCGCGTTTGGTATAAAGGTAATTTGTCTGTACCAGTTTTTTAGTACCATTTAGGGTAATTTGTCGAGTTTCTAGCTCTAATTCACCATACTGATTGTAGCGATAATCAACACTATTTAATAAAGCATCCGTTTTCTTGCTGATATTACCTAATTTGTCATATTCGAAATTTTCAACTTTATCTTTCGTTGTATTCTTAATTGCTGTTACTAAACTCGTAAGGGTGGTCGTCAGCTCTCCACCTTTTAAGCGCTTACCCACCCCAACTGCATTTGTAAAAGCAGCAGGAATAGCAGCACCTGCTAAATCCGTTACATTCTCATTGGTTTTAGACAAACTATTCACATATTGAGTAGTTGTCTTCACTTCACCAAACAAGGTATAACTGGTTTCAACCACATTACCTTCAGCATTAATACTATGTGTCAGTCGACCAGATTTGTCATAATAAAAAGTCGTTAATTGACCTGCTGGATTGAGTACATGGCTCTTACGTCCAGCCGCATCGTAATAAGACTTAATCCCATATTGTTCATAAACCTGATCAACTTGTGCAGCAGTCATGCCTGTCTTAATTTCAAGCGCAAGCTCCCCCGCCAACACATGGGTGACATCACCAAAGGCATTGTAACGAGTATAGATACGTCTTTCGTTGCCACTACCCGTTGCCAGTGTTTCCGTAATGAGTCGACCTGCTTGGTCATAGTTATAGCTAGTGATACCCTGACGGGTATCACTTAACTTCGTTAAACGTCCCTGATTGTCATAATATTTGATTGTCTCTTGATAGGTATTGCTGACTGGAATTGCCGCAATAAAGTCAGCCCATACAGTATTACTACTTACTGCAACAGTCGTGGCAGTCGAATATTGACGTGTCGTAACCGTATTATTCACTTCATCATAAAAATAGGCCGTAATGAATTTCTTTTCATCAATTGAGCCTATTAAGTTACCTTGAGCATTGTAAAAAAATAGTGTACTACGTATAACGTTATCGGTACCTGTTGGTTTAAGCTGCGCCAAAGTCCCTGTCGCACGTAGACTTTCTGTCGTTAACTTACTATGACGGTTAACCTGAACTTTCTGCCCTACACTATTATAGATCGTTTCAACCAAATACCCTTCAGCATCTAAAGCACCCACCTGAAGGTTATCTTTATTGTAAAAATAACGACTAACTCTATCACCAACTTTTGTTTGAATGATATTACCAAAGTTGTCATAACTATATTCAGTTAACGTACCATTGGCCTGCTTAATACTCGCTAGCTGGTTACTACTGTCATAATCCTTTTGGATAATACGATCAAAGCTATTTACAGCTGGGCGAATATCCTCAATCCGTTTCTTCGTAACGCTGTTGTTGACTAACCATCCTGTAGGGTTTACTGCATTTGCGTAACGGGTTTCTTTGGTTTGTAGGTCATTTTTATTATAGGCATATTCAATTAATAGGCCTGAGCTATTCACAACGCCAACCAACCTGCCTTTTTTATCATAGAAATTGTATTGTTCATTGCCCGTAGGTTGCTTTGTATAAACCAATCGTCCTGCTTCATCATAAACATAATTAGTCGTTCGACTTGGTTGACTCGTTGCAGATTGTACAATATTAAGCAATCGACCATAGTTATCGAAGCTTTGTGTGGTAATCAGATTAGCCGCATTTGTTACGGTAATTTTACCCGCAGCATAACTATATGTCGTTGTTCCAGCTGCGCTGACCTCTGTCAGAATCCGACCCAAGCCATCATAGGTAAAGGATTGCATCGCTTGAGCTGAGGTTGCTGCTGCCGTTTGTCTGTTGGCACCGTGACGAATAATCTTTTGGAGTAACAGTCCTTTGGGATCATATACATAGTCAATCAGTTGCGTCGCGTCTTCGGACACCCCTTGGTTATTTACCAGTCCTGTTATAGCATCAACCTGCCGATTGATTGAACTATAATTGATCTCTCTTTTTAGATTACCTAAAACATCATATTCATAATTGCTTAGCTGGTTTCTGACGTTATTTTTTGCCCATGTTTCTACAGTTGTGAATGACACCCCACTGCTATATTTGTTTTGGTAGCTCGCCTTACCAATCAACTGACCCTGTGCATTATAAATATATTCAACAACCCCTCCCTCAGCACTAATAACAAAACGTAAGCGCTTAGAAGGGTCATAAACAGAGTTCGTATTCTTTGAGTCACCTGTTGGCATCACCCAATTACCATTGGCATCTTTAGTTGCTAAGGCGCTAAATTCTGTAATCGTGGCAAGTTGCGAGTTATTAACATAACTATATTTAATGGCTTTACCGTCATGGCTATATTCTTCTATTAAATTACCACTGCTATCATAGCGATAAGTAAGTTTATTCCCCTCATTATCTATTATCCCAATCACATTACCTTGACTGTCATAACTAAAGGATGACACCTCAGCATTGGCATTTTTAATACTAATCAGCTGTTTATTAGCATCGTAACTATATTCCCAAATTTCTTTTAAGCTATTTTCAACAGTGGTTTTATTCGCAGCATAGGTGAATGTAGTTAGACCCTGACTATCTCTAACTGTTTTTACTCGATGTGTATTCGTTACAATATCCAGCTCATAGGTAAATTGAACGGAACTGCCATCACTTTGGGTAATCGAAGCGATCCGACTTGAAGTGAGTTCATAGCTATAGCTGGTGGTATAGACCTTCTGGTCTGCAATACTATTATCATTCGGAGTTAAATCAGTGATAACTTTTGATAAACGATTTAAACTATCATATTCATAATAAACATTTTGGTTGGTGACACCATTTGCTTTGGTATCTATACGCTTGATTCGATTGCTTGTACCATCATAGTTATAAATCAACTCATTTAACGCGGTACTATTTAAATCCTTGATTGAAATTAACCGATCTAATGCGTCATAACTATAGGCTAGGTTGGTTCCGTTATTATCTTTAACAGCAATCAAGCGACCTGTTTTTAAAGTCGAATTATATTCATAAACTTCACTAGCTAGTGTTTTACCATCAGTAATCGTCCACGTGTTTCCATTTAGACTCAGTTTATCGTAGGCACCGTCACCTTCTGTAGAAACATAATTGTTAGTAGAACTAAAATTAAACGTAATTTGGTGTCCATCTTCTGCTGTAACCAGGATTTTACTGCCCGCAGTATTTAGAGTACCTACCAATGAAAGACGTCGACTCCACTCGCCCCCCCATTGTGCGTCTCCGCTTAAAACGCCCTTAGAGTTGTAGGTTTGAATTGACTGGATATCTTTCCCAATTGCCGAAAGCTTTTGGTCAAACTGACGAATAATCAGATTGCCATCTGCGATATTAATATAATTTTGAAGTTGAGCTTGTCCAAAGTTTGCATTTCCATGTACCCCTTGCTTACCTAGATTATTAAATGAGCTATTAAATAAACCTAAGCCATTTCCAGATACAATCGCAACCATGTTACAACCTCATTTTTATTTTTGATCTAAATTAGAATAAGTTTGAAATTATATACTTAAGATATTCTAAACAATCTAAATATATTGCATAAATTTCAACACAATATCCCATCAAACAGACCTCGTAGTCTAATATTTTTTACCATACTTTAAAATGCCCTATAAAAAATAATTTCGACATTTTTATATTAAAGTCTGTTGACTTTTTAGATGGGCTTTGTGCCAACCTGAATCATGCTTAAACCATAGATTCACTACCTTGAATCATTGGTTTATTTTGATGACAAAGCTGATAAGCGCATAACGATGCATAAATCCCTAATAAATAACCAGCGACATTTAGAGCTTTAGTTGTCACTAAATTGTATGTCCCTTTGAGTAAGCTAAGGAAAGCTTCTATTTTATTCAGCTGTTTTAAGTGATATTCATCTTCTTGTGATAATTGGACTTATTGCATGTTTTTACGATGATATGCAATCAAATCATTCTTTTGATCCTTCAGTTCTAATTCTTGACTGATATATCCACGATCAGCATAGAGTTTTGCTTTTAATCCGTCGATTAACTACTTGACCATTTTAATATCTACTGTATACCCGTTCGATAAAGCTCTACTCCCAATATTTCCCGACTGATTCATAATTAAATATAGCTCACAGTCAAAGAACCAGTCCATTGAGCTTTTAACGCGCGTTGCAATCGCCATCATAGACCTATACCTTTGAATTGTCTGATTTTACAGAGAGGTAGTATCGTCTAGTCAATCCATAGATAATTGCTCTCATACACTTTCATCAAAGCATGTAACACCAGTATTGATCCGATGCATTATACGTTGGTAACAATGTAGGCTTTTTCCATTCTACAAATCGCGCGGCCCAATCTAATCCTTGAAGATGAATGAGTGTTTAAACAGAGCCTGAGAGTATGCAAAAAATAAGCAAAAAAGGGATTAATTATCAATCAACATTAAATTGCAACAATCGAATAAGTGCCATTATGATCTTGTTTACCATTAGTTTCCGCACTCCATTGAGCTTTAGGATTAATCAAACCGTGATGCTTTCAGAATGAATAAAGCTCAATTGTAGGCAGAACAATTAATTTTACGGTGGATTTCAGGTTTACGCTTATTCATTGCAAACTAGATTACCAAACAAACCACTGGAGACAAATTCCTCCTATAAGATATTGATATTATCAAATATTTTTTAATAAACAGCTCAGGAAATTCTTAAATTAAGATGACCTGAGCTAGACCAACTCATAAGTTATACCGATTGCTTCGGATGTACCATGTTTTTCACAGCTAAGATATCTGCCAAGACTTGATCAGATATTAAGTTCTCAGCTTTAATCAAAGCCAGCACGCTTTGTCCCGATTCGTTGGCTTGTTTCGCAATACGAGTGGTCGTTTCGTAGCCTAAATATGGGTTAAGCGCAGTAATGATACCAATTGAATTTTCAACCTGTGACTGACAAAGTTTGGCATTGGCACGAATCGTTTCAATGCACTTGTATTGGAACATCTGCATCGCTTTGCCTAATAGCTCGATTGATTCAAACAGTTTAAATGCAATCAATGGCTCCATCGCATTCAACTGTAGCTGACCCGCTTCCGCAGCTAGAGTAACCGCCAAATCATTGGCAATCACTTGATAACAGACCAAATTCATTGCCTCAGGGATCACAGGATTCACTTTACCTGGCATAATCGAGCTGCCTGGCTGACGCGCTTCTAAATAAATTTCGTTTAAACCTGCACGTGGACCACTAGATAATAAACGTAAGTCATTTGCGATTTTTGAAAGTTTGGTTGCTGTACGTTTTAACAAACTCGACAACAATACGAAATCGCCCATATCCGATGTTGCTTCGATTAAATCAGGGGCACTGCTAATGTTTCGCTGGGTAATCTCTGACAATGATGCAATGGCATATTCACGATACTGCGTTTCAGTATTGATGCCTGTACCGATTGCAGTTCCGCCTAGATTAACCACACTTAAAGCTTCAGGCATAATTTGATTCAATTTATTTAAATCATTTTGTAAAGTCGTTGCAAAAGCACCAAACTCCTGCCCTAAAGTCATAGGTACAGCATCTTGTAGCTGGGTACGACCCATTTTTAAGATATTGGCAAACTCATCCGACTTGGCTCTGAAGCTTTCAATTAAATCCTTGAATGGTACATTTAATTGTTGAATTGCAGTGATTAATCCAATTTTTATGGCTGTTGGGTAGACATCATTGGTTGATTGAGACATATTTACATCATTATTTGGGTGTAAATATTGATACTCACCTTTTAAATGACCAAGATATTCTAAGCCTACGTTTGCAACAACTTCATTTATATTCATATTGGTTGAAGTTCCAGCACCACCTTGAATCATATCCACCATAAATTGTTCATGATACTGATTATTTAAAATCTGTTGGCAGGCATATTGGATTGCATTGTTTTTATTTTCTTCAATTTTATTGAGTTTAAAATTTGCATGTGCGCATGCAGACTTCACCATTGCCAGTGCTTTAATAAAAGCGGGAAATTGACTCAATTTATTCTGACTTAGATTAAAATTCTCAATTGCTCTTAAAGTTTGAACACCATAATAACAATGTGATGGAATTTCTTTATTACCTAATAAATCTTTTTCAGTCCGTGTATTAATCTTAACATTCATTTAAATAGACTCTGCTTAACAATGAATTTATATTAGTGGACAGATTGATTTTTTTCTAATGTAAAAAAATATTACTACATGCATTTTTTGCATAATAGATTATAATGTATATAAGCAGGCGTTAAGGATAGGTTATGACCTTGGAAATTCGATGGATTGAAGATTTACTTGCACTCGAGCAAGAAAAATCGATCTCCCAAGCAGCAGAGATGAGACACGTCACACAATCTGCCTTTTCACGTAGAATTCAAAATATTGAAACAGCATTGGGTTTCCAAATTTTAAAACGGCATAGTAAAAATATCGACTTCACCGAAGCTGGACAAATTTTATTGGCTTCAGCAAAAAATATCCAAAACCAACTTGAAACAACAATTAACTATCTAGAAAAAAACATTAAAAACAATGAATTAACAGTTAAATTTGCAGTATCACATTCATTAATAACGCAATTTTTCCCAAGATTTATCCACGATTTGTCACTCAATTTAGCAGACTTAAAATTAGAAATTATTGCAGCCAACCAGAAACAAGGAATGCGTTTACTTAAGGATGGATCATGTGATTTTTTAATTTGTTATTGTGATCAAAAAACGTTACAGCAACTTGACCCTTCCCTTTTCGCTTTCCATAAAATCGTAAAAATGGAAATACTCCCCGTTACCGCACTCAATAATAACCAACCAAAATTTTCATTTGATCAGCTTTTTCCACTCTTGGCTTATAGTAAACAAGCTTATTTAAGAAACTGTGTCGATGAGGTTATTGAGAATAAATTAAATTACCGTACATTATATGAAACAGACAATGCTGGCGACTTAAAAGAACTCGCTTTACAAGGATTGGGTATTGCGTGGTTACCAAAACTACTTATTGAAAAAGAAGTTAATGAAAAAAAATTAATGATTGTAGATAAGGAAAATTATCATACATTTCAAAACATATATATTATCAGACGTGAAATAATACTTTCAAATCGAATAGGCTACATTTGGAACTCATTAACTTCTCGTTAATTTCAATACCTTTCATATTCCTTTAAATTTATTAAATTAACAAAATATACAATATAAAAAAGTGATTGTTTAGAAATTATATTTTGGATTAAGACCCCAAAAACTAGACAATCACTATAAATAAAGCTTTTAAAAAAAATACAAACTATTCAATAGACCGCTCTCATAAGTATTTTTCTTCACCTGATTGGAGAAAATCAAAAGGCTACAGAATGATGAAAGAGGTCTATTTTATAGAAATAATTTAAATCTTAACTATTATCTGCCAATCGACTGACTGGAATAATTGGTTCAACCATGACCTCATCTTGCTCTTCAACCTCATGCTTATCACCTTCAGTTCGCGCGATAACCGCGGTTGCAATACTATTTCCGATGACATTGGTTGCAGTACGCCCCATATCTAAAAATTGATCAATTGCAAGAATTAATAAAATACCGGCTTCTGGAAGTTGAAACATAGCGAGTGTCGAAGCAATCACCACAATAGATGCGCGCGAAACGCCAGCAATGCCTTTACTTGTGATCATCAAGGTTAATAAAATCAAAGCCTGCTGAGCAAAACTCAAATCCACATTATAGGCTTGTGCAATAAACAACACCGCAAAAGCCATATACATCATTGAACCATCGAGATTAAATGAATAACCTAAAGGTAATACAAAGCTAGTAATACGTTTCGGCACACCAAATTTATCTAAAGCTTCCATTGTTTTTGGATATGCAGACTCACTGCTGGCTGTTGCAAACGCCAACATAGTTGGCTCACGAACCGCTCGCATCAATCTAAAAACATCTCGTCTCAAGAAGATATAGCCAAACGAAATGAGGATCATCCAAAGGATCAATAGACCAATATAGAACTGCCCAATGAAAATACTATAATCAAGAATTAATTTAGGCCCCTGAACTGCAATTGCTGATGCGATTGCTGCAAATACCGCGATCGGTGCTGCAGCCATGACATAGTCGGTAATACGGAACATGACACGGCATAATTCATCAATGATTCGACCAATGACTGAAGCACCCGTTTGATGCTGTACATATGCTAATGCTGAACCAAAGAAAATTGAGAACACCAAAATTTGCAAAATTTCATTATTTGCCATCGCTTCTGCAAAACTACGCGGGAAAATATGCGTAATAAATGTCTGCAAGCTTAAGCTGGAAGCACTCACGCCAACATCCACAGCTTCTTGTGGAATACTGAGATTCATACCTGCCCCAGGTTGGAAATAATTGGCTAAGCCCATCCCAAGCAAAAGAGAAATGAACGATGCACCAATAAACCAAGTCATTGCTTTGAACGTAATCGATCCGAGTGAGGATGATTTCCCCATTGAAATTAGACCTGAAACAATGGTTGCAAACACCAAAGGTGCAATAATCATTTTAATTAATCTTAGAAATACATCGGTAACGATCTTAAAATAACCCGCGATGTCTGTTGTTTGTGCAGTGCTTAAAGTGCTATGACATACCCAGCCTACTAATATTCCTGTGATCATCGCAATCAGAATATATTTGAGCAGCTTTTTTTGATTCATAATAGTTATTCCTTCCCTATTTCGCTTAGCATCAAATCACAAACATACATTTGATCTTTGATGACTATCCATGCTGATCTCATCAGATAGGCTGTGCCTTTCTAGAAGCACAAACCAATTGACTCAACAATTAGCAGAGGCAAGTGTTACTTTTTTTCAAAAAAAACGACAATGCAAAAATTAAATATTTCATGCAAAAAATGCATAATTTTGAATGTTTTTTGAGTGATATAAATGAAGTAAAATTCAGATTCAAAGCTCAAATAAGCAAGACTTGGTAGATGAAATACGAGTTATATTTATTTGATAAATTAAGTAAATTTTTCACACCTTTTATAACGATCTTGTAAAAAAGCGCTTTAGGATAAACTCGACAATCACGCTTCATGACATGCTAAATCGACTCCCCACTATAAATAATGATTCTGTATCTATAACTATTTATTGGAGAACATCGCCATTCATTTTTTATTTTAATCCGCACTCAAGGATTTGCTCTAATCCATACTTTTGATATGGGCTATAAAAGTATAGATATAAAAAAAGTCCTTGTTTACACAAGGACTTTTTGAATTTGGCGGAAGCGGTGAGATTCGAACTCACGGAGGACTCACACCCTCGTCGGTTTTCAAGACCGGTGCATTAAACCGCTCTGCCACGCTTCCAATGGCGGCTATCATATAAATAAAACCGCGCCTTGGCAAACCTTTTATGCAAAATCATGCATCAAATGATCAAAATAAAATCAACACTCTGTTATTTTAACAATTTTCGTTTTTTTCATAGCGAATTGAGTTGATATACCATACTTTTTTTCCAAGCGGCGTATGTACTTCAACATCATCATCAACGGCTTTACCAAGTAATGCACGAGCCATTGGTGATTCAATCGAAATATGCTGAGGGTGATGATCGTAGATCTCATCAACACCAACGATACGCAATGTTTTCTTCTCACCAGCATCATTTTCGATCTCAACCCAAGCACCAAAATAAACTTTTCCTTCTTGTTCGGGTACATAATCGATGATCTTCAATTCTTCTAGACGTTTTCCCAGATATCGAACACGACGATCAATTTTCCTAAGTATTTGTTTATTATATTGATAATCTGCATTTTCAGACCGATCGCCTAAACTAGCAGCCCAATTTACTTTTTTAGTAATCTCAGGGCGTTCTTCATGCCAGAGCTTTTTTAACTCTGCGACCAACAAATCATGTCCATTACGAGTAATTAAATTTGATTTCATAAGAAAAAAATACGCTAATATAACAGTCTGTTTACAAGTCGTTGCATTGTATTCCTTATTTCAACACCACTAAAGTGTATAAATTTTATTCTTTTTCAAATCATGCGGTTGTGATGAATCTCTCAGTATTTTATTGTTCAAAATTTGACAATCCTATTTTTGCCGCTTATTATGCGCCCCTAAGTTAACTTTTTGTTTATTTTTTATACACTTTGTGAATGATGTGTAACACGAACATCATTTTTCCAGATTAATTCAATGTCATTTTGAATGGCGTCATGATTTGCCCACCCTTATTGAATTTATCAACTTTAAAAAGTTAGAGCATTTTTTTGCTGAACTTTTAGGGCATAAATTACCTGTAGCGGAGACAACATGCACAGTAATTCAAGTTCTGGGTCGAGGCTTAGCCTTAACTCTTTATCTTCCAAACTTCCATTTCAAGCTTTAGCATTAGGTGTGGTCATTCTCCCTTTTAATAGCTTGAGCGCAGAAAAATCACATCAATACAATAGTGTTTTGGCAAGCAATGTATTAACAGTGGTTGCAGTTGAAAATCCAACGATCGTATTTAAAGAAGATCAGTTTTTACATGGTTTTGGCTATGATTTAGCAAGAAACTATGCACAGAGTTTAAATGTAAAGCTCGATTTTAAAACAGTTCCAGATAATGCAACTGCATTAAGATGGATCGCCCAAGGTAAAGCCAATCTGGCCATGACGACAGCGAATCTAAATCAGATTGAAAATAAACAATTGGTTTCTTTTTCAGCAAGTTGTGGCGATCAAGATAGCTTAAGCAAAAATGGTTTAAATCCTCAATTCAATTGGGTGTTTAAACAAGCTGATGATCCACTCACACTGACAGCAAGTGGTTTTATTTGCCAAAGTAAACAACTGGGTACAACACAGCAGCTTGCTTCTTTTTACAACCGCAATGTGGTTAAACCAGAATCTTGGTCAACGATTCAAAAAGATTTGAATCAACGTTTACCCATCTATAAAGCGAGCTTTAAGAAAAGTGCATCTAAATACAATTTAGATTGGCATTTATTGGCAGCAATTGGTTATCAAGAATCTTATCTTAAACCCACTTCAGTGTCGCCTACTGGCGTACGTGGCTTAATGATGCTGACGAATAGTACGGCTCAAGCGATGGGTGTAACCAACCGTGTTGATCCTGTACAAAGCATCCATGGTGGTGCCAAGTATTATGATCTGATGCTGGATCAATTTGCCAATGTTCCCTACCCTGACCGTAACTGGTATGCCTTAGTGGCTTATAATATGGGACCAGGTGCAGTAAGTCAGGCACAGAAACGGATCAAAGCACAAGGTAAAGACCCAAATCAATGGGTAAATTTATATGATTATTTACAGCGTAACCAAGCTAAAAATGGTCGACACAAACAAGCCGTTCAATACGTCAAACGTATTCGTGCTTACTTAGAACACATTAAAACCAGTGATCTAATTAATATTTAAAAATAAAAAAAAGCTTACCGAATGGGTAAGCTTTTTTTTAAAAGAATTTAAGCAGTTTGCTCAAGTACTTTCTTGAATAAGTCTTTTTGTTCTTGGCTTGGCTTAGCCGTTTGTAAAGCCATAAGTTGAGACATATCGCCTTGTACTTTGATTTTACCTGTCATGAACGCCTGCATTGCAGCAGCCATATCAAACTCTAAGAATACTTTACGTAAAGTTTCAGCATCCATGTTTAAAGTTGTTTTAGCCTTGGTTGATAATCCTTTTTGGATTTTACCAGCATCTAAAGCCAACTCTGTATTACCAGCTGCATCTGTTACAACCAAGTTAATTGCCAAATTCGCCAGTGCTGGTGGCAAGTTTAAATCACCTGCTTCAGCAGTAAGTGTATCGACAGTTGCAAACCAATCATCAGTTAAAAATGCAGCCATGATTATTCCTCAAATGTATTTGTTCAATTTCTTGTGCCATCTATCCAGACGACATCACATGAAGCAATTTGCTTGTGCCATGTTATAGCACGTATATTTTATTTTAGGCTATGACTTTTTGTACGTAGGATTCAATTTTTAAAAATTTTATAAAGAAAAGGCACTTAACAAAGTGCCTTTAAAAAATTTCTTACATTTTATTCCGCAGCGAAGCTTAAATTCACCACATCTAGACGATTTTTCAATTCTTCTGGATCTTTCATATCGAACTCACGCTGTTCATCCAAAGCTTCAAAATCAAATAACTCTCGATCAGCCAGCTGCGATGGTGATACATTTTGTAATGCGCCAAAAATACTATGTAAACGTTTAGGGTATTGCTTATCCCACTCACGCAACATGTCATTCAGAATCGCACGCTGTAAATTTTCTTGAGATCCACACAAGTTACACGGAATGATCGGGAACTGACGCATTTCTGCATATTTGATAATGTCTTTTTCTTCAACATAAGCCAAAGGACGAATCAAAATATTCTTTTTATCTGAAGAAAGCAGTTTCGGTGGCATCGCTTTCAAACTACCGCCATGGAATAAGTTCAGAAAGAATGTCGCTAAAATATCATCACGATGGTGACCTAAAGCCACTTTCGTTGCACCAATCTCTTGAGCAAAACCATAGAGTGAACCGCGACGTAACCGAGAGCATACGGCGCAATAGGTCTTACCTTCAGGTGTTAAGCGCTTGGTAATGGTATAGGTATCTTTTTCAAGGATATAATATGGAATATTATTTTCTTCCATATAACGTGGCAAAACATCCTCAGGAAAGCCAGGTTGTTTTTGATCCAGATTAACGGCAACAATATCAAAATTAATCGGCGCAATACGTTTGAATTGCAGCAAGATATCGAGCAAGGTATAACTGTCCTTACCACCCGATACGCATACCATGACTTTATCGCCATCTTCGATCATCTTGTAGTCACGAATTGCATGCCCCACTTGGCGACGTAGTTTTTTCAACAAGCGATAATAGGCCGAACTAGTAGGAAGCTCTGGCTTGAAATTAAATCCTTGGTTGGACTCCACTGGCGCGTACATAGACGTGATTTACTCATAAACAAAATACCGCAAGATTTTATCCCATTCCGAAAAAATGCGCACCTAAAGAATTTTTCAATTTCTCTCAATCGTCATATTTGAGTTTCATACTGGTAAAATTCTGATCAAAAGTTATCAAAATCGTCTAGATTGCTTATATTTCAGACTTCTCCACAGTTTTCCACAAAAACTGTGGATAAAATTGTGGATTTCTTCGCTATTGACAAACTTTTTTTATCTTAGAATAAGGCTTTCAATCAAATTGATCATTTTTTAACCAATCATTTTACTCCATTAAAAACAATAGCTTACATAAGTCAACACTTAAATTTTAAAAAAAATTTAATTTTTTTTTTGCTGAACATTCGAGCAAAAGGACTTGATTTTTTGTTAGACAGTAGAAAAATAAAAAAATGTAGCGAAAGTACTTTTTTGAGATTTTTTTGTTACACTGCTGAAATGAATTAAAGCTCATCTTTTGTGAATATTATAACGATGAACAAAATAACTTATTTTTTTATGTTGTATTTGGGGACAATCGGTTTTTTTAATACAACAGTATCTGCACACGCTGGCCAAACCATCTATCAATTTAAAGATAGCAATGGTACGACACTGCTGACCAATAAAAAGAAAGCAGAATACAGCCATTTAAAAGTGGTTAAAGCAACCTATTATCCCGATAGCAATATCCATAGCTATCGTAATTGGGGCAATAGCGAAGCTTCAGTTCTACCCAGTTATAGCCGTAACCGAAATACTTTCGACCATTTAATCCGTCAAGCAGCACAACAACATGGTGTTTCAGAAGGCTTAATAAAAGCGGTAATGCACACTGAATCTGGTTTCAATGTCAATGCACGCTCACCTGTGGGTGCTCAAGGCTTAATGCAGTTGATGCCAGCGACAGCTAAACGCTTCAATGTCTCGGATGCGTACGACCCTCAGCAAAATATTTTTGCGGGTGCAAAGTATTTAAGCTGGTTACTGAAACGCTTTAAAGGTGATACACGCTTGGCCTTGGCTGCCTATAACGCAGGAGAAGGCAATGTCGATAAATATAAAGGCATCCCCCCATTCCGAGAAACACAGGATTATGTTCGTCGTGTCACTAGTCGTTATCAAAACCTCTATGTATCAGGTTTAGGGACCAATTTATCTCAACCGACAGCTCATTCAACCAATGGGCAAGTGATCGCACAATCGGTTAATTATTCGGGCTCAAATAGCAGTACAAATGCCGAAACCGCATCAACATCAAGACAGTACAATCGACAAATCATCACTTTGGCTGATGGTACTTTTACAGATGCGCCAGCAGGCAGCTACTCCACAGCGAATGCCACTGCTTCTGCACATATCCGTTTAACCGATTAATATGTACATTAAAACAACGATAACTAGCAATTATTTGTTACTTTTTTCACGCTAAAATTAGTTTTAAGTGCTTGTTTCTTTGTAGATTCATTATTTTGTTTGCAAACATGCAATAACAGCTATTTTTTCCCTTGAATTTTTGGGGTTCAACCTGCATATTATTGGGGTGATTTATATTTATAAATCAGATCACTTTTTCTTTATAAGAGGGTTTTCTCAATGATGCGGATTGGTTTGTTCTTGCTAACCAACCTCGCGGTACTGGTTGTAGCTGGCATTATTTTGTCACTCTTCGGTGTCGGTAGTTACCATGGCGCGGGTGGCTTAAATCTAGGCAACCTAATGGTTATCTGCCTTGTCTTTGGTATGGTAGGTTCTTTGATTTCCCTATTCCTATCAAAGTGGATGGCTAAAAAAACCACTGGGACCGAATTAATCGACCCGAATGCACCTCGTAATCAAGCCGAAGCGTGGTTATTACAAGAAGTTGCTCAATTATCCCAACGTGCAGGTATTAAAATGCCTGAAGTTGGTATCTTCCCATCTTATCAATCTAATGCATTTGCAACAGGTTGGAATAAAAACGACGCACTAGTAGCTGTTTCAACAGGTCTATTAGAACGTATGAACAAAGATGAACTTCGTGCTGTACTTGCGCATGAAATTGGTCACGTTGCAAATGGTGATATGGTTACCCTTGCCTTGATCCAAGGTGTAGTCAATGCCTTCGTTATGTTCTTTGCGCGTATTGCTGGGGACTTTATTGACCGTAATGTATTTGGTCGTGAAGATGGCGAAGCGCCAGGAATTGCCTATTTTGCGATTACTATTGCTTTAGATATCGTATTTGGTATCTTGGCATCAACCATCGTGATGTGGTTCTCTCGTCAACGTGAATACCGTGCTGATGAAGCAGGTGCACGTTTGGCTGGTAAAGATGCAATGATTTCTGCACTACTTCGCTTACAAGCAGAATCAGAAATGCCAGATCAAATGCCGAAAGAAATGAAAGCATTTGCAATCGCGGAAGGTAAAGAACAAGGCTTTAGCTTAGCTGCATTGTTCCACACCCACCCAAGCATTGAACAACGTGTTGCTGCATTAAAGCAATTAAACGTTCACTAATCCAAACAGATACACCAATAAAGCCTCCAAGATGGAGGCTTTATTTTTTACAATATCAATGTTTTTAAATATTTCGGATTGATGAATACTAAAAATCAAGCAACCTAGGGTAAATCAGAAATATAAGCTCAAATACAAGAATAAATTACTTTACTCCGAATCATCATCTTCAATTGTTTTTTTCCAATCATTAAAACTTCTAAAAAGCAAAGTTGATGGCAATATCGGGTTAGTTTCATGGTTCCATGTTAAATGAACCTCAGCATATTGATCTTCCTGATTCTCAAAGAAGAATAAAATATCATCCTCTCCCTCTTTTCGGGCAATGGCTACTGCTTTTTTGTCAAAAAGCACATGCCCCAATATAAGCTCACGTTTAAGTTCATTAGAGAATACTGATTCTTTATCTTCTTGTATAAGTACCCAATTTTTCGGCAACTTATCTTTGAGATGACTCATATATTAATCTCTATGAAACAAAAGACTTATACAACTGCCACGCGTAACTCAGGCCAAGCCAAAGTGCAAGTACAAGTAAAATCAAAACGGCGATGCCGAGCAAATCAGGTATCCGCAGCCAAATCCAGCTCACAATCGGATTACGCCAAAATGCTGAGGTTTTCTGTTTTTGCTCTAGAGATTCATGTAAAAATGGATGCACCACATGGATATCACTGTGTACCTGATATTCCTCACGGATATGATTATGCACAATCTCAAGGGTCTTGCGACTTGGCCGAATAAATACGTCAAATAAAGTCCCTACAATCGGTACAAAACCGACCAACATATCTAAGATCGCAAGTTTCACCACGCCATTGAGTTTGTGTTGTGGAACACCCACTTCTCTGGCTTTTTTGAAAGCATATAAAGTCAGAACAAAACCTGCTATATCGCCCGCAAAAGGAATCGTACTCAATGCTGCATCCGCACCGACACCTTGCTTAGTGAACGGAATTCGTACCAAGCTGTCCATCGTATTGGCGAATTTCGCCAAATCACGCTCCACAACGATTGCTTGCTGCTGAGTTAATTTTTTTTGTTCTGACATTTGCCCAACCTTAAACCAAGTTTATAGCTTGATCATAAATACTTTTTAAATCGAGAGGGTATTATTTTTACAACTAAAATAAGATCATAGAAGCAATAAATAGATAGACAATCACTCCAGTCGCATCACATATTGAAGTGACCAATGGCGCTGACGCACTTGCTGGATCTAGCCCAAATCGATTTAGAATAAATGGCAGACTCATACCAATCAAACAGCCCATTAACACGATTCCCATCATACTCAATGCTAAAACCAGTGCGATTAATTCATCTCCACGGAAATAACCCAATAATGATACGGCGATCGCCATCGTGCCACCTAAGCAGAAGGCAACTAAGCTTTCCCGACCGAGCAGCGCAAACCAATCTTTAAATTGCACATCCCCCGTTGCCAAAGCACGTACCATCAAAGTTGAAGATTGAGAACCTGCATTCCCTCCACTACCGACCAGAAGAGGTAAGAAAAAGACCAATACTAGATTTTGTGCAATGACATCCTCGTAATGTGCAATCCCAATCCCAGAAAGCAAACTACCAAATACTAAAAATACCAACCAAAAAACGCGCTTTTGATACAGTTGTAAAATTGGGGCTGTTTTAATGCTCAGTTTCGAAGATGCATTCACCGCACCGACTTTTAAGAAATCTTCAGTTGCTTCTTCACTGGCGACATCCATCGCATCATCATAGGTCACGATCCCGACCATCATGTCTTGATGATCAAGAATTGGGAGTGCCAATAAGTCATATCTTGCGATGGTTTTAGCAACCTCATCTTGATCGGTATCTACATAAGCAGTCAAAACATGGGTAACCATCAGCTCACTAATATTCTGCGTTGCAGGTGCAAGGATCAACTGTTTTAATGACAAAACTCCTAATATTTTTCGTGCATCATCCAATACATAAGCAAAATAAATGGTTTCTGTATCTGGTGCTTCAAGACGCAACATTTTAATTGCATCTTTGACCATAATATTGGGTTTTAAGGTCGCATATTCGGAGCTCATAATCGCCCCTGCTGTTCCCTCTAGATATGATGAAAGTTGACGAATGTCTTCTCTTTCAGCTTGGGCCAGTGCAGGAAGCAATGCTTTTTGTTGTTGTTTATCTAAGCATTTAAAAACATCAGCTCGTTTGTCCGATGACATTTCACCGACGATTTCAGCCAGAATATTTCTTGGCATTGCTTTGGCGAGTTTGACTTGTTCATTTGGCGGAAGATAAGAAAAAACATAAGCTCTATCAGGCAAATGCTTCAATAACAATTGGCTTTGTTCGATTGGAAGCTGCGTCAAAAGATCAGCAATATCAACTGCGGGGAAAGTTTCAAGCGATGCAAGTGCAAGTTCAACATGGTTTTTTTCTAATGCATCTTGCAATAAATATAAAAAGTTGTTGTAGCTCATCTCTACCTCTTCACTACAATAGATCAGCAATGAAGAGTTAGACACAGCATATTATTTTACTGTCGAATAACGACCTTCATTCTGATTTTTATGAAAATAATGTGTAATTCGTAATAAACTACAACTCTGCGTGTCCATTTAGGCAATTAATCCTCAATTAACCGTTTATACGGCGCGTGCATAGTAAAGGCTTGAGTCAAGCGGACGCAAGCCTTTATCTACATGGAATATGTGATTTTTTGTTTCTATCAAAAATATTTAAGCGCAAAAATATTTAAAAACTCAACTCACTGCAACGGTTTTTCCTTTAAAAATTGATCTGATCAACACATACATTAAAGGAATGAAAATAAGAACAAGCACTGTGCCAAAGACAACACCACCAAAAACACTATAGCCAATGGCTTGACGGCTGAGTGCCCCTGCACCTGTCGAGAACATTAATGGAATCACCCCAGCACCAAATGCAATCGAGGTCATGAGGATCGGACGTAAACGTAGTCCAGCAGCATAAAGCGCAGCATCAAGAACATTGCGTCCCCGCTGTTGTAAACTAGCTGCAAACTCAACCATTAAGATGGCATTTTTACAAGACAACCCAATTGTGGTGAGCAATGCGATCTGAAAGTAAATATCATTGGCAAAACCAAACCAGTAACTAAATAAGATCGTCCCCCCGATACCGAGCGGAATAGCCGCCATGACCACCGAAGGGATAGACCAGCTTTCATATAAAGCAGCTAGGCACAAGAAAATAAAAGCAATCGAAATCAAATATAACCAAATCGCTTGATTACTTGATTGCTGTTCTTGATAGGATAGACCACTCCACGCCAATCCCACTTCAGGCATTTGTGCCACAATATTTGCCATTGCTCGCATGCCTTGACCACTACTAAAACCACTGGCGGCATCTGCTTCTAATTCAATCGCTGGATAGCCCATAAAACGTTCCAACAAGGGTGGTGCGCCCTGCCATTCAACTTGGCTAAATTGAGTAAAGGGAATCATCTGTCCTTGTGCATTTTTCACGTGCCAAAAACTCAAGTCTTCAGGTTTAGAACGATAAGGTGCATCCCCTTGTAAATAAACACGTTTGATTCGACCACGATCAATAAAATCATTGATATAGCTTCCACTCCAAGCCGTCGAGATCGTACGGTTAATCTCATTGATATTTAAACTGTGTAGCATCGCAGTACGATGATCAATCTTAATATTGAGAACAGCCTGATCATCATTGCTTTTTTTATCAAGGTTTTCGATGCTATTTAATGCATTGCCCTGCTGTTGAAGATTTTCAAAAGACCGAATTAGGCTATCTCGCCCAGAGCCTTGGGTATCTTGTAGCCAAAAATTGATTTTGTCAGAATTGCCCAACCCGCGTATGACCGCAGGCATCAATACCATAATACGTGCCTGATTATTCTGAGCAAAATGCTTCATGGCACGTGCACGAATTTCTTGTGCACTATTTTTCACACCTGGACGATCATCCCAATGTTTCAAAGAAACAAAGGCTTGCCCTAGGTTTTGACCTGAGCCTGAGAAGTTGCGTCCATGTATCACCATGATGCCATTTAAATTATCTTTTTCTTCTGCCAAGAAATAGTCTGAAATTTGTTTGCCGATAACTTGGGTTTGACTCATCGGCGTGCCTTCAGCTAGGCGAAACTGAACACCCAAGATCCCCTGATCTTCTTGCGGTAAAAAACTGGTGGGTAATTCACGATAGGTCCAAGCAAAAGCACCAACCAAAAACAATAAAGCGACAAGCGACAGAAATTTAAGCTGTATCACCTTTTTGGCGACATTCAGATAAAAACTTCGAACACGATCTAATCCGCGCTCAAAGTACACGGCCCATTTGGCTTTCTGTTGCTGTGGTTTTAATAAAATCGCACATAAAGCAGGGGTAAGAATCAATGCCACCAGCAATGATAAAGACATCGCTGCGACTAAAGTAATCGAAAATTGGCGATAAATAATCCCCGTTGCACCGGTAAAAAATGACATTGGGATAAATACTGCTGTCAATACTAAGGTAATCCCAACCAATGCCCCGCTAATTTCTTGCATAGACTGAATACTGGCTTGTTTGGCATCCAGCTTCTGCTCATGCATGATCCGTTCAACATTTTCAACCACAACGATTGCATCATCCACCAACAACCCAATCGCAAGCACCATTGCAAATAGCGTCAAGGTGTTAATGCTCATTCCCAATACAGCAAGCACTGCAAAAGTCCCTAAAATCACCACTGGAACCGTTACCGCAGGGATCAAGGTTGCTCGCCAATTCTGTAAGAAAAGGAACATCACCAGTACAACCAAAATGATCGCTTCAACCAGTGTGGTCACCACCTGAGACATTGATTCTTTTACAAAGGGAGTATCATCACGTGGATAGACCACGAAATAACCTTCAGGCAATCCTTTTTTTAACCGTTCTATTTCTTGGTAAACTAAATCCGCAGTTTGCATCACATTGGCGCCCACAGCCAATGAAACTGAAAGCCCCGAAGCGGGATAACCGTTGATCCGGTTAAAAATCTGATAGTTTTCTGCACCAATCTCGACTCGGGCAATATCTTTTAGATAGACCATGCCGCCATCGCTATTTGCTTTGAGAATAATGTTTTCAAATTGTTCAGGCGTACGCAATAAAGAGCCTGAGGTGACTTTGGCATTTAAATATTGATCATCTACACTCGGTAACTGCCCAATCGCACCTGCTGCCACTTGAGCATTCTGATTTTCTAAAGCCGTACGGACTTCACTGACACTGAGTTGGTATTGTTGTAATTTTTTAGGATCCAACCAAATACGCATCGCGTACTGTGAGCCAAAAACACTGATTTCCCCAACACCTTCGAGACGACTCAGATTTAACTCAAAATGATTGGTTAAATAATCAGAGATATCGATATTGGTGGAACGTCCAGAAGCATCGGCTAAGCCAATGACCATAAAAGAATCACTGAGCGATTTGCGAACATTCACCCCCTGTCTTTGTACGTCGGCTGGTAAACGATTGATTGCACCATTAATTGCATTTTGAACTTGCACTTGCGCCTGATCAGGATCAGTGCCTTGCGCAAAAAACAAACTAATCCGACTGTTACCATTAGCATCACTACTTGAACTAAAATAAAGAAGATGGTCAATTCCTTTAATTTGTTGTTCTAAGACTTGCGTAACACTGTCTTCAACCGCTTGTGCATCTGCACCACTATAATTGGTAGATACAGTGATTCTAGGCGGAGCAATATCGGGATAGCGTTCTACAGGTAAATTTAGAACAGCAAGTAACCCAACAGCCATCACGATAATCGCTAAGACACCTGCAAAAATGGGACGATCAATAAAAAATTTAGATAACATGGCTGTTCATTCCATTCCTGAAACAGTCAATTTGTCAAAAAGATAGATAAAATTGGCAAATATAAACGCTGATCATTACTGAGCCAATAAGGAAACACTATCCCTATTAACATATCATTGCAAAAAGCCAGAATTACGAAGAAATTATGGATTTTTCACGCACATTAAAACAGATCCATAGCAAAATAAACTGATTAAATTCAAACAACTAAAAAAATGAGAAATTGAAATTACTTTGCGATCAATGAGTTCCTAAATTCAGATTGACAACAGCGAATCTAAAACCGATAGTAGCACGCTTATTGCGCTCCCTAATCTTATTAAACATCTATGAAGGTCACTCTGAAGAACTTTAATATTCTCTTATTCATTTTGCTACCAGCTCTGATTACTGGCGGCTTATTAATTTTTTCAGGTAACTTGTCTGATGGCTTAAGACTTGGTTTTTTATCACTACCCGGTGCGATTTTTTTATATTTGGCAGCCATTCAAAATAAAAAATCTTGGTATATTCTGTCCATCATTTGGTGGCTGATTTTCTGGTTCGACTCACTGTTACGCTCCAGTACTTGGATTTTATTTAGCAGCGACAATGAAGCCTATTTTATTATTGAAGCGATTGCGAATACCAGTTATACCGAAACTTGGGAGTTTTTTCAGCTTCACGCGATCAGCATTATCGCTGTGCTGGTAGGTTTAGTTTCGCTGACGATCGCCTATCACTATATTGCATTTAAGTATTTAAAAACTGAAAACTTCAAACAACTTTGGCACAGCCATTTTTATCGTGCATGGATCATCTTTTTGGTCCTTCTTACTTTGACTTGCTATCTAATGAAACCATCACGTAACGTTCATCCGATTGTATTTTGGAGTAATTATCAGGAAAAAATTGAAAATTTCAGAGATCGAATCACAAAACATAAAGATGTTCACCATCAATGGGATCGTAGTGCGAAACAAAATCTAATCGTTGTAGATCCAACTAGACAGAAGCAAACCCATGTATTGGTCTTGTCTGAAAGTATTACCAGTCTTGATCTCGGCCTATGTGGTTATACGCGAGACACCACACCAGAACTTTCAAAAAGAATCAACCAAATTAAAGTGTTTTGTAATGCTTTTTCACCATCGCCCTCAACCATTAATGCATTACGAGTACTCTTAACTGAAAGTCCTGCGTCTGAACATGATCGTTACTCACCCGAAAGCATACTTGCTTATGCAAAAGCAGCGGGTTATAAAATTTACTGGCTCAGCAATCAAGATGATATTTACCTTTCCTCATTGTTCGGTTCTTATGCGGATAAAGCCGTGTATAAAAATACACGTTCTGGGCGTAGCAGCAGCTCTTTAGATGAAAATCTCATCCCTGCTTACGTGCAAGCGCTTGCAGACCCTGAGCCTAAAAAGTTAATCATTCTTCATATGATTGGCACACACCCAAACTATAAAGAACGCTATCCTGCCGCTTTTAATAAATTTAGCGCTGACAGTAATGATGCGGTCGAAATGCTACTCAAGAAAAATGATATTGATCCATGGATACGTTCTATGCGTAACCACTACGACAATGCGATCTTGTATCAAGACAGTTTATTGGCTCAGATTTTAGATAAACTTATCGCTGAAAAGAACCAAGACTTTAGATCATTTACCGTTGTTTCAGATCACGGTAATGAAGTTGGTCATGAGATGGATTATGCCGGACATAGTCCAAATACCAAGGCTGGTTATCAAGTTCCAGTCATTATGTGGTATGACCATATGCCATCAACAGGTGTAGATCGAACTCAAACCATCAACACCGCTGAACTCGATAATAATCTCATGCAAATCATGGGACTCAAAGATAAATATGCTCCGCCTCAGTCATACTGGCTGGACCAAAACAATCACTTTAGCCCTGAAATCAATTGGCCCTATTGGGAAAAAAAGCATTAGATTTTGATTGATAGAACATTCTTTTTAACATTGAGTAAAATTAGATACTCAATTTCGATTGTTTTATCTAAAAATTATTTGTAATTTCATCAAACGATCATCTCTTTGTCATCCATTTGATAAATTCAATCAGCACACTAACGACTCAAATAAAAACACATGAGTTTATGTATGTTAAAGCAAACAGTCGCGAGTCTCTGTCTGATCGGCCTTGTGGGTTGTAACAATGATGACAATGCTTCATCCAATTCCAATCAACCACAATATCAATTGCCACAAATTTTAGTGGTCGGACATCGTGGTGCAAGTGCGCTTCGACCTGAACATACCCTTGAGGCCTATCAAAAAGCGATTGATGATGGCGCGGATTTTATTGAACCTGATCTGGTCTCAACCAAAGATGGAGTCTTGATCGCTCGCCATGAAAATGAAATCAGTGGTACCACCAATGTTGCCAGCCTGCCAGAATTTGCCGATCGTAAAACCACGAAAATCATTGACGGCGTCACTTTTGAAGGTTGGTTCACCGAGGACTTTAGCCTCAAAGAATTACAACAACTTAAAGCACGTGAACGTATTCCACAATATCGACCAGCCAATCAACAATACAACGATTTATATAGTATACCGACCTTAGAGCAAATCATTGAACTGGCTGAAGCACATTATAAAAAAACAGGTAAAATCATTGGTTTATATATCGAAACCAAACACCCAACTTTTTTCCAAAAACAGAATTTGGTAATGGAAGATACATTACTAAAAACATTAGCCAAATATAAATATAGCCGTGACATTGCTCCGATCTATTTACAATCATTTGAAGTGGGCAATTTAAAATATTTAAAAAACCAGTTGGACTTACATAAAAGTGTCAAACATGCACAGTTAATTCAACTTTATGATAATAAATCAAAAAAACCTGCAGATTATGATGACCAAAATATTTCAACTACTTATGCAGATATGGCAACCATAGATGGACTAAAGGCTATTGCTAAATATGCCGATGGTGTTGGTCCATGGAAAGAGACTTATATTTTCGAAGATAAAGATACCCTAAAAAAACCAACCTCTTTTATAAAAGATGCACATCAAGCGGGTTTAAAAGTACATCCTTATACTTTCCGCCCTGAGAACAACTTCCTGCCAGCTTCCTTAAAATGTAGCATCGACCCAGCTAAAGCAGCCGAGCGTTGTCCAACAGGATCAATCAAAGAATTACAGCTTTATTTCAAAGCAGGTGTGGATGGTGTATTTGCGGATGATCCAGCGATTGCACGTCAAGCAGTAAAAGAATATCTCGCAACACCGTCTAAATAATCGAATCACTCAATCATAAGGACAGCCCAACTCGGCTGTCCTTATTTATGCTTGTTTCATCAACTGCTTTCGTTGCACCTGTTGCCACTGCCACCAACCATAAGTCGCCAAGCCCACAAATGCGGCATATAAAGCTGCTGTTAAAAACAGTTCTTTGTAAATAAACATGCCCACATAAACAATATCCACAAAGATCCAAAGTAGCCAAGTTGCAATATGTTTTTGGCTGGTCCAATAGGTTGCAAGTAAACTAAATGCAGCAAGCTGAGAATCTAACATCGGTACAGCAGCATCCGTAAAATGCTTTAAAATGAGACCCAATAATAATCCGCCCATTGCAGCCAAACACATTTGAACAATTGCCATTTGAATGCCGATCGGCTCAATCCGAATCTCATGGTCTTGACGTTTACCTTTTAACCAAAAATAAAAACCATAGCAATTGAATGCGATAAAGAAGAATTGCAGAATGGTTTCGGCATACAATTTATAGGTGAAAAAAAGATAAGCATACAATGCACAAGCCAAAATATTGAAACCCCAACACCACATATGACGTTGAATGGTCAAGGTGACACCGATAATACTCATCAAGACGGCAATGATTTCTAAAGGAGACAAGGGAAAACTTCTGTTTAAATATCGAATACTGTCATTATGAAAAGATCTTAAATTTAAGCAACTATAAATCTTCAAGCTGCATTGATATATTTTCAAGCTTATTGAGAACAATGACTATTTTTTATTCAGACCTTATGCTATAAAAATCTTAAGCTTATTTTTAATATAACTCGCATGAACAAAGTACCCGCTCTAGATCTTGCATGTATCGCAGATTGCATTCTCGCCAATGTAACGTGGCGACGTGTCTGCATGTCTATACGAGGAGGCTTTGCAATGTTATTTGACCCGATGATGCGTTAAAAAATAACATTACATGAAACATAGGTCGCCTCAATGGCGGCCTTTTTTTCGCCCTGAATTCTGGACCTTCAAACCTACTGTTGTTTTTACTGGAGCACCCCATGTCACAATTGCATGAAAAAAGTTTTATACCCACGCCACAGATACAACCGACTGTCGCCTCTACTTCCCCACGCCCAGCGCCAGTCGGTCAATTTATTGCAGTTGTTCTGATTTGGTCATTTACCCCGTTAGCAGCGGTATGGACAGTGCAAGATATTCATTGGGCTTGGGGTTTGTTTCTACGATACAGTCTCGCCATTCCACTTACCTTTGTTTGTCTGTTTTACTTTGGACTCAAACTCAGCATAAATTTCAAAGCAATCACCAGTTATACAGCAGGTGCAATTGGGTTATTTGGTTCTATGACTTTTTGTTATATGGGCGCGACACGTGTGCCATCGGGTATGATTTCAATTATTTATGGCACAGCACCATTATGGTCGGGTTTGATAGCGGTCTTTATTTTAAAACGTGAACACTTTCATCCACGTCAATGGTGCGGTTTAATTCTGGCCTTTCTCGGCTTAATACTGACAATGGGTTTAGCTACAGATGATATTCAGCACGATATGCTCGGCATTGCCTATGAAATTATTGCGGTTTTGCTATATGTACTCTCGATGTTAGCCGTTGCAAAAGTAGGTGCAGAGGTTCATCCAATCACTCAAACCGCTGGCTCGACCTTAATTTCATGGATCGGCTACCTCTGTTTATTACCCTTTTTTATCTCAGAAATTCCAACACAACTGCCAAGTCCACAAGCCACTATGGCATTGCTGTATAGCGCATTATTTTCCTCAGTCCTTGCTATGATTTTTTATTATCATTTAATTCAAAAACTGAATCCGACCACAGTGATGCTCATCATGATCATAACTCCTGTATTGGCAACACTTTGGGGAATCACGCTCAACCATGAGCCACTCAGTTCACATTTAATTATGGGCTTGATATGCCTATGCTGTGGTCTATTTTTATATGCATATCGCAAGCAATCACCGAATGTATAAGACAGTAAAACCGATAGATCAGTAAAATGATCTATCAGTTTAGATTATAGTATCTGATCATTAGACTTCTCAAAGATTTATTCAAGGATGAAAGAATCTATGCGTACTTACCTTTTATGGATATTTTTGAGCTTTGCGTTGATCATACAAGGTTGTGCTTATCACTCACCGACGCCCATTCACGCGCATCAGAAAACAGTCGAGTTAAAGCAGCGTTATTATCAGGCCAAAACCATCAGCTCGGATGGAACAGTGTTGGCTTTTACTGTCTATCAGCCGCATTTAAAAGTTGGACAAACAGCACCTTTACTCATACATACCCATGGCTTTGGTTTATCTCGGATGAAGCGTCCTGAACTGAGTTTATATGGCTTTCTATTGCCTACTGGACAAGTCGCCAAAACTGCATGGAAACAAGGCTATTGGGTGATTAGTTATGACCAGCGAGGACATGGTAATAGTCAAGGTAAAATCCGTCTGGCTGATCCAGATAAAGAAGCACAGGATGTGATTAGCATCATGAACTGGGCTGAAAAGCATCTGCCTCAATTGGCAGAAAACCAAAACGGCGTTCGTGCTGGCATGATCGGTGAGTCTTATGCAGGTGGCGTACAGTATCTCGCATCGGCATTGGACCCACGCTTACAAGCGATTGTTCCGATTACCACTTGGTATGATCTCATAAATAGTCTTGCGCCAAATGGTGTTCCTAAAAGCAACTGGATTGGTTTCTTAAATTTAATCGGCGATTGGTGGAATTGGAATAAATTTGACCCCGAACTTAAACAAGCCTATCGAGAAACACAACAAGGGCAACTCAATGCCTCATCTTATGATTTTCTAAAAACACATCAAGCACGCTGGTTTTGTGAACATGACCAAGCACCTCAAGCAGACGCACTGATTATTCAGGGGTTTAGAGATATATTATTCCCGTTCAATGAAGGCGTAAAAGCCGCTGAATGTATCAAACAGGCGCGGCACAAAGTCCATTTAATCGGGGTACAAGGCGGACATCTGCAACCATTGGCACAACAATCGCCATCAGGTCAAACACCTTTTTGGTATATCGGAAAATCTGTGCGTTGTAGCGACAAACAAGACCATAACTTGCAAGATACGATCTTAATGTGGTTCGATCAGAAGTTAAAAGATAAAACACCAAAAATGAAACTGCCTGAATTATGCGTGGATCATAGCCCAGTCACACATCTCACTGATTTAAACCCAACCACCTCCTACACACTAAATAGAACATGGATCGCAGCAACCACAACCCAAGCTGTATTTGTCCCGATTCATGTGGCACAGCAAGTTACGCATATCACTGGTGCGCCTCGCTTAAGCTTAAATGTCGAAGCAAAAACTGAATCAAGTGACCCCGTGCTATTTATATCTGTTGCAGTAAAATCTAAAGAAACGGGAAAATATGTTGTTTTAAATGAACAAACTTCCCCTTTTAATCAAGGCAGAAAACAAATTTATGATCAGATTACCTTAGACTTAGCAGATCGCAATAAATCACTACAAAGCATTGAGCTACCGAGTATAAATGGGGAGCTGAAACAGGGTGATACCTTGGGTTTACTGATCAATAGCGAAAGTATTTATTATCAAAAGTTTCAACAAGCTAAAATAGAAGCGTGGATTTCAGGACAAATTATTTTACCCAAACTATGGATAGATGCTCATTAGAAATTTTATTTGAAACTGAAGATCGAGAGTGACATCTACCACTCTCGATTCACAATTAATTCTTCCATTTCAATATCGAAATAACCCGCTTCTTGCACGATCATCATCATTGCTTCAGCAATATAATCCGCCGCAGCATCATCTAAAGATGAATCTAGCTCTTCGAACTGCGGTTTCATTTCATTAATTTCGATGATAGTCCGATTCGCAAAACGATAAATCTCAGTTTCAGATAAGCCAGAACGACTGACTTTTTTTGCGAACTGATGTATATGTTGTTTGAGTTCAGCAACCAGAATATCAGGATAATATTCATCATCAAACATGGGGAGGAGTAAATTTTCAAACATAAAAATAATATGCCAATAAAACGCCATGCTTATACCACAATCCCGCAAAAATCACGATATTTAGGCATAAAAAAAGCGGTTTTTCCGACCGCTCTAGATCAATTTACCTTATTCGAATTCAACATCTCCCATTGTGGGGATAAGGAAAAATATTGCTAAAGCTAATTGATACATTTACACCACTGTTTCTACAGAAAATTGCTCAGCATATTTTGTAAGCTGTTCAAAGGTAATAGATGCGCCACCACATACGATCACCAGTACATCTTCTGTTGGTGCAAAACTAATTTTTTTATCATACAAAATGGATAATGTTGCGCCACAAGCAGGCTCAACCAATGTTCGATGATCATCTAAAAATTTCAGACATGCAGTTACCGCATCTTGATCCGAAACCGTCATACCTTGAACATTTTCACTTTGCGAAATGAGAAATGCATTTTCACAGACTTGTTTTGCTGCAAGTGTTGTTGCAATCCCCGTCACTTCATCTAACTTTATATGCTTGCCCATCTTCATTGCGGTATTCAAAGAAGCTGTTCCATCCGTTTCAATCGCATAAATTGGAATATCTAGATGATTCCGTTTTAAACCTTGATGAATTCCAGAGATTAAACTACCACCTCCTACTGATAAAATGACAGCATTCGGATAGATGCCGTCTGCAACGACTTCATCAATAATCGTTGCAACACCATCCCATAAATATTGATCATCGAAGGGATGGATATAAACAGCCTCATCATTCACCAATGAAAGTGCCAGTTCATTGGCCTCCACCCAAGACTCACCTTGGACAATCACCTCGGCTTCTTGTTGCAGCATTAAATCAATCGCTTTTTGCGAAGTCGTTTTAGGCACAATAACAGTGACAGGGATATTAAGTACTTTTCCCATATAAGCGACTGAAATACCTGCATTGCCACCAGAAGAGCTAATGAATTTCTTTGCCCCTTTTTCTACGTATTTTAGACAAGCATTGCCGATACTTCTTTGTTTAAAAGAACCTGTAGGCTGAGCAGACTCCATTTTCAACCAGACATTACAGTTATTGAGTTCGCTTAATTCACTTGATCTAATTAATGGTGTTTTCATCGTGATTGTTATTCCATCCTGCTATAAACATGTACCATTCATGGTCGGTTAACTCATCGTTACCGACCACTTTTATAACATGAATATTCAATCTTTTTTAGCGCTTAAACTTTTAGCAATTTTAGCAAGTTCGACAAACTCCTCACGCATTTGATACGGGTCAGGTTGAGCAGACTGTTGTGCCAGTTGAATAATCTGATCCCATCCGACTGAACCATTGTATTGCCCACCTTTGAGTTGTTGGGCATAAGAGGCAACAGCGACCGCAAAACGAGTATCACTATGCGCTTGGGCAAGCGGTTTACTGCCCATTTTCACGGCTTGATTCAATAAAATGCTCTTGTCTTGATTCGGTAGCTTATAGCGTAAATTCACAAAAGCGTATTCTGATTTTTTAGCGGCATCGGGCTTTGTTTGTGCTTGATAGCGTGAGTCATTTAACCAGCCCTGCTGACCCACGGGAATAATTTCATAAAATGCGGTCACACGATGCCCTGCACCGATATCCCCCGCATCTACTTTATCATTATTAAAATCTTCTTGTTTCAACATGCGATTTTCATAACCAACCAGACGATACTCTTTGACCGTTGCAGGATTAAACTCGACCTGAATTTTTACATCTTGCGCAACCGTTGCAAGTGTCGATGAAAGCTGACGCTGTACTACTTTTTTGGCCTCATTTTTATTGTCGATATAGCTATAATTGCCATCTCCTGCATCAGCCAATTGTTCCATTAACTGTTCGTTATAATTTCCAGTACCAAAACCCAGCGTTGTTAAAGAAATACCACTTTTGCGCTTTTCAGCCACCATGCCTTTCAAAGTACTAAAATCGGTGATTCCCACATTAAAATCGCCATCGGTGGCTAAGAGAATACGGTTAATGCCATTTTTCACAAATGCCGTCTCAGCTTGCTGATATGCCAGTTGGATCGCTCGCTCACCTGCGGTTGCACCATCTGCTTTTAATGCATTAATGACACTTAAAATCTTATCTTTTTGATCACCTGAAGTCGGTTTAAGCACCAGTTTTTCACCACTGGCGTAGGTAATAATCGTGACTTTATCTTGTGGTCGTAATTGTTCAGTCAACAAGCGTAATGTTTGCTTCACCAATGGCAACTTATCTGGCGCACTCATACTCCCCGATACATCTACAAGGAAAACTAAATTTGCAGGTGGCAGTTGTGCAAGTGCTAAATCCTTGGCCTGAATCCCGATTTTGATGAGTTTGGCATTTTGTTTCCATGGTGAATCTACTGTTTCAGTGGTCACAGAAAATGGATGCACACCTACAGGCTGTGGATACTGATAATCAAAATAATTCAGCATTTCCTCTACGCGCACAGCATCTACAGGTGGTAAGCGTCCGTTATTTAAAAAACGGCGAGTATTACTATAACTACCTGTATCGACATCTATACTAAAGGTGGAAATAGGTTGCTGGCTCACACGAACAACAGGGTTGACTTCATTTTTTTGGTACTGCTCTGTATCTTGTTCTAGGCGCTGCTGTTCCGATATGGGGATAGGCATAACAGCCTGTGCAAAACGTGGTGCTTGCGCCAGTTCATATACTCCCACCCCGATCATATGTTGCTGAGAACTCGACATCGGTTGGCAAGCTGCGATCATACAACCGAGTAAGGAAAGTGAAAATATTTTTGTGCCTTGATACATTTTATAATTCCCAAGTTTTATTTTGTCTTTTCAAATGAATAGCGGTATTCAAATTGTTGTATGCAAAAATAAAGATTCATCGTATTTAAATGTATCCCTAGTTCCACCCTTTCTCTGTAACAATTATGCTAAACGCATTGCATTCCAAACTTTTACAGCATCACTTGTTGCTTTCACGTCGTGTGCTCGCACAATGCTTGCCCCTTGTTGAATACTGAGCAAATGCCCCATCACACTACCGACCGCTCTCTCTTGGGCAACAACACCATTTAATGCTTCACCAATAAAACGCTTTCGTGACAAGCCTGACAAAATGGGATAGCCCATTTGAGCCAGTTTCCAAAACGCATTAAGCAGTTGAAAATTTTGTTGTGCATTCTTGGCAAAACCAAACCCCGGATCAAGAATTATATGTTCAGGTCTAACCCCAGCAGTTAGTGCTTGATCTAATCGTTGTTGTAGTTCATTTATCACATCTTCAGTGACATCGTCATACTGATCAAGTTGATTCATATTGGTCGGTTCGCCACGCATATGCATCAATACCACTGGAATGTTGAGTTCAGCAGCCGTTGCTAAGGCTTGCGGACGAGTTAATGCGCGTACATCATTCCAAATATGTGCACCTGCTTGAATGGCTGCGCGAATGACTTCAGGTTGGCTGGTATCAATCGAGATGATCACATCATATTCTGATAGTGCCTCTACGACAGGAATCACACGGCGGATTTCTTCTTCTATAGCAACTGGTGATGCATTCGGACGAGTAGACTCACCACCTATATCAATAATAGTTGCACCATCCTCAATCATTTGCAGCGCATGTTTGATGGCTTGATCTCGGTGATGATGCTGCCCACCATCGCTAAATGAATCTGGTGTGACATTGAGGATTCCCATGATGTGAGGCTGAGATAAATCCAATGTAAAACGACCACACTGTAACTGCTGCTGTGGTAATGGCATCAACTTCATCAAAACGCTCCTCACTTTAATCGCATTATAGTAACAAGAACAATGTTTAATGTTTGATGATTTATTTTCAGCTTAGGTCAAAACCAAGACAAAAAAAGAGCGACCTAAGTCGCTCTTTCATTTTCAAATCTTTTAACCCATTGCTGGCAATGGTGGTGGTGTAGATGGGCCATCTTTAGGCGGTTCAAAATCAGCCACTGGATTTTCAGCCACATATACTTTTGGTGGTTGTGGATCACGGCCTTCCATGATGTCACGGATTTGATCGCGATCAATCGTTTCCCAATCCATCAATGCTTTTACCATTGCATGTGCAATATCTTGATTACTTTCTAAGATATCACGAGCAACTTTGTACTGCTGATCGAGAATACGGCGTACCTCTTCATCCACCTTTTGTTGTGTGGCTTCAGAAATAGTGCGACTACCGACATTACCGAAGAATCCACTTTGGTTTTCATCTTCATACACCATTACACCAAGTGCATCAGACATTCCATACTTGGTCACCATTGCACGTGCCATTTTCGTTGCACGCTCAAAGTCATTCGATGCGCCAGTAGACATTTGATTAATGAATACTTCTTCGGCTATACGACCACCAAATAAAATGGAAAGTTCATTCAGCATCTTGTCTTTATAATGACTGGTTTGGTCTTGTTCAGGAAGCTGCCAAGTAACACCTAGCGCCCAACCACGCGGCATGATTGTAACCTTATGAACTGGATCTGTGCCCGGTAAGATTTCAGCAACAATCGCATGTCCTGCTTCATGATAAGCCGTAGCACGACGTTCTTCTTCGCGAAGCACCATCGATTTACGTTCAGGTCCCATATAGATCTTGTCTTTAGCATCTTCAAAGTCATGCATATCTACCGTATTTTTATTACGGCGAGCAGCAAACAATGCAGCCTCATTGACTAAGTTTGCGAGCTGTGCACCTGAGAATCCTGGTGTACCACGTGCAAGGATTTTAAGATCCACACCTGTTACAGAAGGAAGCTTCTTCAAGTGTACATTGAGGATTTGCTCACGACCACGGATGTCAGGCAAACCGACCATCACCTGACGGTCAAAACGTCCCGGACGAAGAAGTGCTTTATCGAGAACATCAGCACGGTTGGTAGCAGCAATAACGATAACGCCTTCGTTGCCCTCAAAACCGTCCATCTCGACTAACATTTGGTTGAGTGTTTGCTCACGTTCATCATGACCACCACCTGTACCTGAACCACGGTGACGACCAACTGCATCAATCTCATCAATAAAGATGATACATGGTGCATTTCGTTTTGCTTGTTCAAACATATCACGAACACGCGATGCACCCACACCAACGAACATTTCGACGAAATCAGAACCTGAAATACTAAAGAATGGAACTTTGGCTTCACCAGCAATTGCTTTTGCTAATAAGGTTTTACCTGTACCAGGAGGACCAACCATTAACACGCCACGTGGAATTGTTGCTCCAAGACGTTTAAATTTGGATGGGTCTTTTAAGAAATCAACGATTTCAACCACTTCTTGTTTTGCTTCATCACAACCAGCAACATCAACAAAAGTGATCTTGATCTGATCTTCAGATAGCATTTTCGCTTTTGACTTACCAAAACTCATTGGGCCATTCTTACCACCGGCACCGCCCCCCATGTTGCGCATAAAGAACATGAACAACAAAATAATGAGCAATATTGGGAAACTTGCGATGAGAAGTTGCATCAAAATGCCTTGGCGTTGTGGCGCAATGCCCTCAACCACGACATTTTGTTTGTTTAAGCTTGGTAGCAACTGAGTGTCTTCTACTTGTGGACGAACGGTCTCAAATGGAGAACTATCAGTTTTTTCACCACTGATATTTAAACCATCAATGGTGACTTGTTTAATTTGTCCAGCATTCACCGCTGCAACGAAATCAGAGTATTTCATCGCCGCAGGCTTATTTCGGTCACTGACGTTGCTAAAAATCAAAATCAGAACACCGAGTATGACGAGCCACAATACGGCATTCTTGAAGTAATCGCTCAAGGCTTTATTCCCATATCAATCTAATTTGATCATACCTAATCTTGGCTGACCTTCACAAAAACAGCAATGAATTTGCGTTGCAAAAAACTTAAAAGGTACAAAATGCACAATTTTTAACAACTTGGCAAGTATACTTTTTATTTCAAGGCCTTTTTACGACCTTGTCCAATCAAAAAAACCTCTTTTGATCGAGCACGCGATGCCGCTGGTTTAGCTGTTTTTAACACATCAAAACTATCGACCACCTGTTTTCTAAACTCATCAAATCCAGTACCTTGGAACACTTTAACCAAAAACTGGCCATTCGGTCCTAATACCTTCTGAGCAAAGTCCAAAGCCAATTCACATAAGTAAATTTGACGTGGTTGATCAACAGCCTTATTACCTGATGTATTGGGGGCCATATCTGAAATTACAATATCTACTTGACGCCCATTTAAAATATTTAACAATTTTTCGAAGACTTCTTCTTCGCGGAAATCACCTTGTAAGAAGGTTACATCGGGCAATGCATCCATTGCTAAAATATCCGAAGCAACAACCAAACCGTTCGCGCCGACTAATTTACCCGCAATTTGCGACCAACTACCCGGTGCTGCACCTAAATCAACCACCGTCATACCCGGCTTGATCATTTTATATTTTTCTTGGATCTCAAGTAGCTTATATGCTGCACGTGCACGATAACCTTCCTTTTGCGCTTTTTTTACAAAAGGGTCATCTAAGTGCTCTCTCATCCATACACGACTGCTTTTCGACAATTTTTGATTGGTAATGCGTGTCGCCATAACTCTCTAAATTTCAAAAAACCTCTGATTGATCATTGTACGTGAAAATTCAGCTTATTACAGTATCGAAGCTATTCAATGCGACGATCTTTTGCAGTTTTTTGATCATCATCATGGCTCATTTCAGCAGTTTTCCATACATTTACCGCAAGTGCTTGCATCCTGAATCTATCTTAGAATCGGGATGCAAGCTATACTAGGTCGTTTTTCAAATCAGGTATTTTCAATGGCAGCTTTATCTATCCATGAACGTAAACGTTTACGTCAAATCGGTCATGCACTTAATCCAGTTGTCATGATTGGTGGTCAAGGGCTTACAGAAAGTGTAATTGAAGAAGCGCATCGTGCGTTAAATGATCATGAATTGATTAAAGTAAAGATTGCAGGTGAAGATCGCGAAGCGCGTGCAGCTGTGGTTGATGCAATTGTTGAAGCTACTGGTGCTGAAGCAGTACAAAAGATCGGTAAAATCGTTTTGCTCTACAAAAAAGCGGCAAAACAAAATCAACACTTATCTAACCTCGTTCGTTTTGCTCACCTAAGTCAGTAATCGCAATGGCAAGTTATGATCTTTCTGCTTTTGATCGTTTTCACAGTATTACTGTGGTGGGAGCGATTGAGCAGCAAACCCCAGCAACCTTAAATGTTGCTTTCTGGGTGAGTGATCCAAATCAGTTTTTGATTTATCCAGAAAAAGTCGCGGCACATCCACGGCAGGACTTTTTGTGGGAACACACTTGTTTTGAACTTTTTGTGGGTGTGAAAGACCAAGATTTCTATCGTGAAATCAACCTCTCCCCTTCGCAAGCTTGGCAAGTGTACCAATTTGAAGAATACCGCTTTCCTGAAGATATGCCGCCGGTTGCAGCATACGACATCGAGCTAAATCATTTACAACGCACTCATTATGGTTTGAATGTCAGCTTAGATTTATCCAAATTTATGCAACAACATCAATTAAAATGGTCTGACTTATATTTAGGCTTAACAGCAGTAATGAACACCACTCAAGGCGTTCAGTATTTTGCGATGCAGCATAGTAGTCCCCAAGCAGACTTCCATAATAAACGAGATTGGTTACATCAATTTTGATTTTAAAACAAAAAAGCGAGAAATAAATTTCTCGCTTTTTTCATTCTAACTTAGTGCTTAATTTGCACGTACTTTGTTCCAAGCTTCAACCGCTTGACCTTTAGTACGCTTAAAGCTATCCACCAAAGTATCTTTATGTTTCACTGAAATTTGACTAATGTCATCTTTAAGCTCTTTGCTTACTTTGGTTAAATCTTCGATTAAAGTATTTAACTCAGTTTTCAATGCATTTTTGAGCTCAACCAAGTTACCTTGAGACGAGTTCAATTGAGTCTTGATCACATCAATACGCTGTAAGATATCTTGCTTGATTTGCGTAAGTTGAGTTTGAATATTTTGATTCAACTCTTTTGCTTCAGTTTCAATTTTTGCTTGAGTATCGGCTAAAGCTTCTTTAACCTGCTCTTGAGTCTCAGCAATCACTTCTTTTGCTTGCTCTTGAGTCTCAGCAATCACTTCTTTTGCTTTTGCTGTTTTTTCTGCAACAACTTCTTTCGCCTTAGCCGTTTTCTCAGCTACAACTTCTTTCGCTTTTGCAGTTTTTTCAACAACAACGTCTTTCGCTTCTTCAGCTGCTGCTGTAGTTTGATTCTCAGCCATTATGATTCCCCTCTATACTGATTGTTGATTTTTTGGCTAAAGATAAGATAAAACGCTTTTGTCTAAAACCACCAATAAATTGTTAGACAATTTGCATAATATCTCACGATGTCGATCTAAAAATGACGGATTTTGCAATAGACACCAATCCACGTCTACACAGTTAAAGAAATCCAGCATTTCCTGCTTTTAATAAATAAAACTCATAGACTTCTGGCACACTCATGCGTATAATGCGCTGTTAAGTTATAAGCGAGCAGACCAGAAGGAGGCCATGTTTTTTTAAAGACAGCCTGCCTTTTTTTATGTCTTCTCGCTTTTTTACAGCCTTATTTTTGTGGTTTTAGTTCAGGAGCTTTGGTTTGAGCATCCCCGCCATTTTAGCCCTCGCTGATGGAACGGTCTTTAAAGGAACGTCTATCGGTGCATCGGGAAATACGACTGGTGAAGTCGTTTTTAATACCGCCATGACTGGCTATCAAGAAATTTTGACTGATCCAAGTTACGCACAACAAATTGTGACGCTGACTTATCCTCATATCGGAAATACAGGCTGTAATAGCGAAGACGTTGAATCAGGTCGTATCCATAAAGTATGGGCGAATGGTTTGATTATTCGTGATCTTCCTTTATTACACAGCAATTTCCGTGCTGAACAATCTCTAAGTGAATATTTGCAACAACACAATGTTGTTGCAATCGCTGATATTGATACACGCAAACTGACACGTATTTTACGTGACAAAGGTGCACAAAATGGTTGCATCCTTGCTGGCGAAAATATTACAGAAGAAGAAGCAATTGCCAAAGCACGTGCATTTGGCGGCTTGACTGGTTTAGACCTTGCTAAAGAATGCTGTGATCCAGAAGGTTTTGAATGGACTGAAGGCTCTTGGGTTTTAAATCAAGGCTTTACTCAACCTGAAATGAAGTTTCATGTTGTGGCATACGATTATGGTGTCAAAACCAACATCTTACGTATGCTTGCGGATCGTGGTTGCAAACTGACGGTTGTTCCTGCGCAAACCCCTGCTGAGCAAGTGCTCGCGTTAAATCCAGATGGCGTGTTCTTATCAAATGGTCCTGGTGATCCAGCAGCATGCGATTATGCGATTGCAGCAGTGAAAACCATTGTTGAAACAACAAACTTACCTGTGTTCGGTATTTGTTTAGGTCATCAAATTTTAGCACTCGCTTCTGGCGCAAAAACCATGAAAATGAATCATGGTCATCATGGTGCCAACCACCCTGTACAAAATCTTGAGAAAGGTACAGTGATGATTACCTCTCAAAACCACGGCTTTGCTGTTGATGAAAGTACCTTACCAACAAACTTAAAAGTGACTCATCGCTCACTGTTTGACGGTACAAACCAAGGTATTCATCGTACTGACAAACCAGCATTCAGCTTTCAAGGTCACCCTGAAGCGAGTCCTGGCCCACATGACTGTGCTCCATTATTCGATCATTTTATTGAATTAATTGAAGCATCTAAACAGTAATCAAGAGCGAGTAAATTATGCCTAAACGTACGGATATTAAAAGCATCTTAATTATTGGTGCAGGTCCAATTGTCATTGGTCAAGCATGTGAGTTTGACTACTCTGGTGCACAAGCATGTAAAGCCCTTCGTGAAGAAGGTTACCGCGTTATTTTGGTCAACTCGAATCCAGCGACCATCATGACCGACCCTTCAATGGCAGATGCAACGTATATTGAGCCAATCACTTGGCAAACTGTTGCACAAATCATTGAAAAAGAACGCCCTGATGCAGTCCTCCCAACAATGGGTGGTCAAACAGCATTGAACTGTGCACTAGCGCTTGATGAGCATGGTGTCCTAGAAAAATATAATGTTGAATTGATCGGTGCATCAAAAGAAGCGATTGAAAAAGCTGAAGACCGTAAACTGTTTGACATCGCAATGCGTAAAATCGGATTGGAATGTCCTCGTGCTGATGTTGCTGAAAGCATGGAACATGCACTGGAAATTCAATCACGTTTCGGCTTCCCAGTGATCATTCGTCCATCATTTACGATGGGTGGCTCTGGTGGCGGTATTGCATATAACAAAGAAGAATTTATTGAAATCTGTGAACGTGGTTTCGATCTTTCTCCAACCAAACAATTATTGATCGATGAATCTTTAATTGGTTGGAAAGAATACGAAATGGAAGTTGTTCGTGACAAAAACGACAACTGTATTATCGTATGTGCGATCGAAAACTTTGACCCAATGGGCGTACACACTGGTGACTCAATTACCGTTGCCCCTGCTCAAACACTAACAGATAAAGAATATCAAATCATGCGTAATGCATCGGTTGCTGTTCTTCGTGAAATCGGTGTAGAAACAGGTGGTTCAAACGTTCAGTTTGGTATTAATCCAGTCGATGGTCGTATGGTCGTGATCGAGATGAACCCGCGTGTTTCTCGTTCATCTGCATTGGCTTCGAAAGCAACAGGTTTCCCTATTGCGAAGATTGCTGCAAAACTAGCAGTCGGTTATACGCTTGATGAATTGAAAAATGACATCACGGGTGGTATCACACCTGCAAGCTTTGAACCAGCAATTGACTATGTCGTTACCAAAATTCCTCGTTTTAACTTCGAAAAATTCCCGCAAGCTGAGCCTGTATTAACAACCCAGATGAAATCTGTGGGCGAAGTCATGGCGATTGGTCGCAACTTCCAAGAATCTGTGCAAAAAGCACTTCGTGGTCTTGAAGTGGGCGTAAGCGGCTTTGATGAAAAAATCGAAGTCGGTGCTGCCAATGCAAAAGACGTTATTCTAAAAGAACTTAAAGTTCCAGGCCCTGAGCGAATTTGGTACGTTGCTGATGCATTCCGTCACGGTTTCTCACTTGATGATGTATTTGAAGCGACTAAGATCGACCGTTGGTTCTTGATCCAAATCGAAGATATCGTTAAAGCTGAAGCTCAAGTAAAAACTTTAGGTTTTGGCGACTTAAACGCTGACAATATCCGTTCATTCAAACGCAAAGGTTTATCTGACCTTCGTATTGCAGACTTGATGGGTATTTCACAAAAGCAATTCCGTAAACAACGTTGGAACTTGGGTGTATATCCAGTTTACAAACGTGTTGATACCTGTGCTGCTGAGTTTGAATCTGACACAGCTTACATGTACTCAACTTACGATGAAGAATGTGAAGCAAATCCATCAAATCGTGACAAGATCATGGTGATCGGTGGTGGTCCGAACCGTATTGGTCAAGGGATCGAGTTTGACTACTGCTGTGTACATGCTGCTCTTGCAATGCGTGAAGATGGTTATGAAACGATTATGGTCAACTGTAACCCTGAAACGGTTTCGACTGACTATGACACATCTGACCGTTTATACTTCGAGCCAGTAACACTTGAAGATGTACTCGAAATCGTTCGTATAGAGAAGCCTAAAGGCGTGATCGTACAGTACGGTGGTCAGACACCATTAAAATTGGCACGTGCTTTAGAAGAAGCAGGTACACCAATTATCGGTACATCACCAGATGCGATTGACCGCGCAGAAGACCGCGAACGTTTCCAGCAAATGATTCAACGTTTACAGCTTCGTCAACCAAACAACAGTATTGTTAAATCGGCTGAAGAAGGTATTTCTGAAGCGGCTAAAGTCGGCTATCCATTGGTCGTTCGCCCATCTTATGTATTGGGTGGTCGTGCAATGGAAATCGTCTATAACGAAGATGAACTTAAACGCTACCTTCGTGAAGCAGTACAAGCGTCGAATGAAGCCCCTGTCCTCCTTGACCGTTTCCTTGATGATGCAACTGAAGTTGACGTTGATTGTGTATCTGACGGTAAAGACGTTGTAATTGGCGGCATCATGCAGCATATCGAACAAGCAGGTATTCACTCAGGTGACTCTGCATGTTCAATTCCGCCGTACTCGCTTTCACCAGAAGTTCAGGATGAAATGCGTCGTCAAACTGTTGCAATGGCAAAAGAACTTGGCGTAATCGGTTTAATGAACGTCCAGTTTGCGGTTAAAGGCAATGACATTTATATCCTTGAAGTGAACCCACGTGCATCACGTACAGTTCCATTCGTTTCTAAATGTATTGGTGAATCGTTAGCAAAAGTGGCTGCACGCTGTATGGCAGGTCAATCACTTGAATCACAAGGTTTCACTAAAGAAATTATTCCAACACACTTTGCTGTAAAGGAAGCTGTATTCCCATTCGCTAAGTTCCAAGGCGTTGATCCAATGCTTGGTCCTGAGATGAAGTCTACTGGTGAAGTGATGGGTGTTGGTCAAACTTTTGGTGAAGCATTCTATAAAGCGGTACTCGGTTCAAATGAACGTTTACCGGGCCTACCAACTGAAGGCGAAGTGAAACATGCTTTCTTATCTGTTCGTGAATCAGACAAGAAATATATTGCCAATATCGCTAAACAGTTAATCGCTTATGGTTTCAAACTCATTGCAACCAATGGTACTTACCAAGTCCTTAAAGAGGCTGGATTAGCGTGTGAAGCGGTCAATAAAGTAACTGAAGGCCGCCCTCATATTGTTGATCGCTTGAAAAATGGTGAAATTCATCTTATTGTCAACACAACTGAAGGCAAACAAGCTCAATATGATTCTGCCATGATTCGCCGTGCAGCCCTACAAGGCAAGGTGTATTACACCACGACGATCAATGGTGCAGAAGCCGTTTGCCAAGCATTTGCTGTGAAATTGCCAATGGATGTATACCGCTTGCAAGATTTACAAACTGTAGGTTAATTATTTACCGATAAGTCCCGCCACCTTATTGGTGGCGGGCTTTTTCTTTTTTTAATCCTGTATTTTCCCAACCCATTTAGAGGGGACTAGAATGCAACGTTATCCGATGACTCCCGAAGGCAAAGTTGCCTTAGAGAAAGAATTACAAAAGTTAAAAATGGTTGATCGACCACGTATCATTCAAGCGATTGCGGAAGCTCGTGAACATGGTGACTTAAAAGAAAATGCTGAATATCATGCTGCGCGTGAACAGCAAGGTTTTTGTGAAGGCCGTATTCAGGATATCGAAGGTAAACTCGGTGCAGTACAAGAAATTGATGTCAAAACACTCGAACAAAATGGTCGTGTGGTATTTGGTGTGACAGTAACCATTGAAAACCTCGATACCGAAGAACGTAAGACTTATAAAATCGTCGGTGATGATGAAGCAGATTTTAAAATTAATAAAATCTCGGTGAACTCACCTATTGCCCGTGGTTTACTTGGTAAAAGCGAAGGCGATGAAGCCAAAATCCAAACACCACAAGGTGAAGTTGAATATGAAATCGTGAGTGTGGAATATCTTTAATATTTCATATTAACTTAACCCCTCTTTAGAGGGGTTTTTATTCAGCAAGATTTATAATGCTTTTGGAGTCAACATGGACACAACACTAATCAATACGCCGTTAAAACATTGGTGTGAGTTCGAATTTATTTCCAAGACTGTTAAAAATCCAAATATTCATATCAAAGGCAATTATAGTTATTACTCCGCCTATTGGGATCAAGGTTTTGAACGTTGTGTGGTACGTTATTTACACGACAAACCATCAACACAAGAAAAGCCTATTGATCAGCTTTGTATCGGTAATTTCGTCTGCTTTGGTGCCGAGTGCGTGATTATGATGGGTGGTAACCAATTACATCGCCCCGATTGGATATCGACTTTCCCGTTTGATACCCGTAGCTTTCTACCTGCTGGCGATACCATTATCGCAGATGGCTGCTGGATTGGCAGTCGTGCCATGATCATGCAAGGGGTTAAACTCGGTGAAGGTGCTGTGATCGCAACAGGCGCTGTAGTAACACAAGATGTGCCCGCTTATGCGATTGTCGGTGGTGTTCCTGCAAAAGTGATTAAATATCGATTTCCTCCAGAGCAGATAGAAAAGCTATTGGCCTTGAAGCTTTATACCTTAGATGAAAAGAAAATCTTAAAAATACGCGACCTGTTACAAACAAACGATATTGATCAATTGGCCGATTATCTTAAAGAAAATTGATCAATTATCACCCTAAGCCATTGATATACAATCACTCTAATTTTTGAAAGAATTTTCATTTATTTTCAACTGTATCATTGCTTCACGATAAGCGCATAAACAACAACTATCCCTATAAAAATACTAGGTTTTATTTTATAAATAACAGGTTTAATATAGAAACTATAAAGCATATTTTAAACAAAATTTTATAAGCTAATTCAATAGAACATCGTAAATACAAGGAGTAATAAACATGACCTATCAAAACATTTTAGTCGCTATCGATGACTCAGAAACTGCAAGCAATGTGATTCGGGAAGCTGCTCAACTGGCCAAAGCATTAGACAGCCAAATTACAGTCGTTGGCGTCGTGACACTAGATCCATATTTAGCCGATACCTACCTCCGTTTTGGTCAAAGCAATGAATTGATTGAACGCGTTAAAGGCTATGTGCAAGACAATCTGACGAAAGCTGAAGAGAAATTTGAAGCGTTAGGCGTTACAGTGAGCACCCGAATATTGGAAGGTCTTTCTGTTCACCAAGAAATTATTGGTGCTGCACAAAATCTAGGCACAGACCTCATTATTATGGGTTCACACGGACGGACAGGTTTTAAACAATTCGTTTTGGGCAGTGTTGCTCAAAAAGTTTTAGCCGAAAGCCATATTCCAGTGCTCATCATCCGTTAAATCTATAAAGCACCAACACCCTGCTTTTCTTCCACATTTAACTGAATAAAAGTAACAACGGTTCAGCCAATAAAAAAGCATGGTAATTATATTTACCATGCTTTTTTACACTGATAGACCAACAAACTTAATTCATCGGGATCGGTTTTGCTTTATCTAAAACATCTTTTGGTAGCTCGGTCGTCGAAACAATTGTTAATGATTGAGCATCGACGTTTATATCGCCTTTATTCAAGGCATTTAGCACAATATTTGTCTCTTTGGTACTCAAGCTATACATCGCACCTGTTGCAGGATCAACGATTAATAAGCCAATCAAACCGCCAAGTAGAATATTCCCCACATACCAGCCATTTACATGAGAGGAAACATTAATTGTTTTTTTCTCATATCCTTCTTTTTCAAATACAACCGTATAACGCTCAGGAACAAAGAAGCCCGCACTGCGCTTTAGGTTTACCGTAACCGGTGCTTGACCCACATGTACCTTTTTTCCAGCTTTATTAAAAATTGTAATATCGCTAAGTTCTGGTGTACTTTCAAAGGTCATGGTTTGAGTTCTGCCAGACATGATACTTGCACAGCCCGATAAACTAAGCGCAACAACCCCAAAAACAATAGATAATTTTTTCATTTCAATACCAAAAAACATACGTAACATTATGTATGCCGATTGTATTTAAAACGTAATTTAGATTCAATATATTGGTGGTGTTTTAGCTTTATTTTTTATCAAATAGTCCAACCATAAACCTTCAAATTCACTTTGCCATTCAGCAAATATACCCCCTCCTGCTCCAACAAGCTTTGTTGAATATTTTCACCTTTATCGTTTATTCGTAACACACTGATTTTCCCTTGCGCGTTAATGACTCGATGCCAAGGAATCTTGCTGTCTTTATCTAAATGCTTTAAAACGTAACCCACTAATCGCGCATGTTTAGGCAGACCCGCCAATTTTGCAATTTGCCCATAACTTGCAACTTTGCCATTGGGAATCAGTGCAATAACTTCTAAAATCTGTCGATGTAATTCATGGTCATTCAACGTGAAAAAACCTCAAAAAATTGCTATTATGAGTCAAAAATCACATACAACAATACTCGCAATCTATATAAAACTTAACTACGCAAGAGAATCAAATTATGTCATATAAAAAAATTACAACGTTCATCCTTTTGAGTTTTATTTGTGTTGCGTGCAGTACACAGGAGAAAAAATATATAGCATTAGAATCATATCCTTCAAAAGTTCTAAAAGAGGAAGACCATACTTTACCTGTCGTCTATGTAAGTTTCGTCTATACAACCAATACTCCTAAAGCAAAAGAGTTTGATAATAAAAATCAAATGCTGAGAGAAATCAGTATATTAAATCAATACTTTGTAGATGAAAATAATCAAAAAATATTTAGATTTAAACCGTATCGATATTATTCATATCAAAACTTCAGCCAACGTAAATGTGATCTTGCCTATCAGCTAAACCAACCTAGATCTCTAGTAACAGAAAACATCCCTGATGCTGTAAAACGCTGTTTTCCACACCGAAAAGAAAAAGAAGTTCTTTTCATTATTTATGATTCATATAACGAAAAATTTAAATATAGGGATGTGACAAGCTGGGGATTCCGTAATGGAGGACAACCTTTTATTTTAATTGACTGGCAAAGATTAAATTATCGAATTCAAGCGGCCACTCCTCATGAAATGGGGCATGCTTTTGGCTTAAGACATGTTTGTGCACCAGATGCCAAGCTAAAAGATTCTACAAATATCATGACCAGTGCTGACTGTAAACTTGGTAGCGGTGGACAGCGTAATATTGGATTTAATCGTGAGCAAGTCTCGACAATTTTGGAGTATTACCAAAGGGCAAAGTAGTTTTCTACTTAGTAATATAAATTTTTGTTTTCATTTTCTATAAACCAATCAATATTTTTTTGAACTGAAATGGCTTCTTTTTCAAAAAATATTCTTAATTTATATAAATTAATACCATGAGAAGCTTTTAATACTAATAAACAACCATCAGAAATATAATCATTTATGCATGTTATAAACTGATCTATATTTAGAAATGATTGCATAGTATCAGTTTTTTGACATTTATGAAAAACCTCACCAATCAAAACAATCCTACTAAATTGATTTAATAGGTGATTTTCTAGAACTTTTTGATGTAATTTTTCACTATCAACGCCTAATTCTAGCATATCACCTAATACTAAAATTTTTTCTTTAACCTCTCTAATCTCTATTGACTCTAATAATGACTGAATAGATATAGGCGATGAATTATAAGCATCATCAATAAGTTCAAAAGTTATATTTTCTTTGTAACCTATTCGATTACGATCAAAGCGTCTTGGCAAAGGCTTATAAAATCTAGATAAACTATTAAATTTAGAACAGTCAATACCTAAATTACTTAGTGCAGTAAACACATATACTGCATTTATTAAATCAGCTCTATTACCTTGAGGAATTTTTAATTTCAGTAATTCTCCATAAAAGCTCACATCTACAGTTGACTCCCTTTTTCCTAAATTACAACTTAATATATCTATATCAGTTCCATTTCCAACAGCAATAATTTGTACATCCGCCCTAATAGTATATTTAATATTTCTAATCATTTTCAATGTATTAGAAGATATAATTAATTTTCCATTTGGACGCAAAGTTTCAATAATACTTGCTTTTTCGATAATAAGATCATTCACCGTTGGATATTTCTCTTGATGACTAAAATTCACATCAAGTAAAATTGATATCGTGGGACAAACTACTTTCATGGGTATTGACAAGGTTCCTATACCCGATGCTCCTGTTTCCAATACAACATATTTTGTATTTTTTTTAATATTACATAAAGCACAATATATTCCTAGCCAAGCATTTTCATTACCAAGCGTATGAATCACATGTGCATTCATAGACAATATCATTGAAAGCATATTCTTTATGGAGCTTTTTCCTACACTTCCAGTTATAGCAACAACCTCTCCCTCAAAAAAACTTCTTTTATAACTCGCTAATTCTAATAATATTTTTTTTACAGAAGAGACATAAATAACTCTCCCCCCCTCTAAATCTATATTTCTATATTTATCTTCGCTTGTTATGACAAAAGCACCTTTTTTTAATGCTCTATCAATAAAATGTAAATTATCGCTTCCAGTTTTCCAATGAAAATATAAATGATCCGTAGATAAGTTATCTATATGGATACTAAAATTTAATATCTGCTTATTATGATATTTTTTATCAATCTTGAAAGTACTTTTAGAAATTTTTAAAATCTCTGACAAAGTTAAATCTAACATCAGAATTCCACCTCTAAATAGTATCCATATTCATCTTTATCTATTTTCAATTTATTATGAACTCTATCCAACAGTACACTAAGTGCTAGATCAAAATCCTCTTTACTTACGCTAAATGGTTGCCAAAATGTCTTTAAATTATTAGTAAAAATTGGATAAATCTTTAACGACTGTTTATCCATATCTAATCTAACAACGCAACCAAAAGGCAATGCTTGATGTTTTTCGTACTCTCCATTACTATTAAACACTCCATTTCCTATACTATAAATAATTGGTTTTCCATCAATATATTCAATAGGTTGAATGGTATGTGGACCATGACCGACAATCAAATCAGCGCCACAAAAAACAAGCAAGTTTGCAATTCGAGTCTGCTCGTCTTGAATCGGTTTAAAATCCACTCCCCAATGACTAATCACCATAATTTTGTTGTGAGGAAAGCAACTTCTATATGCTTTTATCTGTTCGAGAAGAATACCATTGGTACAAGCTACACCATCACGATGCCCTAAAGCATAGAAATCAAATTTGTTGTAAGCAGTATCCCTATGCCAATAACCATTAAAGATCGCTAGTTTCTTACCTTTCCAATCAATTTCAAAATACTCATGTGCTTGATTTTGATTACGCCCAGCACCTATATACGCGATCGACTTCTTGTCAAATTGGTCTAAAGTAAATTCTAGGCTTTCACTCCCATAATCTTTTAAATGATTATTCGCGAGTACGACATGATTGATATTTCTATGTAAAAACTCATTTAAGGTTTTTTCGGCATCTGCACCTAAAATAAAAGGTTTAATTTTTTCTAAAGGTGATTGCTCTGTATCACTAACTGTAAAAACTGCTTCAAAGTTTGCAATATTAATATCTTCTTTAGCAAAGAATGGAGCTATTTTCTCGAACGAGTGTGTATAACCATACTTTTGTAATGCATCTATTGCCCCCCTTCTCTTTCTAATTTTTGTATAAGACTCACCAAAGTAAGTATCACCTAAGATATTAATAAAGGGGCTTTTTGCACGTATTTTTTTAGGGCCTGGCAATTCATCAAAAGCTTGGTAATACGGTAATACATGCTCAATCTTTGCATTCTCCCCATCTGTATAGTGAATGCTTATTTTTTTATGTGTTTGCTGACTATAGCCCACATAGACTCGTCTACTTCGATCACCTACAAATAAAAAACCATCTAAGCTAACATCAGAAGCAACGGCTGTGACTGGTCGTAAAATTGCGCCCTTAAAATAGGTAATATCTACAAAAAATTCATTCCTAAAATGAGCAGGTAACTCAAATATTTTTTTACTGACTTTAAAAATTTCTAAAAATGTTTTTGTTTGAGCGACATCTCTTAAATTTCGGCCCGTCACATTCAGAATTTTATTTGGATCGATACCCAAAATTTCCGCTTCTTTCTTTATCTCTTTTAATGCCTCTCCCGTAGTTTGATATAAATGTTCTGCAAGCGCTAAAATACAGTCTGGTTTTTGTGTCAAAATTGCATATTGTAGTATTTGACAGAAATAGTAACTTTCCCCTAAAAACAATCCTAAAGCATTGTTTCCTTTTGCTTCCCTATTTACATTTGCAGTGACTTTATAAATCGAATTCAATTGAACTTCGTCTAAAGCATATTTCCTTAAAGCCAAATAAATTAAAACGAGTGGACCAATCCCATACTCTGTTTTAGTCTGCCATATTTCTTCTGAAAAATTCGAATGAGATAAATTTGCAGCCACATATTGATTAAAATTATTGTTTAGTTGAGTACTCGCTGGTTCTGGAACAGCAATCAGACTAGGGATCGTCGCAATGGTTGAGTTTCGTCTTGAGCCTTTAACAAGTACAACATCATTTACTTGCAAAATACTTCTGACTTGTTTGGCGCATTGCTTTGCATCAGTAAAATGCCCCAAATTTCGATCTTTGGGCAAAAGTTGATTTAAGTAAAATGTATCCTTACCAAAAGTAGCGATCTGTTCGAATTCATTTTCAAGTATTGGGCTAAGTAAACCCTCATGAACCTCTCTAGACTTATCAGCTAAATTAATAATATCTCCAACGATCAATATCTTTCTATTATTCTTAAATTTATTGTGACAGAACTTAAACGCATTAAGCATCGAAAGATATTCTGCATTATAAGTATCATCAATTAAGTAAGCATCTTTATCTTTAATACAAGAGACTGCTAATGTCGAGTCCTTATTGTTTATCTTATTAAATAATTTCAAAACTTTATTTAAATCAAGATCGAGTGCATATAACGTGGCTAACGATGCTGTCATATTACTTAATGTACCATCATCTACATAATGATCTATCTGAACATGGTGTTTTTCTTCTTTTATTTGAACAGTAAAGCCATCTTCTACTCGTTCTAAACGAATATCAGCATCAACATGTTGACCATAACTTAAAATATTTTTGCTATAACGATGAACATACTGAACTAACTGAGCATAGTTTTTTATATCTCGATTTAATATAACCAAACCATTTTTACTTAAACCATCAGCAATTCGACTCTTAAAATCTGCAGTTTTATCTTCATCACACCCCTTCTGACCTACACCAATTTCGGTAATAATCGCAATATCTGGCCGTGATAAATGACTAATACCACCACTTTTCACCCATAATGCAGACATTGCAGTTTCGATAATCAAATAATCTGGTTCAAACATGGCATTTGATATCGTCAATTTTACGCCTGTTCTTGAGTTATGGTTTCCAATCGTTGCATAAGTTGAACCATAAGCTTGCAACAACATATTTAAATAGTTCTTGGTACTACTTTTTCCAACAGTTCCAGTAATTGCAATCGTTTTACTGTTTATATTATTTCTTGTATGTTCTGCGCAACCACTAATAAAATCGTATGAATTTTCTACGATATATTGTGGAATATGTTCAGGTAACTCTGGAACAGGACGTTGAGCAATCACCCCTTTTACATGATCTGAAAAGGTATGAACTAGCTCATGCGTATCAATCCATTTTGCGTAAACTCCAGTATTTCCAGTTCCTTTTAGCCACGTTTCTTTATCCATAGCAATAAAGAGCGTTTCGTCTTTTTTACAATTTAATTTATTCTCTGAAATATGTTTTACACACCAATTCTCTTGGGGTTCTCTATACCAAGTACCTGGTATTATTTTTTCTATCATATCTTTATTTAGCAACAAGATACCCACCATCTTTAAAATAATTTACATAGGCAACATATCCAGATAAATTATGTTCTTGATCATCTATACGTGTTCTAAAACGGTCATGACGCACATAAAATGCATTTAACATTTTATCTGGTCGTTCCATATACATTGCAACTTCCGGATAAAAGAAACCACTCCGCTGAAATTCACTTCTTATTTCAATCAGTTCTTTTAATTTTTCAAATTCAGCTTTGTCGTATAGATCTTTATATCCTTGTTCTTCTAAACGGTTGACCATCTTATAGGCAGACATTAACATCTCTAGAAATGTTGCGTAAGCCGTTTTTCTATTTTTAATGAAATTCATATGTTTTAAATAATTATTCAGACCAAATTGAAAGTATTTTTCTTCAGGACATATTTTTGTTAATTCATTGGTACAATAACTCAACCAATGGTCATGGTATTTATCATATTTTTTTTCAATAAAATGCTCGAACATTAATTTTACTGTAGCCAATAATTTTTCATCATGGTTAAGTTGATATAAACGTAATAATGCTAATGCGGCTTCTCCATCATAATAAACGATACGGAATTTTTCTTTTATTTCATAACTTGGGTAATGTAATACATGTGTGGTCTGCCCTTCTGCATCGATCATTGCTAAAATGCCATTGGCAATTGCCTCTGCGTATTTTTGATAGCGATCATCTTGGGTAAGCTCCTGATATTTCGTGAACATCAAAATTGCAGCCGCATTTGACCCTAATTTAATTTCTTGGTCTTTTTCCCCATCAATCATAAATGCGACATTTTCTTGTTTTTCTCGATAGAAAGTATCTATCGCATATTGAATGGCTTTGTATATTTTTTCCCAATATTCTTTTTGTTCTTTTACCTCAAAACTTTCTATCAAAGCATATACAGAAGTACAATGACGTACCGTATTATAGCTTTTTAACTCACGATCAAAAGCAGGGAAATAACCGTAAATAAAACGTCCATTTTCCTGAATTTGCTGATATAAAAAATTTGCATTGTTTTCAACTAAGCTCGTTAAATGCTCTTTTTTATTCTCAGTTAACACCCTAACACCATTCTGACAGTCACCACTTTGTAACTCTACAAATTGATTGGCTTCATAAATAGCACCGTAGGTTTCAAAGGTCCATACAAATTGAAGTTGATCTAAGGTAATTTTTTTCTGAATATTTGGATATTTTTTCTTGATCGCATTATTTAGATTTTGTTCATCAAAGAAATTGGCTTGATCATAGCGCAATCCTCGTATAATTGCCCGACCATAAATCTCTTGTTCCATAAAAGCAATATTGAAGTTTTCATCCAAGCTAATACCTTTACGAAAATGATTATTATGCTCTTGGTTGATGACTTGATAAACAACACTTGGCCAAGGCTGTTTTTCTACGTTATGCGCAAAATCAATTTTTATAAACTTAAGTAGTTTCTTATTTTTCTCAAAGATTTTTTCTATAAAGCTCAACAATCTTTTTACAACCAACTTAATATTAGTGTCTACATTATTCCAAACGTTACACCTTTGGTTGCTATCTCCATAAGATAAAAAAATACAATAGGCTTGTTGATTTATTTTATTACTTTGTATTTGTTCATCAATCCACTTCTCTAAATTTTTTTTAAAGTCTTGTAGTTCATTATAAGTTTGAACGGTCATATCTTCCACTTTATTGTTTATAAACATTTATCCTGATTCAAAATATAGCATATAACACTGATTTTAAAATATGCGTTTACTTTTTTTATTAAAAAAAAGAGGACCCGAAGGTCCTCTTTTTTGATCAATTTAGATTAGAACAAAAGCTGATTGTTTTGTAGTAGCTCATCTAAAGAGGTATCTACATTTTTCAATGTAAGAAGCTCTGTTGAGCTATGTACTCCAGCCCCACCGTCTCGATCTATACTAATAATCGTATCAGTACCATCGAAGGTGACATTCACATAAGCGCTTAGGGATGCTTCACTTCCATCACCAGCGTAACCAATCAACAGATCACTGATATCAATCTTATCAGCTTCACCATCTATAGAAGTATCTCCAACATGGAAATTCTCCCAAGTATCACTTCCATTTCCACCTGTACCATCTGCAGCATTCAACAGATCAAAGATTAAGGTATCAGAACCACCATTTGCAGTATTGATCGTATCATTTCCTGCTCCCGCATAGATCAGATCATCACCAGCACTGTCAGTAATGATGTCATTACCTGTACTGCCTTGGATCGTGTAACCAACATTGATGTTCAATGTTGCTGTCACTGTTTCACCATTCAAGTGAGTCAAGGTATAACTGAAGCTTTCACTGCCACCGGTAGTACCCGATGTTGGTGTATAAGTGTAATCACCATTTGCACTAATCACTAGATTACCATGTAGGCCTTCGATCACAGTGCCATATGAAACATCGATTACATTGCCATTTGCATCTGTTACTTGTAGTTGAGTGAATGTAGAACCTGTTGAATCATTACCGAAGATATTACCTTCAGCAACAATTGTGTCAGCTACTACAAACTGGTCAAGATAAGTAACATTTACATCAGTATTGATACCAACTAATGCTGCCAATCCACCGAACAATGGTTGTTGCATCGTAGTTTGGATACGGTAGGTTCCAGCAGCTAGATCTAAAGTAGATAGATCTAGTGATGCCAAAGTACCAAGTAACGAGATTATTCCAGAGTAATTATCATTCGCTACTGTTGTCCAAACACCACCTATATTCATCTGTAGATTTAAATTAATGTTAACACTTCCTGCAGTTGCCAAAGAGTTAACTGTAATCAATCCATTCGCATCCATATTAGAATCTAATGTGAATGTGCCTGACGTATAGGTCTGTGTGGTTGCTAAAATACCTAACAATGAAGCCGAGGCATTAAAGTAGTCATTGTCCACTTCATTTACCATCAACAGTGATGCAGTATCGACATCATCGGTTGCAGTAAATGTGAATGTTGCAGGTTCTGATGGATCCGCTGGATTCCAAGTCATATCTACAACACTACTATCGATATGGAAGTACAGCGTTGCACTTGCCGCATCAGCTCCACCAATAGGATCCGATAAGGTATAAGTGAATTGATCCACTTGACCTAAGCCAGTTACATCATTGAACGGTGTATAGGTGTAGCTTCCGTTTGGTTGAATGACCAAGGTACCGTAAGTGCCGTCTATGGTTGTTCCACCAGCAACAACTGCTACGCCATTGACACTGCTAACAGTCGTAAATGGTGTCGTAACATCGGCATTACCATCAATACCATCATCAGTAATGACATTACCTGATGCCGCTACCACTTCATAACCACCAACTTGCGATTGATCATAAAGATCCATGGTTGCAGACAAGGTGCCTACTAAACCTAAGCCAAACAATCCATCGAAGGCCATGAAGGCGCGGTATTGACCAGCCTCAAGTCCATCAACAGTGATCGTTGTTCCACCGAACAGTGCCAAACTCAACAGATCAGCATCACCTGAACCTGTGATCGAAGTCCATTGTCCTGTTTCTTCATCAAACTTCTGAATACACAGTACGTAGTCTGCTAATAAATCTCCACTAATCAATGCACTGTAGTTGAATGTCATATCACCAGTATGACCGTCATCAATATTGAAGTTGATACCTGCTGAACCTACTTGTAAATCTAGACCAGCTAGAGAAGTAAGTAACAAGTAAGTATGACTACCTGATGGAATATCATCACCGACAAGCAATGCTTGTGGATTGATTTCTGCAACATTCAGATCATCTGTTGCAACAATATCTACTGTTGCAGGTTGAGATGGATCTGCTGGGTTCCATGTCATATCGACATCATCACTATCTATATGTAGATAGAGGGTTGCACTTGCAGTTTGGCCTGTTACAGGATCAAATAAGGTATAAACAAATGGATCCACTTGACCTAAACCTGCATCACCACTAAATGGTGTGTAGGTATAACTGCCATCTGGATTGATCACCAAGGTACCATAGGTTCCATCAATGGTTGTTCCACCATCTACTACGGCTACACCATTTACCATACTGACAACGGTGGTGTCTGTAATAACATCAACGTCACCATCAATACCAGCATCAGTAATGACGTTACCTTCAGCGGCTATAACTTCATAACCACCAATTTGTGATTGATCGTAAAGATCTGCAGTTCCTGACAAAGTACCTAGCAATCCTACGCCAAGCAATCCATCAAAGGCCATGAAGGCACGGTATTGACCTTCTTCAAGTCCATCAACCGTTACTGTAGTACCACCAAACAATGACAAGCTCAATAGATCAGCTTGACCTGGACCAGTCACTGCAGTCCATTGTCCTGTTTCTTCATCAAATTTTTGAAGAACAAGTACATAGTCAGCCAACGCATCCGCACTAATCAGTGCACTGTAGTTGAACGTCATATCACCTGTATGACCTTCATCAATGTTGAAACCAATGCCTGCCGAGCCAAGCTGTAGATCAAGCCCTGCTAGAGAAGCGAGTAACAAGTAAGTATGACTACCCACTGAAACATCATCTCCAACTTGCAACGGTAGAGCATTAACAAACGCATCATCCACATTGTCGAATGCAATTAAAGGTGGGGTTGTATCCACAATCGCTGTTGCTGGATCAGAGGTGTTGCCTGCTGGGTCTGTTGCAACCGCAGTAACTTCGTCTCCGTCTACTAGATTGCCTGGGTTTGGAACACTCCAGTTACCATCTTCGTCAACAACCGCTTCTGCTTCGCTGCCGTCTGGGAAGGTCACTGTAACTGTCGTACCAGGTTCTGCTGTACCCGTAATCGGATCAGTGCCATTGATTGGATCAATCACTGGTGCGTCTGGCGCAACTGTGTCAATCGTGATCGTACCAGTGGTGCTGCCTTCGTTACCCGCTGCATCTGTTGCAGTAACTGTAACTTCGTGATCACCATCTGCTAGTTCTGCAACAACATCATCCGCAAGTGTCCATGTGCCATCGCCATTGTTCACTGCTTCGTAATCAACACCATCAATGGTGACAACTACTGTTGCTTCAGGATCATCAATTGTGCCTGTCAATTCAGGGGTGTTGTCGTTGGTGACCACTTCATCAAGCGTGACCACTGGAGCTGTCGCATCTACAATCGCTGTTGCTGGATCAGAGCTGTTGCCTGCTGGGTCTGTTGCAACCGCAGTAACTTCGTCTCCATCTTCTAGATTGCC